>NZ_JBAWFH010000428.1:0-2491 GCF_049591685.1 Rhodococcus sp. (in: high G+C Gram-positive bacteria) | reverse complement strand
AACAGCTCCGCGACCGGCTTCGTCGAGGGGGTCGGCGTCGATCTCGGCGGCAGCGGTCGTCAGTGCACTCGATGCTGCGCCCAGAGACGCGGCAACTGCACCGAGGTGGGCCTGCGCATGGGTGTCGGCGCCCGAGCGCACTGCGGTGTGCAACACGTCGGCGATCGCGCACGCACCGCCGAACCACACGGCCGCCACGCCGATCGCGCCATGCCAGAACCCCGGTCGTTCGATGTAGGCGCCGACCTCTCCCACCGGAACAGCGTGGGCGCCGTCGAAGCGGACCGCGCCGGAATCGCTTCTGGACATCCCGACGGCATGCCACGTATGCGGGATCGGATTGCACCCCGGCTGCGTCAAGTCCACGGCGAACAGCCGCGAACGATTACCCACCCGGGCTGTGACCAGGGCGTCGGTACAGATGTTGGCGCCGGAGCACCAGGGCTTGACCCCGGTGAGCTTCCATCTGTTCGCACCCTCGGCAGCCTCGAGCACCGGCGATGGCGGCTCGGCTGCCCACACACCCCAGATACGGCCGCGTTCGGGTGCCGGACCGCCCAGCTCGGCGAGAATGGCCGTTGCATCGGCATGACCCTCGGTCAGCCGTCCGAGCACCGTGTCTTCGCGGCCGAGTGCCGCCAACGACCACCAACGATGGTCGGTGAAGCCGCCGCCGGGGAGCGGAAGCTCCATCGATTCGTCCGCGACCCATCGTTTCAATCGATCGACCACACCTGCGTTCACAGCGCCACCGCCAACTCCAGATCACGCAGATGTGCGGCGAAACCGTCGGGCGCGCGACCAATACGCCGTGCCGAGGTACGAACAGGGGCGTCCGCGACGTACGAGATAGGCACGGCCGAGTGTTCGAAGCGCGAAATCAGGTCTACGTCCTCATCGCTGCGGAGGGCGCCGAAGCCACCGACGGTCCAATAGGCGTCGGCACGCATCCCCAGGTTGGCACCGTGGACGTGTCGGTGGCCCGGCCGGTGCCGATACCCGGCCTCGTATGCGACGGTCAACGACGGGTGGGCGCTTCCGAGGTCTGTCACCACCGTGCCTGCTACGACCTGGGCGCCCCGGCGTGCGTGCACGAGCTGGGAAACCAGCCAGTTGGACGGGACGACGCTGTCGCCGTCCGTCGTCGCGAACCACGTGTCCCGCCCGGTGGATGCGGCGAGGAATCCTGCGGCGCGCGCAGCGCCGACGTTGCGTCGGTCGATGGCCACGACGGTTGCGCCGGCCTCTGCGGACCAGTACGCAGCGATGTCAGCTGAAGTGTCCGAACAGGCGTCGAGGACGACCACCAGTTCGCACTCCACGTCCACCCGGTTGCCGGCATCGACGACCGACGCCAGGCACGCGTTCAACAGAAGCTCCTCATCGTGAGCGGGTACGACGACGACGGCCCGCCTCACGGCGAGGTGCGATTCGATCACTGGACATCCACTTTTCTCGGCGACCGCATCGGTGGGTGGGTGGATCCGCCCGAGCAAGCGCGTTCTGCCGCCGGGGGGGGGTCGACGGAATTACCTGTTGGGCTCATAGACCCGCTCATTGATCCCCGGAAGTGGCAGAATCCAAACACAGGCATCGGGGACGGCGACAGCGGAAGGCATTCTCGTGACGGTTGTACGGACGAACTCCACCAGAACAAGGATTGCCCTCGGAGTGGGAGTAGGCGCAGTCGGGCTCGGGTACGCCCTGCTCGCTCCTGCCTCGGCCAACGCGGCGGACCTGACGTGCGTAGCTGCGCCCGGCGTCGAAGCCGTACAGGTCGACGGTGCAACGGCCTGCGGCGCGCGGATCGACGCGACGTCACGCGCTGTTGCGAGGGCCCTCGACGGTGTCGCATTCGCGCGCGGGGAAGTGGGCGGCGACGCATTCGGCTTCGCCCACTCCGGGGGAGTGGCAGCCGCCGAGACGGTGTCCGGCCGCGTCGGGGCACTGTCCCTGGGACCCGAGTCCGTCTCCATCGTCTCGCCGGACCCCGGCAACTACGCCCTCGCGTTGTCCCTGGTCCGGGGCCAAACGTTCGTCGGAACCGCCGAGGAAGGCGTCCGCTGCGACGCCGGCGCAGGCATCGCCGTCAACTTGACCACCGGACAGATCTGCGTGTCCGACGGAGTCACCACGTGGCGGACTCCGCTGGCCTGACCGTGCCGATGCCGGAGGGTCTGCCCGATTGGTATTAGCCGACACGGTGTGTGTTAATGGCTGTGGTTCGTGCTGGGTTCGCCCTAGCCGAAGAGGCACGTATCGCTACGCAGGCTTCGCTTCTGCCGCGTGAGAAGAAGGATGGTTCGGGACAGTCATGGCACTTCGTTCACGTCGTATCTTTGTTCGGTCGGCTTTCGCTGCCGCGGTGGTCGCCCTTGGGACGGCATCTCTCGTCGCACCCGCTCATGCGGCACCCCTGTGGCCGGGCGGACCCGAAGTACCGGGCCTCGGATCGTCCGAACCCGCGCTCCCCGCGCCGCCCGCCCTGCCG
>NZ_JBAWFH010000427.1:0-1840 GCF_049591685.1 Rhodococcus sp. (in: high G+C Gram-positive bacteria) | reverse complement strand
ACCGTTCATGGTGTTGCATGCCGCACTGGCCTCGTTGTTGTCGCGACTGACAGGCGCGAACGATGTGGCGGTAGGCACCGCGGTTGCCGGCCGAGGGCAGTCGGAACTCGACGACGTCATCGGAATGTTCGTGAACACTCTCGTTCTCCGCACCCGCATCGATGCGCACGACACCTTCCTCGACGTATTGGAGCGGGTCCGTGCTTTCGACCTGGACGCTTTCGAGAATTCGGATGTGCCGTTCGAACGATTGGTCGAGCTTCTCGATCCGCCGCGTTCACAGAGCCGACCTCCTCTGGTTCAGATATTGCTTACATTCCAGAATTTGGCACGGTCCGAGATCGAACTGCCAGGCCTCACCGTGCAGGGCGTCGACTTCGACTCGGCTTTCTCGAAAATGGATCTACAGGTGACCATTTCCGATCATGAGGCGGGTGACTCCGCAAGTTGGAATGTCGACTTAACGTACGCAACAGAGTTGTTCGATCGATCAACAATCGAGCGGTTTGGTGTGCGATTGGAGCACCTCATAACCCAACTCGTCGGCACTCCTGCGCAAAAAATAGGCGACGTCGACCTGATCATCCCGTCGGAGCGCGTCGCTATCGAGCTCGCGGACAATGGGACGACAGTGGTTTCTCCGTTCGTCCCCGTGATAAACGAGTTTCACCTACAGGCGCTCGACACTCCGGACGTCACCGCCATGGAGTCCCACGGCGCGGTTTATTCGTATCGGGAATTTAGAACGCAGTTCGTTCGGCTGGCCCGGCATCTGACCAACCTTGGCGTCGGGCCGGAGGTTACCGTCGGAATCGCGATGCCGCGTTCCATCAATATGATGGTGTCGATCTATGCAGTGCTGGAGGCGGGCGGTGCCTTCGTTCCGATTGATACCGGGCAAGGCCGCGCACGGCTCGACCACATCATCGACTCGTCCGACCCGTTGCTGATTCTGTCCGAGATATCCGCCGACTTCTCTCACCCGACCACTCGCGTGGTGCAGGTCGACACTTTAGATCTCTCCGAATACTCCAGCTCGCCTTTATGCGATGCAAATCGTTCGAGTGCGTTGAGATCTGCAAATCTTGCGTACATCATGTTCACGTCCGGATCGACCGGCCGGCCGAAGGGCGTCGCAGTCTCGCACGGTGCGCTCGCTAACCAGTTGAACTGGCTCTGTGAGGAGTTCGCTCTCACCGGTACGGATGTGGTGTTCCAAAAGACGCCGTTCACTTTCGACGCGTCGTTGTGGGAAATCTTCGCGCCACTTCAAGTGGGCGCCAAGCTTATCGTTGCCCGTCCCGATGGGCACAGCGACCCGCAATACTTGGCTGACGCTATGGCGGACCACGGCGTCACTGTTGCACAGTTCGTACCGTCGGTTCTCGCGGTCGTATGCGCGCATGTCGAGATCGAGCACTGCCCCACGCTGAGGATGATAGTGGCTGGCGGCGAGCGGTTGCCGACCTCGTTGGCAGAGGCTGCACGTTTCGATGGCCGGGTCGACGTCCGAAACGTGTACGGTCCGACCGAGACCACGGTCCAGGTGGCCCACCAAGCGTTTGAGGGCTCGGTCTCGTCGTCAGTGCCGATCGGATCCCCTGTCTGGAACACGAAGATGTTTGTCCTGGACGGCGCACTTCGGCCCGTACCGATCGGCGTTGTGGGTGAGCTGTACGTTTCCGGTCAGCAGCTGGCACGGGGGTACGCGGGCCAGGTCGCTGTCACGGCCCAGCGCTTTGTGGCCAGCCCCTTCGAGGATGGTGGCAAAAGGCTTTATCGCACAGGTGATCTCGTTAGATGGGTGCCCGCGGCTGGCATGGACGAGACGGTGCTGGAG
>NZ_JBAWFH010000426.1:0-10341 GCF_049591685.1 Rhodococcus sp. (in: high G+C Gram-positive bacteria) | reverse complement strand
GCCTAGCGTCGAGTGAGGGTCACAACCCGGAAAACAGTAGGTCAGAAAACCCAGCCGCGGAGGGCGAGGAATCTCAACGCCCCGGTGGCTGCGCTGACAGCGATGACGGCGACGATCTGGAAGGCCGACGAGGCGCCGGGGAAGAGCACGTGTACCGCGGCGAGAGCAGCGGTGCCGAGAGCAAGCCCGACGAGGGCGAGTCCGCCTGCCTCCCACTGCGTCTGGAACCAGCCGACACGTTGCGCCGCGTGGAAGGTGTGCCGACGGTGAAGTTCATTGGCCAAGACGGTGCTGGCGACGATACCGACGATGTTGGCGACGAAGGATCCGAGCGATGCGAGCGCGACGAACAATCCCGCGTAGAGAATGTTGCTCGTCGCACCGACGAAGACGAACCGGACGAACTGAGCTACCGCGGACTCACCGAGAAATCGCGCCCTGAGCCGTGGGCCGCACGTTTCGGCCTGCGGATGCGTGCTCACCGAACTGCTCACGATGTCTCCAGTTGCCTGTCCGAACGACGAAGCCGCCCGTGACGTCCCATACAACCGATACAGTCCGACAAGTATGCCGGATTGTGACCGACGTCTCTAGGACGTCTTCTTGTTCAACTCGACGCCTTCGTTCTTCTTGCGGGAGCGACGGGTCAGGTCGAAGTTCATGACATCCGGCTTCACCGAAGCCAGGAACAGCATCGCGCAGCCGACGACGACCACGACGATGGTCAGAACCACAACGACGATTCCGATGAACGCGCCGATACTTTCCATAAGTGCATACCTCCCGTGTCGCCCCTTACCGTACTGGCCGCCCCAGTATCGGTCGAATGCACCCCGAATCTCACATTCCGACGCGTCTGCGGAGGTAGCGTCCGAACGATGGCGAGACGGTTCGAGGGCAAGGTCGCGTTCATCACCGGTGCGGCTCGGGGACAGGGCAGGGCAGAGGCTGTTCGCCTCGCATCGGAGGGCGCCGACATCATCGCCATCGACATCTGCGACGAGTTCGAGTCGACGTCGTACCCGGGAGCAACTCCGGCCGACCTCGCCGAGACAGTGGCGGCAGTCGAAGCGCATGGCCGTCGAATCGTTGCCTCCCAGACGGACGTGCGCGATTTCGACGCGGTGTCCGCGGCCTTGGAAGGCGGAGTGGCCGAGCTCGGTCGCCTGGACGTCGTCATCGCAAATGCCGGCATCTGCTCCGCGGCCATGTCGTGGAAGATCACGCCGCAGCAGTGGCGGGAGACCCTCGACGTCAACCTCACTGGCACGTTCTTCACCGTGAAGGCCGCCGTTCCGATCCTGCTCGAACAGGGCACCGGCGGCGCGATCGTCATGACGAGTTCCGTCGCCGGGCTGCGCGGGCTGCCGTTTCTCGCCCACTACGCGGCGAGCAAGCACGGCACGGTCGGACTGTGCCGTTCGATGGCCAACGAGCTCGGCCAGTACGGCATCCGCGTCAACACCGTCCACCCGCACGGTGTCGCCACCGGGATGCAACCGAACGAGATGATGGAACTCATCGGCGAGCACGGTGCCACGCTGGGACCGATCTTCATGGGTTCACTGCCCGATCCGGTGAGCGAGCCGGAAGACATCGCGGCAGCGGTCGCGTGGCTGGCTTCCGACGAAGCACGACACGTGACAGGCATTCAGTTACCCGTCGACCTGGGCACCCTCACTCGCTAGCGTCGCGGAGTCGGACAGCCCTCTGGATGGCCTGCCGGATCCGAAAGTACGTGCCGCACCGGCACACGTTCTCGATCCGGTCGATGTCCTCGTCGGTGGGATTCGAGGTGCGCTCGAGTAACGCAACTGCAGCCATGATCTGGCCCGGCTGGCAATAGCCGCACTGCGCGACGTCTTCCTCCAGCCAGGCCTGCTGCACCGGGTGCAGCGCGTCGAGGTCGGGGCTGTGTGCGGTGGCAGCCAGACCCTCGATGGTGGTGACCTCGCGTCCCTCCACCTCAGACACCGGAGTGGTGCACGGCAGCATCTCCTCGCCGTCGAGGTGGCTCGTGCACGCGTGACAGACGCCGATGCCGCACCCGTACTTGGGCCCCCGCACGCCCAACTTGTCTCGCAGCACCCACAGCAACGCGAGATCGTCGGGTGCGTCGACGCTCACGGTCTGCCCGTTCACGCTGAATTCGTGCACGAAGAACCTTTCATCGTGGGAACGGCTCGAAATCCACATCGAAACGGATGGGGAACGACCGCACATCGATCCCCGTCGCACGTGCGTAGGCGTTGGCTACGGCACCGACCGCAGCCGGAACGCCCAGCTCACCGGCGCCCCCGGGGTCGTCGCCGCTGGCGAGCACGATCACCCGCGCATCCGTCGGCGAGTCACGCTGCCGGGCGTAGCGAAACTGGCTGAAGCTCCCCTCGAGCGGGAGGCCACCGTCGATGTGCAACCCGGCCTGCAGCGTCGTCGAGATCGCGTCGGTCAGTCCGCCCAGCATCTGCGCCTGCAATCCCAACGGGTTGATCGCCTTCCCGACATCGACGGCAACGACGGCTCGGCGCACGCGTGGACGCGACGGATCGGTCGCGTCGATGTCGACGACACACGCCGTGCACGAGCGGTACTCGGCGTGGAAACCGATTCCCTGAGCCCAACCGTCGGGCATCGCCGAACCCCAACCACTGTCGGCCACGACGGCGTCGAGAACACCGCGATGACGAGGGTCGGCCAACCTGGATCGACGGAATTCCGCCGGATCCACACCGAGCTTTGCAGCGATGCGATCGACGACGACCTCCGCGGCGCCGCGGCTGTTCGCCGAATACACCGAACGCCAGCTGCCGGTGTTCATCGGGAGCTCGACCTCGGTCAACGATTCCGAGACGGATCCGAAGTCGTACGGGGTGGACACGGTACGCGCGAACACCGACCGCCCCGATCCGCTCGATCCCGATGCAGTCAACATCTCGCCGAGACCGTGCGAGAAGTCCGTCGAGATCGACGCCGCGCGGTGCTCGAACGACACCACGGCCTGTCCCTCGGTACGGACCCTGAAACGGTGGTGCGACGCCGGCCGCGCTCGCCCGTGCCGCATGTCGTCGACACGCGTCCACATCAGACGAACCGGCCTGCCCATCGCCTTCGAGATACGGGCCGCTTCGAGTGGGGCGTCGAAGAACAAGCGTCGCCCGAACGACCCACCGCCGTGCACGACGTGCACCGTCACCGCGGCGACAGGCAGTCCCAGCACACGCGCGATCACCTGCTTCGCGACGATCGGAGTCTGCATCGACGCCCAGATCTCGGCGGAATCGGACCTGACGTCGGCGACAGCGGAATTGGTTTCCATGGCCGCGTGGGAGACGAAGGCGAAGTCGAACTCGGCGTCGAACTCGGCGTCGAGATCGCCGGTCGTCGTGGGCGGTGTCACCGCATCGCGCAGGCGACGGCGGATCGTGTCGTCGTTCTCCCCCTCGACAGGTCCCGCATCCCAGCGCACGTCGGCCGTGGCTGCGGCGTCGATAGCCTGGCCGAACGTGTCCGCCATGACGGCGACACCCGTCGGGACGACAGCCACGTCGAGCACGCCGGGCATCGACCGCAGCGCATTCTCGTCGACCTCCAGTACCGCCGCCCCGATCGACGGTGGCCTGCGTACCACCACCGGCATGGCGTCCGGAACGTCGAGATCGAGCGCGTAGCGCAGCGATCCCGTCACCATCGCCCGGGCATCCGTGCGGCGCGTGGGGGTGCCGACGACACGGCCGGTCGGTCCCGTCGCGGGTGGCGACACGACTTTCAGGAGTGGATCGGCAGCCGCAACGGCAAGGTCCCCGATACCCGTCGTACGACCGTCCGCAGCCGTCAACATGCCCGCAGACAGTGAGACGGCCGACGGTGGAACGGCCCAGCGCAGGGCTGCGGCGGCAATCAACCGCGCACGGACCCCTGCGGCAGCATGGCGCACCGGCCAATACATGGACCGCATCGAATTGGAACTGCCGGTGAGCTGATTGAACAGCAACTCCGGGCGGGCATCGGCCAGCGTGGTGTCGATGACGCTCACATCGACATCGAGTTCGTCGGCGACGAGCATCGCCATCGACGTGGTCAACCCCTGCCCGACTTCGGCGCGGGGAATGACGAGACCGATGGTTCCGTCGATGCGCACTTCGAGCAGCACCAACAGGTGATCGGTCGGCTTACCCGCCAGTACCAATACATCGCCGAGGTCCATCGGCTCGGGAGTGGGCGCTGCGGACGCTGTGCGCGAGGCCGCCACGGTCAACGTGGGTGCGAGAAGAAGGGTCGTCAGAAACGCTCGACGGCTCACCTGCGTCTGCGCCACGTCCACCCTTTTCTTGCCCCGGACCGCCCCGTCCCGGGCTTATTGCCGACCCCACTGTAAGGGCCCAGGGCCTGACGGGGTGCGATCGGCGCGGGAATATCCCGGGCGCGGTACTGTTCCATCAGAGGTAGTTGACGAATCAACTAAAGACTCCAGGAGACCTCTGATGCCCGCTGTAACGGTCGACAACATCCTTGCCCTTCCCCGCATACCGCTGCCCGACGCCACCGCCGTCGCCCGCCCGGTCAAGTCCGTCACCACCGCACCCACCGGGTACGAGGGCGAAGGATTCCCCGTTCGTCGTGCATTCGCAGGCATCGATCTCACGAATCTCGACCCGTTCATCCACATGGACCAGATGGGCGAGGTGAACTACGCGCCCGGCGAGCCGAAGGGAACGCCGTGGCATCCCCACCGCGGCTTCGAGACGGTGACGTACATGATCGACGGAATCATGGAGCACAAGGACTCCGGCGGCGGCGGTGGCAGCATCACCGGCGGCGACACCCAGTGGATGACCGCGGGCGCCGGGATCCTGCACATCGAAGCCCCGCCCGAGCACCTCGTGATGTCCGGCGGCTTGTTCCACGGCGTCCAGCTCTGGGTCAACCTGCCGCGGGAGAACAAGCTCGCCCAGCCCCGCTACCAGGACATCACCGGCAACAAGGTCGCACTGCTCTCCAGCAGCGACGGCGGTGCACTGGTCCGCATCATCGCCGGCGAAATAGCCGGACACCAGGGCCCCGGATCGACCTACACGCCGATCGCGCTCAGCCACACAACCATCGCGCCCGGTGCGTCGGTGTCGCTTCCGTGGAAGCGCGACTTCAACGCAATCGTCTACGTCCTCGCCGGAGAAGGCACCGTCGGACCCGATCGGCGGCCGATCTCCATGGGCCGGACGGCAGTCCTCGGCCGCGGCGACACCATCGACCTCGCCGCGTCGGAACGGCAGCACGAGTCCCTCGAAGTGTTCGTCCTCGGCGGCAAGCCCATCCGCCAACCCGTTGCCATGGCCGGACCGTTCGTCATGAACACCAAGTCCGAGGTCCTCCAGGCGTTCGAGGACTTCCAAGCAGGACGACTCGGTTCGATCCCCGCCGAATATGCGCCTCCGGCGCCCGTGCGCACAAAAGGTGGTTCCAACAACACTAAGTGAACACGGGCGGCGAAGCCGCCTTACGCGAGGCGCTTGATGGCCCGCATCGGGATGTCCAGCCAGGTCGGCCGGTTGCGGGCTTCGTACACCGCTTCGTAGACGGCTTTGTCCAGCTCGTAGGCACCGAGCAGCGCGGCTTCGCTACGTGGATCGCTACCCGTCACGGAGGCGTATCCGTCGCAGAACGCGTCGGAGTTGCGCTGGGCCCAAGCGGTGGCCCGGTCGTACGTTTGCGGCGTCGCGGTCTCGTCTCCGAGCAGCAGGTGGTGGGCGGCGTAATCGAACGAACGAAGCATTCCGGCCACATCGCGTAGCGGACTGTCCGATTGGCGCCGCTCCTCGAGCGTCTTGGCCGGTTCGCCTTCGAAGTCGATGAGCACCCAGTGCGTCGGCGTACGAAGAACCTGCCCGAGGTGAAGGTCGCCGTGAATGCGCTGGACGGTCGTGGTGCCTGCGGCTTCGGCCCGCGCGATCAGTGTGCGCGCCGCCGGCAAGTGGTCGGCCAACTCGGGAACCGCGTCGACGGCTGCTTCGACGCGGCCGAGGATTTCGTCGACGGAGGCCGTCGAGTTGCGCTTGTCGGTGCCGAGTTGCCGGGCCAGGTCGGCGTGCACGCGGGCCACTGCAACGCCGAGTTCGAAGGCCTCGCTCGCGAAGTCGGCGGCAGCATCCTCCGGTGCGAGATCACCGGCGAGCAGGTCCCGCACCGACGCCAACGCGGTGGTCCATCCCTCCGCGGAGTCGACCACGAAATCCTGGGCCATTCCCAGCATGGACACTTCGCCGTCGATCTCGGCTTCCAACCATGCCCGCAGAGGCGCGACGTTCTCGCATCCGGTCTCGGCGAGCGCGCGGTGCAATTCGATATCCGGGTTGATGCCGGGTGAGATCTGTCGAAAAAGCTTGAGCAGCAGGGTTTCGCCGAGAACCACCGAGGTGTTGGACTGCTCTGCTCCCAGTACTCGGCCGGTCATCGACGAGTCGACGGTCTCGCCGGGCACCGTTCGGAATGCGACGGGTCCGACGGTATCGGCAGCGGCGAGCAGATCGCCGTACATCGAGATGATGACGGGGTCGCGGAGTCCGTCGTACACCTCGGCGACGCCGCCTTCAGGAAGCGGAAGGGCCCAGGCCGCCAGCTCGTCGGCCGACCCGTCGGCGGGCGTTTCGCGGAACCCGAGCGGTACCTGGTACCGCTGCACCCGTCCGCCGTCGGAGACCGGTGCGTCGAGACCGATGTCGACCAGCAGGTGCTCCGCGTCGACACCTGCCCGCGAGCCGAGATGCACCCGCGCGGCAATCGTCAGGGACACCAGCTTCGACCCCTTCGCTGCGAACCAACGCTGTTGGGGAATCCATCCGAGTAGGGCCGTTTCGAGATCCACCGTGGTCACGCGTGTCGAATCGGTCATATCGAGTTCTCTCGCCTCCGCAATTCGCTGGTGTGTTCAACCTTAACGATCGAGCCGGTGTACCGCGCAGCACGCATTACTCCCACCCGGCAGGTACCCGATCGGCGGTCATGCCACACACCACGGCGTCCATGGCTGTTTCGCCGGTTGTTTCGTCGCGCGAACGTTATGAGACGAGCTGACATCCCCGGGTACACGGCTCGTAGAGTGGTTTCATGTCCGCTCCACAATCTTTCCCTCGCTCGCCGATACCCCACATCGATGTTCATCGGGCCGGCGATCGTCTCAAAACCCGTGTGGCATGGCTCGACTCGAAGCATTCGTTCTCGTTCGGTCAGCACTACGACCCGGACAACACCCATCACGGCCTGTTGCTCGTCAACAACGACGACATCGTCACTGCCGGTCAGGGTTTCGAGACTCATCCGCACCGTGACATGGAGATCGTCACCTGGGTCACCAAGGGTTCACTGGTGCATCAGGATTCGATCGGACATTCCGGTGTCATCTATCCCGGGCTGGCCCAGCGCATGAGCGCGGGCAAAGGCATCATGCACTCGGAGAAGAACGACTCGTGGCGGCTGACCGGTGAAACCCACCAGGAACCTGTTCGGTTCGTGCAAATGTGGGTCGTGCCCGATTCGCCCGGTATCGATCCAGGTTACGAGCAACTCGAGATCGACGACGAATTGCTGCGCGGCGGGCTGGTTCCCGTCGCGTCGGGCATGAAGAAGCATCATGGCCAGTCGGCCATCCGTATCTCACAGAAGGCGGCGGCGCTGCACGTTGCCCGCTTGCACCCCGGCCTACCCGTGTCGCTGCCGGAAGCGCCGTACCTGCACGTGTTCGTCAGCCAGGGAACGGTGCAGATGGAAGGCGTGGGCGAGCTGTACGAGGGTGATGCGGTGCGCATGAGTTCCTCTGGCGGGCAGCGTGTTCACGCATCCGAGTCGGCCGAGATCCTGGTGTGGGAAATGCACGCCCGCCTCGGGCAGTAGAACCGAACCGCGCGGTCGGTTGCAGTGCAACAGGCCGCTCGGCGCCCCGGAGTGTAAAGATGGGGTGCATGACTTCTGTACTGAACTCGGGGATCGATCTCGGCTACCGAAACGAGGGCACGCGCCCGCAGGACGACTTGTTCGTACACGTCAACGGCAAGTGGCTCGACGAGTACGCCATTCCTGCCGATCGCGCGGTCGACGGCGCATTCCGCACGCTGTACGACAAGGCCGAGGAAGACGTTCGGACGATCATCCAGGAAGCGGCAGCGTCCAACCCGCCGGCCGGATCGGACGCCCAGAAAATCGGCGACCTCTACTCCAGCTTCCTCGACGCGGACGCCGTCGAGGCTGCCGGCCTCACACCTGTCGCCGACGAGCTCGCCGCCGTCTCGGA
The DNA here is from genome assembly GCF_049591685.1 of Rhodococcus sp. (in: high G+C Gram-positive bacteria). Classification (GTDB taxonomy): domain Bacteria; phylum Actinomycetota; class Actinomycetes; order Mycobacteriales; family Mycobacteriaceae; genus Rhodococcoides. The sequence continues at coordinate 2,060 of NZ_JBAWFH010000426.1, read as the reverse complement.
TGCGGCCGACCTCTCGGCACTCGCCCGGGTGCTCGGCTCACTGCAGCGCACCGGCGTCGGGGGCGCTGTCGGCCACTACGTCGACACCGACGCGAAGGACTCCACGCGATACCTCGTTCACTTCTCTCAGTCCGGCATCGGCCTGCCCGACGAGTCGTACTACCGACAAGAGAACTACGCGGGCATCCGTGACGCATACCTCGCGCACATCGCGACGATGTTCTCCCTCGCAGGATTGTCGTACGACGCGCAGCGCGTGTTCGACCTCGAGACCAAGCTTGCAGCCGGGCACTGGGACGTCGTGGCGCGTCGCGACGCCGAGAAGAGTTACAACCTCGTCCATTTCGATGCACTCGACGCCGGGTTCGATTGGGCAGCTTGGGTTTCCGGTCTGGGTGGCACAGCGGAGCAGTTCGCGGAGATCGTCGTCCGCCAACCCTCGTTCCTGAGTACCTTCACCGGCCTGTGGACATCGGAGGACATCGAGGACTGGAAGGCATGGCTGGCGTGGCGCATCGTGCACGGCCGAGCTCCATACCTAACGTCGGCGATCGTCGACGAGAACTTCGCGTTCTACGGCAAGACGCTGACCGGAACGGAGGAGAACCGCGAGCGGTGGAAGCGCGGCGTGTCCCTCGTGCAGGACCTGCTGGGCGAGGCCGTCGGCAAGCTGTACGTCGAACGGCACTTCCCGGCCGATGCGAAGAGCCGCATGCAGGTGCTCGTCGACAATCTCCGAGAGGCGTACCGTCGCAACATCACCGAACTCGAATGGATGAGCCCGGAGACTCGCCGCAAGGCGCTCGACAAGCTCGACAAGTTCACCCCGAAGATCGGGTACCCCGACCGCTGGCGTGACTACTCCGCTTTTCGGATCGACCCGCGCGACCTTCTCGGCAACTACCGCCGCGGATATGTCGCCGAGTACCAGCGTGATCTCGACAAGCTGGGCGGTCCGGTGGACCGCGACGAGTGGTTCATGACGCCGCAAACCGTCAACGCCTACTACAACCCGGGCATGAACGAGATCGTCTTTCCCGCGGCCATTCTGCAGCCGCCGTTCTTCGATGCCGACGCCGACGACGCCGCCAACTACGGCGGAATCGGAGCCGTCATCGGGCACGAGATCGGTCACGGCTTCGACGATCAGGGCGCGAAGTACGACGGTGACGGCAACATGGTCGATTGGTGGACCGACTCCGACCGCACCGAGTTCGGCAAACGCACCTCCGCGCTCATCGCGCAGTACAACCAGTTCGAGCCCATGGCTCTGCCCGGCCACAAGGTCAACGGCGAGTTCACCATCGGCGAGAACATCGGCGACCTCGGCGGGCTGTCCATTGCCGTCACCGCATACGAGATCGCACTGGGCGGGGAGGATGCACCGGTCATCGACGGTTTGACGGGTCTGCAGCGCGTGTTCTTCGGCTGGTCGCAGGTGTGGCGCACCAAGGCGCGCGACGAGGAGGCCATTCGCAGGCTGGCCGTCGACCCGCACTCGCCGCCGGAGTTCCGCTGCAACGGCGTAGTACGCAATCTGGACAGTTTTCACGAAGCGTTCGATGTGAAGCCTGGTGATGCGCTCTACTTGGAGCCGGAGGAGCGCGTCAAGATCTGGTGAGTGCGGCGCGCATGGAGGAGGGGGCACCATGAAGAATCGGATCAGGTGGGTGGCCGCGCACGCGGTGGTGCGATACGGCGCAAGGAAGGCCGCGCAGGCGGGTGATCTGCAAGCCATGCTTGTGGCAGACCCGGCGACGCGCGCCGATCCGCGTCAGGTGTTCGAGAAGATTCGGGCGTCCGGGCCGTTGGTGAAAACTCGCATCTCCAACATCACCGTCACCCACCGGGTGGTGCACGACCTCTTGCGCTCGGACGACCTCCGGGTCACCCAGTTCGGTGCCAGTCTGCCGGGGCCGCTGCGCTACATCGAGAGCAAAACGCGGTCGAAGGCGCTGCATCCGTTGAAGCCGCCGTCGCTGCTCTCGGTGGAGCCGCCCGAGCACACCCGATACCGCAAACTGGTGTCGTCGGTCTTCACGCCCAGGGCTGTCTCCCGC
>NZ_JBAWFH010000425.1:0-3751 GCF_049591685.1 Rhodococcus sp. (in: high G+C Gram-positive bacteria) | reverse complement strand
CACGATGAGACTTCGAACTGCAGCCGCCGCCCTGTGCGTGTCGGTGGCCGTTCTCGTGGGCGCTTGCGGATCGGAACCGGCAGTCTTCACCGGGGCGGCAGGTAACGAGCGCGTCCGCTTCGTCGTCCCGTCGGACGCCGGCGGTGGGTACGATTTGACCGCCCGGAATCTCACCCAGGCCCTGACGTCCGAGAACTCCGGTACGGATTACGACGTCGTCGTTCTGCCCGGCTCCGGCGGTGTGGTGGGCCTCGGACGCATCGCCCTCGAGAGCGGCAATCCCGACCTCGCGATGGTGATGGGACTCGGCTTGATCGGCACACTCGAGACGAGCCCGTCCGATCACGCCATCTCCGAGGTCACACCCATCGCGAAAATCCTCGAAGAGCCCGAAGTTGTTCTGGTACCCGCTAATTCACCTATTCGGTCGATGGCCGATCTCGTCGCGGCCTGGCGGAGCAACCCGGCAGCGCTCCGGTTCGCCGGCGGTTCCGCAGAAGGCGGCCCCGACGGGCTGTTCCGCATCCTGCTTGCCCGTGCGATCGGCGTCGACGCGGCGGCGTCGCAGTACCGCCAGTACGACGGCGGAGGCCAGCTTCTCCCTGCGTTGCTGACCGGGGACGTCGACGTCGCAACCACGGGCGTCAGCGAGTACCTCGATCAGATTGCCGCGGGAACCGTTCGGGCACTGGCGGTCAGCTCCGCCGAGCGCATCGAGGTGGTCGATGCCCCGACCACTCGCGAGGCAGGCGTCGACGTCGTCTTCGCCAACTGGCGGGGATTGCTCGCTCCGCCAGGCCTCACAGCAGACGAGGTCGACATCTGGACCAACCGCATACGTGAGCTCGACGCGTCCGCGGCCTGGCAGGACATTCTCGTCAGAAACGGATGGCGCAGTGCCGTCCTGACCGATACTCCGTTCGCCGAATTCCTCGGTGAACAGGCAGCTTTCGTTGCCCGGACCCTGCCCGGTCCGACCACGTAACGCCGACAGGCTTTTTTCTTTCGCCCTGCTCGAACACAAAAGGAGTACACCCATGCTCGTGATAATGGGCTTCCTCATGGTTGCCGTCTTCATGTATCTGATCCTGACGAAGCGCGCGACGCCGGTCGTCGCCCTCACGTTGGTTCCGGTGGCGTTCGGTCTCATGGCCGGCGCCGGACTCGGCATCGGAGACATGATCACCGACGGTATCGAGTCTCTCGCGCCCACGGCGGCCCTGTTGTTCTTCGCGATCATCTACTTCGGCATCATGATCGACGTCGGGTTGTTCGATCCACTGGTCAAGGGCATCCTGCGCCTTGTCCGCAACGATCCGATGCGGCTCGTGGTCGGTACCGCGGTTCTTGCGATGGTTGTCTCGCTCGACGGTGACGGGTCGACGACGTTCATCATCGTCACGTCGGCGATGCTGCCGCTTTACCTCAAACTCGGTGTGAGCCCGGTGATTCTGACGGTTGTGGCGGGTCTGTCCAACGCGACGATGAACATCATTCCGTGGGGCGGCCCCACAGTTCGCGCAGCTTCTGCCCTCGGGATCTCCCCGTCGGACGTGTTCGTCCCGATGGTTCCGTCACTGATCGCAGGCCTTGTCATCGTGCTGCTGTTCTCCGTTCACCTCGGAATCGTCGAGCGCAGGCGTCTCGGCAAGTTGGTGTACGAGCCGCAGTTGGTGCGTGCTTCGGCGTCGGGAAAGACCGAAAGCACAGGCGGTGGCGGCGGTACCGGAGGCGGCGGCGACAACGGCAAAGGCGGGGGCGGCGAGACCGGCGGCTTCATGGAGGGCGGACTCGATCCCGAGCGCACGACACTGCGGCCGAAACTGTTGTGGTTCAACGCGGCTCTGACGGTTGTTCTGCTCGTCGTCCTCGTCATGGACATCCTGCCGATCCCGGTGCTGTTCATGATCGCCGCGTCGATTGCGCTGACGGTCAACTTCCCGCGAGTCAAGGAGCAGGGCGAAGCGATTGCGCGACACTCGTCGTCGATCGTGTCGGTCGTGGCGATGGTGCTCGCCGCGGCGATACTGACGGGTGTCTTCCAGGGAACCGGCATGGTCGAGGCAATGGCGTCCTGGTTGATGAACGTCATTCCGGATGTTCTCGGGCCCTACCTCGCCGTGATCACGGGTGTGTTGAGCATGCCACTGACGTTCTTCATGACCAACGACGCCTTCTACTTCGGTGTCCTTCCGGTGCTCACCGAAACCGCTGCGCAGTACGGCATCGAGCCGGTCGAGATGGCGCGGGCGTCGATCACCGGTCAGGCCGTGCACATGCAGAGCCCGCTGGTTCCTGCGATCCTGCTGCTCGTCACGCTTGCCGGTGTTTCTCTCGCCGACCACCACAAGAAGGTTCTGTGGCGTGCAGCGGTCGTCTCGTTGACCATGTTGGTGGTCGCGGTTGCCATCGGCCAGATTCCGTTCGGCTGATCCCGCTCACTCCCTTTTCGAGAAAGGCACTTCCATGTCCGTTGCAGTCGTCCACAATTACTCCGACGAGGGTAGGAGCGCACTCGCCGCAGGCAAGCGGGAAGCGCAGAACCGCGGAACCGAACTCGTGGTCATCCACGCTCTGTCCGGTTCGCTGGAGGCCCGAGTACAGGCGCAGGAGTTCGTCGCAGTCGAAACGGCGGTCCACGCGCTCGCGCCGGGGGCGCGTGTCGAGGCGGCCCTACCCGATCCGGACTCGACGACCACCCTTGTCGACCTGGTCGAGAAAGTCGACGCCGAATTGGTGGTCATTGGCTCACGCCACCGCAGCGCCGTCGGCAAGTTCCTGATGGGCCAGACGGTTCAGCGTCTGCTGCTCGAGATCCCGGTGGAGATTCTGCTGGTCAAGTCGCGGTAGCGATGCGGGGCCCCGACACCGAGACCTGGTGGGCGGGGCCCTGTGGCGTTTGTCGTAAGCTCATACAACTCAATCGGTGAAGTCATCGCCGTCGATTTCCCCTGCGCACCCTTGCGGCGCACTTCGACGAATGTGGTGATGGCATGAACGAGAGCTCGCGCGTCGCTGACGGGCGCTCGGATAACAACCCCGAACCGGTGGGGTTCGATACGTTCCGTGAGCTGCTGTTGTCGCAGACGTGTGTGGACGCGCTGCTGCAGGGGGTCTGCGCTCAGGTGGTGGCGACGGTGCCGGGTGCGGATATGGCCGGGGTGATGTTGTTGGACGAGTTGGCGGCCGGCCCCGCGACTGCGGCGTGCACGGATCGCCGCGTGTTCACCATCGACGACGATCAGTATCGCGCGAACGAGGGCCCGTCATTGGAAGCGGCGCGCACCCGTCAGCTCGTCCGAGCCGGGGCGAACGACGCCGCTGCTCGCTGGCCGACTTTCGCGCGGAAGGCGGCCGATATCGGTGTGCAGGGCTATCTTTCGGCCCCCATCTCGGTCGACACAGGACAGGTCGGCGCGCTGAACGTCTACAGCTGGACCGACCACGGCTTCACCCACACCGACGAAATTCTGGTGCAGGTGTTCGTGACCGCGGTCGAGAGCGCGGTGTTCAATTCCCTGCGCGCTCAGCATGCGCGCTCCGAACTGGACGGCCTGCGCGAGGCGATGCGCACCCGCGCGGCGATCGAACAGGCCAAGGGAATCGTGATGGCCGTCCGGGGTGTCGACGCCGACGAAGCATTCGCCGTGCTGTCGCAGCAGTCGCAGAACGAGAATATGAAAGTCTCGGCCATCGCAGCGCGAATCATCGATTCGGTGCAGAGGGAACCCTAGAGACAGTCGATACCGCG
>NZ_JBAWFH010000424.1:0-4323 GCF_049591685.1 Rhodococcus sp. (in: high G+C Gram-positive bacteria) | reverse complement strand
GCTGGACAAGCGTCTCGGCCGGGCTGCCCGTGATCTGACGAGGCCAGGGGCTGACCAAAGCGGCGTCGCGGGTGCCGAGTGTCTCCGATGCGGCCGCGACCGCCGCCGGATCGAGACGAACGTCCGCGTCCACGAAGGCGATGTGGTCGGCGGGTTCGGCCAGGGCCGATTGCGCCAGCCTGTGGCACGCTGCGGCTTTCCCGGTCCAGCCTGGGGGAGGTTCGACGTCGGAGCGGATCACGTGAAATCGCGGATCCTCTCCCGCCGCCGTCACCGCTGCCTCGTACGTGCCGTCGGAGGACCCGTCGTCGAGCACGATCACCCTAAGATTCGGGCACCCGGACTGGGCGCGAAGGTCGCCGATCAACGCCGGCAACGTCGTGACTTCGTTGCGCGCGGGAACACAGACCACGACACGGTCGGCGACGCTGCGCCTGGGGCGGGTCAGAGTCGGCATGGTGAGGGCGTTCGCGATCGACATGCAGGCTGCCGCGATCGACATCACCGCGCCCGCCGCGGTCGCGCGCCGAGCGATCCGGGAAGTTGTGCTCACGCAGCCGTTTCGCGTCGACGAACCGGTTGGTTGCGGGTTACCCACGCCATGGCGCCGACGATGGCGGCGACCCCGACGGTCACGCCTCCGACGATGCCCGCCCACCCGGCGAAGCTGCGCGTATTGGGGTCGGCGTAGCTCACCTCGGCTCGCATGGTGGACACCTCGCCCGCGGGGAGCTTCCAGGTGATGATGTTGTCGCCATCGCGCGTTCCGTTGGTCGTTCCGATCCGTGCGGGGAATGCGATCGTGAACTGAACGTCGGTGCCCTGAAGTGGGACGGACTGCAGATCGACCTTGCCGTCCAGGGTGACCGTGTCACCGGAGCGCTGCAGCACCAATTGAAAACTGCCCGTTGCCTGCTCGGACATCTGGCCGAGCGTCTGAACGTCGCCGAACGAGAGGTCGCTGAACCTTGCTTCGGTCCCGACGTAACCGTCTTGTGCGTACTCGTCGATCCGCACTTTGTCGGCGAGCGACGAGGGCGCCTCGAACACGGGCCCGGTGTCCGACTCGGACGTGGGAATCGTGGCTGCGACGATCTGGCCCGATACCCGGTCGTCCGCCGAGACGCCCATCGACACCTGAGCGCGAAGGCACCCGGTCAACAGGGGAGCGACCAACAGGGTCAGCGCGAGCGCGGACACCAGTCGGCGACGGTTACGGGACCTACCTTCACGGATTGTCGACTGCACAGCGACATCGTGCCAGACACGGCGTTCGTCCGGCGCCGTGGCAGTGGTCAGGCGAGTCGCGTTGTCCGAGTTGTTTCTCGGGTGCGGGCGACCCATGTCCAGACCAGCGGGAAGCCGACCACACCCATGACGACGAAACCGTAGATCGCCGAGTACCGCAGTTCGGGTCCGGACAGAAAGACGGAGTGGGCGAGCGCCGAACCGAGCCAGGTCCACAGAAACAGTCCCAGCGGCGCGACGTCCGAAATGTGGCGTGCCTCGGCGGGCGATCTGTCGGATCGGGGTTCGAGGCCCAGCCCGAACTTCCGGCTCGCGGCTTCGACGATCGTGGCCATGACGAGCGCGACGAGAAACCAACCCAGATAGTTGCTCACCGGGATGGACGGCAGTCCCGGAAGGCCGGCGATCGGTGATGTCCACGTCCACTGCCCGTCGGTGACCATCTGGGTGTCCAGATACAGGTCCCACCCGACCATGCCGACGGAGGTCAGAAGAATTCGCTGAGCCGAGGCCTTGGCCGTCGAGGTGGCCGTTCGTTCGAGAATGTGGGTGACGGCGCACCACACCGGATAGAAGCCTGCCGTCCACGCCAACGGAACGACCGCGGGCACGCCGAACAGGTCGGGTCCGAGGCGGTCGGTGGCGTAGTAGTAGCTGCCGAACGGAAAGCCGGTGGCAGTGCCGATCATCTCGGCGATAAGGCCGAGCCCGGCGGTGCCGACGAACAGCACCGACGCCCACTTCGGTCCTCGCGCGACGACGGCGTGCGTGATCGCCGCGGCGGCGAGAAACGCGACGACGGCCACGGTGACCATGTCGCGAGTCGAGCCGGTGACGAGCGGATACACGATCTGCGCAGCGATGGCGCAGCCGGCCAGAACGACGATGACTTTCCTCATCGGCGGCGTTCTCCGATCCATCGCCGGACTCTGCCTGCACCTGCGTCACGCAACGCGATGCGGGCAGCGCTGCGGCCGCTGGCAGCGGACACCCCTCCACCCGGGTGGGTGGATGCCCCCGTCAGATACAGACCGCGAGCACCGGGCACGCGGTGATCGCTCAACGCCGGTGTCGGTCGCCACATCATCATCTGGTCCAGTGACATCTCGACGTGCATGATGTTGCCGCCGATCATTCCGAGCTCTCGTTCGATGTCCGCGGGAGACTGCACGTGACGGTGCAGGATCGACTCGCGGAAACCTGGGGCGTATTTCTCCACCTCTTCGACGATACGGTCGGCCTCGTGCTCGGCAAGGTCGCTCGCGCGCACCTCGGTGTCGGAGGTGCGCCATCGCCTGCCGCCGGACGGTGCGAACGGATGCCACTGTGACCACAGCGATATCTGATGCTCTCCTGCGGGGGCAACGCTCGGTTCGATCGCAGTGAACGACATCGCCAACACCGCGGGCGTCGGTGGCAATTCGCCCGCAACGGCATTGCCGTGGGCCAGACGCAGCTGAGCGCGGTCGTGGACGAGCAGCTGCAGGCCGGTGGTTCCGGGTGCGGATTGGGAGGCGCTCGAATAGGCGGGGAGAGCGGATGTGGCCAACCGCACAGCCATTCCCATGCCGGGTCCGACGCGAATGCCCCGACGCCAGGACTCGATCTGCCGCGCGTTGTGGCCGCCTGCCGCCAACAGATCGAGCGTGGTAAGGACGTGGCAGCCCGCAACGACCCTGCGACTGCGGATGACGCGCCCGCTCGTGGTGCGCGTCGTCCACGCATCGCGTTCGGGAACCAAGGCCTCGACCGCGTCGCCGACCGCGAGTTGCCCACCGCAGGAGAGAAGTTTTGCGATGAGCGCCTCGGTCAACGCGCCGCTGCCGCCGACGGCACGACCGGGAGGAAGGGTGTGCATCAACGCGGCGAACCCCACCATGGGAGCGGTCCCCGGCTCGGACATCGGTGGGCCGGACTGCGCACCGAACCACGCGAGTGCCGCTTTGAGCCGCTCAGAATCGAACAGTTCGTCCAGCAACGCGTCGCCGGTGGTCAAGAACTCACGCGAGAGCGCACCGCCGCCGTTCGGGGCGTCGAGACCCCAGAATGCGCGAAGCAGGTTGGGCGCGGTGGGCGGCGCCGAGAACGATCTCATCGTGCGCGCACTGCGCGGGCCCCACTTGTCGACGAAGCGTCGATAGGCACGGGCGTCGGCGGATCCGCAGGAGCGCGCAATCGACGCACACGTCGCATCCACATCGCGGTGGAAGACAATGGCGGCTTGGTCGGTGTTCGGTGCTCCCGGCGCGATGGCCCAGGGGTCGCATTCGACGTAGCGGAGGCCGTGCTCGGCGAGGCGCAGTTCTTCGATGACGCCGGTGTGGCGAACCATGATGTGGGCGGACGATCCACGATCGACGCGATGGCCGGGGAATCTCTCGGCCGTCGAGACTCCGCCGCCCGCGATCGAATCGCGTTCGAGAACTTCGACCGACAGGCCTGCCTCGGCGAGATAGCAGGCAGCGGTAAGGGCATTGTGGCCGGAGCCCACAACCACAACGTCGATCACCGCTCCAGGCTATAGGTCGTTCGAGGCACGCCCGGAATGCGTCGAGTCGAGCGGGAGCTCGTGACCGAGGACGGCGAACGGACGCCGGTCGCCCGCGAAGGTGAAGTCGCGCAGAACGTCGCCGAACCCCAGTCGCCGATACAGTCGCCACGCCCGATTGTTTTCACCCGCGACCTCGGGCGTCGAGAGTAGAACACGTGCTTCCGCCCGGCCGGCAAGCAGTCGACGAACCAGCGACCCACCGATGCCATGACCTTGCACCCTGGGTGACACGTGCAGTTCCGTCAGTTCGAAGTAGTCGGACAAGACGGAATCGATGTGTTCGTCGCTGTTCCCCGTTCGCGCGAGACCCTCCTTCACCTGTTGGTGCCACCACTGATGGGGTGCACCCCGGTAGCCGTATGCAACAGCTACCAGGGGGGCGTCGGCAGGAAAGGAAGTACTCACAGCGTCCGGTGCGGCCAGAACTGCGCCGACGCCGCGCCACCCCGGTCGTAGAACGTGTTCGGACCACATCGGGGCCCGGTTAAACTCGGTGCCTTGGGGGTAGCCCATGGCTTCCACAT
>NZ_JBAWFH010000423.1:0-2022 GCF_049591685.1 Rhodococcus sp. (in: high G+C Gram-positive bacteria) | reverse complement strand
CTCTGGTATCGCGCCGACTGGTTCGACGAAGCTGGACTCCAACCGCCCGACACGTGGGACGAGTTCTACGAGGCCGCAGACGGACTCACCGACAAGTCCGCCGGCCGTTACGGCTTCACCATCCGCGGCGGTGCCGGATCGATCTATCCACTGCTGCAGCACATGTTTGCCACCACGGGCATCGAGAACTTCTTCGACGGCAGCGAGTCGACGCTCAACCGTCCGGAGATGGTCGAGGCCATCGAACGGTTCGCAGCACTCTACGACGTCGACACACCCACCGCGGACGTCAACAACGGGTTTCCGCAGATGGTCGCCAGCTTCGGTGGCGGTTCGGTTGCGATGATGCAACACAACCTCGGATCTTTGAGCAACCACAAGAAGTCGTTGGGCGAGAAGGTCGGCGCTGTCGCACTTCCACGTGCGGACAACGACGTTCGCACTGTGATGACCGACCCGTTCCCGTCGTACACCGTATTCAAATCCAGCAAACACCAAGCTGCGGCGTGGAAGTTCCTGGAATTCATGACCTCGCCGGAGTCGCAGGCGTACTGGAACGAGAACGTCGGGCAGATCCCGGTCAACACCGTCGCACGCTCTGCTCCCGCGTTCGCCGGGATGCCATCCGTGCAGGCAGCAGAAGCGTCGCTCGACGATCCGGCTACCGTGCTCGTCACGCCGCCCGACTATCTACCCGACTTCGGCAAGATCGTCCAGGTCCAGATGTTGGGCCAGTGGCAAAAAGTGCTGATCGGGCAGCTCAGCGCCCAGGACTTCGCCGACGACTTCGCCGAGAAGCTCAACCGATCGAAGGCCAAATACGATGCCCGTCAGGGTAAATAGGGGATCGAATCATGTCCAGCTTCATCACAGATGTTGCCGTGCAGGTGTTCAAGACGGAGGCGCGCACTTCGGTCGATACCTACGGGCACCGTCACCCGGGTCCGTCGATCCAGATAACACAGGCACTGCTGCGCATCACCGACTCCGACGGAGCCAGTGGCTACGTTCTCGGTAAACCCAACTACCTGCGTCAGGATCAGGTCGAGCAGTACTTCCAGTCGATCCTGATCGGAACGGACCCGCTTGCGCGCGAGTCCGTGGAAAAGAAGTTCGCGATTCGCCAACGTACAAGGGCCGTCGAACTCCCCGAGCACACGCTGAGCTACGTCGACCAGGCCTTGTGGGATCTGGCGGGCAACAAGTTCGACACTCCCGTGTGGAAGTTGCTCGGCGGGGCTCGCTCCGAGGTCAAGGCGTACGCAAGCACGATGTGCGGTGACACCATCGAAGGCGGCCTGTCGACACCGGAGGAGTACGCTGCTTTCGCCGTCGACCTGAAGGCTCGGGGCTACCGGGGCATCAAGCTGCACACGTGGATGCCCCCGCTGCCAGGGGCGCCCGATCTGCACCGCGACATCGACGCCTGTGCGGCGGTGCGTGACGCCGTCGGGCCCGGGTTCTCCCTGATGCTCGACGGCTATCACTGGTACTCGCGTACCGAGGCCCTCACACTGGGCCGGGAGCTCGACAGGCTGAAGTTCGACTGGTTCGAAGAGCCGATGGACGAGTTCTCGCTGCGCTCGTACAAGTGGCTCGCCGAGCAGATCCAGACCCCTGTCATCGGGCCGGAAACCACCCCGGGTCGGCACAAGTCGAGGTCCGAATGGATTGTCAACGAGGCTTGCGACATTCTGCGGGTCGGTGCCATGAACGGTGGCGGCATCACACCTGCACTGAAAACGGTGCACATGGCCGACGGCTTCGGACTCGAGTGCGAGATCCACGGCAACGGCGCACCCAACCTTGCGCTCGTCGGTGGCGCCCCGAACATCGCTTGGTACGAACGTGGGCTGCTGCACCCACACACGGATTACGACTGGGTTCCGCCGCACCTGAAGTCCATCGTCGACCCCATCGACGAGAACGGAATCGTGCACATGCCCGACCGCCCGGGCCTGGGAGAGGAGTTCGATTTCGAGTACATCTCAGCCAATCTCGTCCAGGAATACTGAGCTAGGT
>NZ_JBAWFH010000422.1:0-13529 GCF_049591685.1 Rhodococcus sp. (in: high G+C Gram-positive bacteria) | reverse complement strand
GGGGACGGCGGCGAGGTGCGCCGCGTCGCCGCCCGCGGACACCCCGGGAACGGTCGTCTTGCCGAACTCGTCCACCCGAACGCACCCGTCGTCGAAGTGCTCGCAGCCCAAAGCGCGGGTGAGCGCGGTGTTCGGGGTCGTCGGCGCGCGGTGGTAGAGGGCCTGGCGCTCGAGAACGGATCCGTCGTCGAAATGCACTGTCAGCGTGGGTTGCTCACCGTCGATACGAAGCACCGGAGTCTCGACCACCCGGGCGCCCGCCTTGTCCAGCATGGCGCGTAGCGGATCAGGAATGGTGGATGGGCCATTGGTGCACACCACTACATCGTCGGAGTATCTGTCTGCGACGTAAGCACCCAGACCGGCGTCCGAGCCATTGGCGAACACGGCGATCGTGAGGCCATCGGTTTCGTATCCGTGGCAGAACGGGCAGTGGAACACCCCCGAACCCCAGCGTTCGGCCAGCCCCGGAATTCCCCAGGGGACATCGGTAACGCCGACCGCGAAGAAGAGCTTGCGGGCCTGCAGCGGCGCGCCGCCGTCGATCGTCACCTCGAAAGCGCCGTCGACCCCGCCCACCGCGCTGACCTGACCGGACACCCGCTCGACGGTGGGGTAGGCATCGATCTCGTCGCGCCCGGCAGCGAGCAGGTCGGCCGGTGCGCCCCCGTCGCGGCCGAGGTACATGTGCATCTCCGCGGCAGGCGCATTGCGCGGGCGGCCACCGTCGACCACGAGCACCGTCCTTTTCTGACGGCCGAGCACCAGCGCTGCACTGAGTCCGGCAACGCCTGCGCCCACGATGACAACGTCGTACATAACAGCGAGCTCCGATCAGCAGGCGATGGACCGCCCGCTACTATTGGAAGTGATTGTCGTTATCGACGATGGTAACCGACTCATTGCGGGTCGGACCGGTTGACCGAGAGGACCCACGTGCACGCGTATGCAGACCCGTACGCCCGATCCGCCGACCACCTCGATTTGCTCAGCGCGGGGATGTGGCAGCACCTGACGCCCGGTGTCACCGAGGCACTGGCAGGCCTCGCCGAACACAGCACCATCGTCGAACTCGGGGCAGGCACCGGACTCGGAACCGACGTCATCGCACGTGCCGCGCCGACCGCGCGCATCGTGGCGGTCGAACCGTCGAGTCACCTTCGAGCCGTCCTGCTGCACCGCGTCGCGTCCGACCCCGACCTGCGCTCGCGGGTGACGATCGAGAACCGGCCCTTCCCGGCGTCGCGACTCCCCGAAACCTTCGACGCATTCGCCGTCATGAACACGCTCGGACACCTGAACCGCGTAGCACGAGAACAGCTCTGGAAGGTGATCGCCGCAGGATTACGTCGGCAGGGGTACGCCGTGATCAACCTCCAGCAACCAACCACCTCCTCCGCCGTCCCAGAATTCGAGATGGCGCACGTGCGCGTCGGACACCGCACGTACCACGGCTCCGCGTGGGCGGAACGCATCGACGACGCGACCATGAAATGGCACATGACCTACCGGACGAGCGAGGACGGCAACGAGATCGACGCCGCAGACGTGGAATATCTCTGGAACGTAGTCGACCTCGCTGCCATCGATTCCGAACTTGCACAACACGATCTACGCGCAACTGCGGTCGGTGACGAGCAGCTGGGGATCGTTCGAATAGAACGGGGCGTTCAGCTGGGTGTCGGGTGACCCTGCCGGAGGCGCACGACCTCGGACCGAGCGAACTGCACGGCCGCGGTGTCGAGTCCTCTGGCGAGGGCGATCTGGTCGGCGAGGTCACTCGCTGCCGCGGTGACCCACTTTTCGCGGCGGACCGCAGAACGGCCGCCCTGCGCCTTGCGGAACATGCGACGGTGCTTGGCATCGCCGGTGATCGCAGCCAGTTCGTCTCCGCCCAAAACACCGTCGGCGGCTTCGGGCGCGAGGATGTCATGGAGCAGAGCGCGTTCGCGGACGACCACCATTCGGAACACCAGGATGACGATTGCAAGATAGGCGATGACGAGAATGCCTGTTACGGCGAGACTTCCCGCCGTCGACGACATCCGGAAGAGTGCGGGCTGTGAGTCCCAGATCCCGTGCAGCAGCATTGCCAGACCCATCAGAGCAAGCCCACGAAGGGCGTTACGCGGTTCGCCGCGCCGCCCGATGAGGTAGACCAGTCCCGCTCCGAAAATCGCGGAAAACGCGATGTGACCCGATAGCCCCGTGATAATTCGGACAATCGAAGTTTCGAAAGCCAAGGTGCTGGCTCCGACTCCGAAGTCTGCGCCGGCCTGGTTGAAGGCGTAGAGGAGATCTTCGGAGATTTGGAAACCGAGGCCGACGAACGCACCGACGACGAATCCGTCGAATGCAGTTCGGATCACGCGGGTGGCGAGGAACATCAACAACACCACGCCCAGGCCTTTGGAAATCTCCTCGACGAACGGCGCGGTCAGGCCGGCGCCCCAGTCTGCTGCGAAGTTCTGTCCGAACGCTTTGGCGTACAACGACATGATCGGAGTGTTGGCCCAAATTGCAATGCCCAACGTCGCTGCAGCTCCGCCCCAGAGCATAGCTGTAGCAACCAGACTGCCCGAGATCGGCGAGTAGCGGTCGATGTGCCGGGTGAACCACCACAGCACTGCGCCGTAGATCAACAGAAGCACAACCGACCCTGCGATGGCACTGCCGAACGCGTGAACCGGCGCTGCGAAAACCGTCGGAATGCTCAGCACCCCATAGGCGACCATGGCGACGTACACCCACCAGCAGAGATTACGAGGCTGGAAGAGTTGAAACTTGCGAGCGCGACCGGACATTTCGATGGCATCGAGCTGAGCATCGATAAGCTCGGCTGTGCGGCCGTCCTCGTGCACCTTGGCATGATTTCCCTGGTCCGTGGTCACTGGTTTTCCTCCGCGATGGTGATGCTTTCGATCATCTGTGCCACATCCAGTGCCGACTGCTTGTCGTGAGTCGTCGGGGACACCACGACCACCTCGACCCCCACCTCGTCCCCGACGAAAGCCGCGATCACGCCGTCGATGTTCGGGCCGTCGTAACTGGCCATCACACCGCGATGGCCGTCACTGGTGGTGACTGCTACCGTCTCGTTCTCGACCACCGGGGATTCGATCCCATAGGCGTCCTGCGTGTCGCGAATCTGATCGAGCAGTTCATCGGGCGTTCCGGAGAAGTCGGCCACTTGGAGTCCGAACGTCACACCAGCTTCGGACAAGCCCGCGCTGGACGGGTAACTGCCACCCGCCAATGGTTCGCCCTCGCGCACACCGTCGGTGATGTTCCATCCCACCGCAGGGGTGAACGCCACGCCCTTGTCGAGTGCCATCACGTCGCCGGACCGGACCGGGTCGTCGTAGTCGATCCCGTCGTCGACGAGGCTTGGTGCGAACGAAATGACTACGGCAAGTATCAGAACCGCGAGACCGGGGACGATCGTACGACGGTCGAGCCCGAATTTCCGTTGATCGGCGGGTATCCAGGACTCCGGCGGCTCGTAGGGTGGAACGGCGGAAGGCGTAGGTGCCGGGCCGTTGTCGTTGACCGAGGCGGTCGGCGACGTCGATGACAAGAGAACTCCTCGTGCAGGTGCTGAGTGGCGCAGCGCAGGGTCACGCTCGCCTGAGCTTAAACTGCGCAGTCCGTCCATGCGGGTCGAGGCGGACGGTGCTACCGGTCCATTCGACAGTCACCACCGGCGGCTGCGGTGAAGTCAGCTTCGGTCGATTCGAGATGTCGAACCCTCTGAAGAATGCACCCGGGTGGCCATCGCCCGGCACGGATGAAGCTCCGACCGGGCTTGCGTGCGTGAATCAGTGCACGTACGAAACGCACGAGCACGGAAGGGCGGTTGCCATGTCAGGTGGACTTCCAGGAGCACTCGGCAGCATCGATCGTGTTCGCGAGCTGCCCGACCGTCGTTCGATCTCCACAATCTTCGACGAACTCGACTATCAGATGGCCTGCCAAGCGTATTTGTGGGCACTGCCATTGGTGTCGTATGCACAATGGAAGAAGGTCCACTACGAGACGTTCGGTGCGACGGGATCGGACATCGTCCACTACGTCACCTACCGAGACAGGCTGGGTCTCATCACGGCGAATGCCACCACGCCCTACATCCTGAACTTCTTCGACCTGGCGGTGAGCGGCCCGCTGGTGGTCGAACTGCCACCCGGGCCGACAGCCGGAGGTCTTTCGGACTTCTGGCAACGAGAAGTCGGCGTCATGGGAGAGATGGGACCGGACAAGGGGCAAGGCGGCAGGCACATCATCGTCCCGCCGGACACTGCCGCGCCGGCAGACGTCGACGGCTTCTACGTCCACAATTCCAGCGGCATGAACATAATGTTCGGCTTCCGGACCCTCGACCCGGACCCGGTGCGCTCGCAGGCATTGGTGAACGGGGTGAAAATCTATCCGTATTCGGAGAGAGACAATCCTGCACCGACGTCGGTGGTCTCACACGAGGGCAAACCCTGGTCCGGTGACCAGCCCCGCGGAATCGAATACTGGGTCCGACTGCACGAGATCTACCAAAGCGAAGTCGTCGACGAACGGGATCGTTTCTACCTGGCCATGCTCGCTGCGCTCGGAATCGAGAAGGGCAAACCCTTCGCACCAGATGACCGAATAGCCGCCATCCTCGCGAGGGCCGCGGAGGCGGGGGAGCTGATGGCACAGGCGAACACCTTTGCCAAGCGATTCGACAATGCAGCGTACTGGCCGGATCGGCAATGGGATCTGGTGCTGGCGCTCGATAATTCCAGTCAGCGCGTGGAGCATTACGATCAGTTGCTCGAACGCGCAGCGTGGTTCTACGAAGCAGTCAGCTTCTCGGCAGCTATGAAGAGTCAAACGCCGGGAATGGGACAGGCCTATCTCGGGTGCTACACCGACTGCAAAGGGCGGTGGCTCGACGGCGGCCGGTCGTACACGCTGCACGTGCCCGCGGATCCGCCCGCGAAATTGTTCTGGTCGGTCACCGTCTACTCCATCAGCACTCGCTGCCTGATCGACAACGACCAGCAGCGCGGCGATCGGGGATCGAGAGATGCTGACCTGGCTTACAACGACGACGGTTCGGTCGACCTGCACTTCGGTCCCGACGCACCACCAGCGGGTACATCGAACTGGATACAGACGCTCCCCGAACAGCATTGGTTCACTTACCTGCGGTTCTACGGCCCGCTCGAACCCTACTTCGACCGCAGTTGGAAGATCGGCGACATCGTCGAAACCACGCCCTAAATGTCGAACAGCTCACCGACCGCACCAGCGTCGACTCCACAAGCAGGAGAACATATGTCAGAGCATCCTGACCTCGAACCTGCGGCACTCGCCTACATCTACGGTTTCCCGCTGGTGTTCGATCTCGACCAGATGAACCGCTACGTCGAAGACGGTGTCGGCGCAAACCCCGCAGCCCCGTTCAACACCTTCTCCCACGCCCGCACCCTCGCCGGACCGGCCGACACCTTCGTCACCATCAACAACGACACCGTCTACTCGATGGCCCAGATCGACCTGAGCGTCGGACCTCTCACTCTCGAGGTCCCCGACACCGACGGCCGCTACTACGTCCTCCAGTTCGTCGACGCGTGGACGAACAACTTCGCCTACGTCGGTCACCGCTCCACCGGCACCGCCGCCGGCACCTTCCTGCTGGTACCCCAGGGATGGAACGGAGTCGTACCCGACGGAACCACCACGATCGAATTCCCCACGACGGTGGCGTCGATCGTGGGGCGCTGGGCATGCACCGGCGACGACCTCGCCGCAGTCCACGCTCTGCAAGATGCCACCACCTTGACCCCGCACGACCCCGCTGCCCAGCCGACCGGGCTACCGGTACCCGAACCGGCGGTTGCACCCGAGTTGGAGTTCTACGAGAAACTCCGGCTGTGGTCTTCGGCATTTCCTCCGGCCGAACGCGATCGGGGTCTGCAGGAGTCGTTCGCGCCGTTGGGAATCACGCAGCAAGGCGACTCGCCGTACACCGATCCGACCAGCGATCTCGGCAGGACTTTGACGGCTGGTCTGACGCAGGGCAAGGCCGCGCTCGACATGGCCCTCACCTCGGGGTCGAGCCCAGAGGTGAACGGCTGGAAACTGACGTTCCACGCATTCGACTACAACCTGGACTTCTTCGAGATAGGTGCCATCGATGACGCCGAGTTCAAGATCGCAGACCCGAAATTGCGGATCGTCGAACGCGCGGCCGCCGCGAAAGGTGGCCTGTGGGGCAATCATCCGTACGAAGCGGCGTACATCATGACCTATGTCGACGACCGAGGCGAGCAGCTCGACGGCTCGAACACCTACACGCTGCATCTGGACCCGACGCCGCCCGTCGGAGCCTTCTGGTCGCTCACGATGTACTCCATTCCGGACTTCTTCCTCGTCGACAACCCGATCGACCGCTACTCCATCGGCGACCGCACCCCCGGGGTCCGCTACGCCGACGACGGATCACTCACCATCACCATCAGTCACGGGCAGCCCTCCGACGAGATTGCTGCCGCCAACTGGTTGCCCGCACCGGCAGGAGACTTCCGGCCCGTCCTGCGCATGTACGAACCCGACGCCTCCGTCCTCGATCGACGGTTCGTGGTCCCAGCACTCGTAAAGACCGATTGACCAACAGGCGTTGGGAAATCGCGGCTTCCATGGGCTGGCGCACGATCCTCCTGTTCACCGACGCGACCTGGGCGCGCGCCGCCGCTATCGTCATGGCAGCGTTGTCCATTACCGCCAATTTCCTTTGACTGCCGTACTTCCCGCTCTGGTCGAACTTGATCATCACCCTCGACCTGATCGTCATCTGGGCGGTCGTAACGTGGGACTCACAGCCCGGGCGTTAGCACCGAGTCCGTTAACACCAGTATTCGTCTGCTCGTTTGCTCGTCTGCTCGTCTGTTGATCGGTGGCTGCCAGCACACTGGTACCGGTGTAAACGCACGCTCGGACGGAGTAAAACCGACCGTTCATCCCGCTTTTCTGGCCGAACGAGGACTCGATCCCAAAACGGTTGTCTGACCTGCGGGAACGGTGCCGCTACGGTCCCCGCCGAACGGATATGTGTTCTATAGTTTCTCCTTGTACGGATCACGTTCCCGTACACCATTCCAGTCGGGGGACGGTGCCGATGCCTGCAGTCACGCCAGGCGCCATCGCGATCCATCGTGGTCGCTCCATGCCGCCGCCGTTCTCCGCCCGCTCCACCGTCGAGCGCCCCCGCCTCTACGAACTACTCGATACCGTCCTAACCGAGACCGCCGACACGCGGATAATCTCGATCACCGCACCGGCAGGATCAGGAAAAACGGTCTTGCTGTCGAGTTGGGTGCGCCGGCTGACGGCGTCCGCGCAGATGCCCGTCGCCTGGCTGACCATCGACGAGAGCGACAACGACGTGCACGTTCTGCGCGCCGCGGTCACGACCGCCCTCACCGCGTCGTCCGGCAGCCCGGCATTGGTTCAAGCGGCGCAGGAGGTACCCCTACTGGGGAGCGCTGCAGACCGCAACATCAATCCCCTCATCGGCGAGGTACTTCATACCGCGGGAGCCCTGTGCCTGGTGATCGACGATGCGCACCTGCTCCACGAGGCGGCCGCGCTCGACGAACTCGCGACCCTACTGCGATGGGCACCCCAATCGCTGCGGGTGGCGCTCGCGGGTAGATTCGAACCGCCGTTGGTGCTCACGCGGCTGAGGGTAGCGGGATCGGTCCTCGACATCACTGCCGACGAGATGGACTTCACGAAACTCGAAGCACGACAGTTGCTGTCGCGTCACGAGCTCGACACCACTGCTGATGTCTTCGACGCTGTCATGGCCAAGACCGAAGGATGGGCCGCAGGATTGGCGCTCGCCGCGCTCACCGCAGTGCGCAGCACCGATCCCGCGGGCACCCTTGCTCGTTTCGGCGGCACCGACCGAGCGATGTCGGACTATCTGGTCGACGAATTCATCACCTCGCTTCCTCCTGCCACCAAACGAGTACTGATCACCACGGCCATCCCGGACACGGTGACCGCCGCGCAGGCGCTGTACCTGACCGACTCCACGCAGGCACTCGTCATCCTGGAAGCGTTGACGCACAGCAATTTTCTCATCACCAGGACCCAGGCCGGTACGCAAACCTTCTACAGCTACCACCCAATGATGCGCGCGTACCTACGTGCCGAAGCCCAGAGATACAATCCAGAAATCATCGGTGACGTCCGCCGCCGTACTGCACTGTGGTACTCGAACGATCGGCGCTTCTCCAACGCGCTCACCCATGCTGTCGAGAGCGGTGACAGCGACACCGTGAATACGGTAATCGAATCCGCTGCTATTCACCTCGTGCTCGGAGACCATCACCCGCAAGCGATCCCGGACCTCCTCGACCTCCTCGACCGAGCACCCCCGGCATCGCGATCACGCACCGCGACCCGATTGGTGATCGCATCGCTCGAGCTCGAGCAGGGCCTGCTCGCGCCCGCAGCCATCACACTCGGGGCAATCGATCACGAGCGCAGCGCAGCTACCGACCTCGACGCGGCACTGACAGCGATCGTTCGCGCTCAGATCTCGCTGCGTACTGACCCGGAAGCGGCGGGGGCAGCGCTCACCGATCTTCACGAGCTCGAGGCTTCGGACCGCATTGGTGACCACCCCCAGATCAACTCCGCGATCGCTCTGCATCAGGCCGCGCTCGCGCTCTCCGTCGGCGAGCTCGACCACGCCGCGCGAGCGGTGGAACAAGCCCACGCCCATGCGGCCGCCGCCGCCCGTTCACCGGCGCTGCAGCAGCACTGCCTCGGTGCCCGAAACGTGCTGGCCCTGTTTACGGGGCAACTGGCATCAGTGAGCGAGACCGCCGACGCCACAGCGCAGCTGTTTCGGACCCACTCACTCGACGCCGCCGATACCGTGCACCTGACGCAAGCGAATGCCGCGTATGCAGCATCACTTCGCTGCGTGCCCGCGCCGACGAACGGTGAACCGCCCTGGTCGGCGCTGACCGGCTCCGCGGTTCCAGCCCTCGGGGAAACGGCGCGTGTGCTTCTCGGTTTGACCGACACCACCGCCCCCGGACACCTCGTGGCCGACAGGCTACGGCCCCGCCACACCGCCGACCGGGACCCTCTCGCGCCGCACATGCGTGCGCTGATCTCACCGGACATTCAACACAAGTTCCTCCTCGCGGGAAACGCTGCCGATGCCGCGGCCTACGCCGCGTACGTACGCCGTGCACTCGGAGATACCGCCGAGCACGCAGTGCTCGTCGCGATGGTCGAGCGGTTCCAAGGCCGCCGCGCGGCGGCGCATACCGCCCTCGCTCCCGTCCTCGACGGCACGATCACCGCGCTGCATCCATTGACCCCGATCTGGGCCTGGCTCGAAGAGACGGCCCTGACCGCCGACCGCGCCGCACCCACCGCATACGCCGCGCTCACGCGCGCACTCGACTGCGCTGCCCCAGAGACGGTGCTCCGACCGTTCCGCTACACCCCGGACGCCGTCCGCGCAATTCTGGGCCGCAATCGCGGGCGCTTCGGCTCGCTCGAACCATTCGCCCAACGTGTGTATGACGCAGTGAAACCCGACCGCGACACCACCACGGTGCGATTGAGCCCCCGCGAAATGGACCTTCTCCACGAGTTGCCGTCGTTTCGCACCACCGAAAGTATCGCCGCCGATCAATTCATCTCCATCAACACCGTCAAAACGCATCTGCGGGGCATCTATCGCAAACTCGGTGTCACCAATCGCCGGGACGCCATCACTGCCGCCGAGAAACTCGGGCTTCTCTGACAGCGCTCACTGTATCGCTCTCATACCCTGCGGATGAGGACGCGATTTCGCCGAGGCGTCAGAGTGTGCGGACACGCTGCCCACGTTCTTTGCGGTGACTCCTGAAAGGGGGCGATCATGGCCGTACCCAGGCGAACTCCGCCGATGCGCTACGAATTCCTGGTCAGCGGCGAACTCACCGACCGTGCACTGGCGTCGTTCCCCGAATTCACTCTTTCCCCGAGCCAACACGCGTACACCGCGCTCTACGGACCGGTTGCCGATGACACCCAACTACGCGGAGTGCTCGCACTATTCGACACCCTAGGTCTGACGGTCGTCGAAATGCGCCGTCTCCCGGACTGAACCGGGCGGCGATCCGGGGCACGCGGCCCTCACCCGCAACTGATGATGCAGCGCCTACGAGGTGCTTCTAGCGTCGATTTCGGTCAGCAGCTCAGCTGATCGCACACCACGCATCACAGCTACCACTCGGAGGATGACATGGCCGGTACCTTGACCGTCTGGAAATTTCCCACTGCCACCGGTGCTCAGACCGCGGTCGACACCCTCAGAGACCTGCAGAAGCAGGAACTGGTCACTGTTCACGACGGTGCGGTCGTCTCTTGGCCGGACGGTGCCAAGAAGCCGAAAACGCAGCAACTGAACGACCTCACCGGGGCAGGCGCCCTGGGTGGCGCATTCTGGGGACTGCTGTTCGGTCTGCTGTTCTTCATCCCGCTCCTCGGTGCCGCCATCGGTGCCGGCGTGGGCGCGCTCTCCGGATCGCTCGCCGACGTCGGAATCGACGACGATTTCATCGCGTCGATCAAGGACAAAGTCACCCCCGGAACCTCGGCGCTGTTCGTACTCACCTCCGACGCGACGCCAGACCGCGTGCACGAGGCGTTCGCCGGTCAATCCGCAGAACTGATCTCCACCAACCTCTCGCACGACGAGGAAGCGAAACTACGAGCGGTGTTCGCGGACTGAGATTCCGAAATCGGAAGGCAACGACCATAGACGGGAGGCGACGTGATGGGCACAGTCCTCGGAGACCTACTACCCCTGGCCATCGGTGTGGCCGTGTCCCCGGTGCCCATCATCGCCGCGATCTTGATGCTCCTCGGCACACGCGCCGGAAGCACCAGCATCGGGTTCGCAGCCGGCTGGATCGTGGGAATCGTCGCGGCCACAACGATATTCGTCCTGCTGGGTGGAGTGGCCGGTGGATCCGGCGACGAGCCGTCGTCGGCGTCGTCGTGGATCAAACTCGTCCTCGGTGTCCTGCTGTTGCTGGTCGGGCTGCGGCAGTGGCGAGGCCGCGGCGGTGAACACACCGCACCGAAGTGGATGACCGCGATCGACGACATGACCGCCGGCAAAGCCCTCGCCATCGGATTCGCACTCGCTGCGATCAACCCCAAGAACCTCCTGATGTGCATCGCCGCCGGCGTCACCATCGGATCAGTCGACCTCAGTGGGGGTCAGAGCATCATCGCCGTAGCGGTGTTCTCCATCCTTGCCGCCTCGACCGTAGCGGTACCGGTGATCGCCTACCAGGTTGCAGCGCAGCGGTTGTCGGCGCCGCTCGCTTCGCTCAAGGAGTGGCTCCAGGCCAACAACACCGCCGTGATGAGTGTCCTGATCCTTGTGATTGCAGTGGTGTTGATCGGCAAAGGCATGGGCGGATTGTTCTAGGCGCCAGGCGGCGCCAAGCCGTCGAAGGAGGAGGACATGGGGTCGCTGATCTTGTCCCTGATTCCGGTCTCGCTGGGCATCGTGATGAGCCCACTGGCCGTGATTGCAGTCGTCGCCGTCCTGTTCTCCCAGCACGCCCGCCAGAACAGTGTTGCGTTCCTTGTCGGCTGAATTCGTCGGCATCGTCGTCACACTCGGTGGCTCGTACGCGATCCTGACCGCGTTGCAAGTCCACGAGAAGCGCACACCGCCGTTGTGGATCCCGTTCCTGAACATCGTGATCGGCTTGGTTCTAATCGCAGGCGCTTGGTTCGTCCACACCCGCGAACGCGCCCATCTGCGGGCGATGAGCCACGCCAGCGGGCCGAGCGACATCGCCGACGCGGCCCCGCAGCTGCCGAAAATGCTGCAGTCCGTCGAACAGTTCAGCGTCCCGAGGTCGGCGCTGCTCGGGTTCGCACTGTTCGTACTCAACCCGGTCGACGTCTCGTGCGCCCTCGCCGCCGCACTCACCCTACGTATCGATACCGCCTCTCCCACAGAACAAGCGGTCGCCGCCCTCGTCTTCGTCCTGATAGGTGCCTCGTCGGTCATCGGACCGGTCGCGATGCTGTTGATCCGCCGAGAGAAGGCTGCGGGCCCGCTCGGTGCGCTACGAAATTGGATCGCAACCAACACCAAACTGCTCAACATCGGGCTTCTTCTGTTCATCGCCGCCATGCAGATCAGCAAAGGGGTTCAAGGCCTATGAGTCAGCGACCCTGGCGTAACTCGCTGTTCACCTCGCTGGCCGGGTACCAGATCGGGTACCTGCGCCCCGACCTCGTCGCGGGGCTCACAGTGTGGGCGGTGCTCGTACCCGAAGCGCTGGCGTACGCCACCATCGCCGGCGTCCCGCCAGTCGTCGGTCTCTACGCCGCCGTCCCGGCCCTGATTCTCTATGCCGCCGCGGGGAGTTCGCGGCACCTCGTCGTCGGACCGATGTCGGCCACCGCAGCGCTCTCGGCGGCGATAATCGCCCCCCTCGCTGCAGGGGACAGCACCCGCGCGGTCGCACTGACGACCGTGCTCGCCCTCGCCACCGGAATCATGGGGCTTCTCGCAGGGCTTGTGCGCCTCGGGTTCGTCGCCTCCTTCATCTCCGAACCCGTACTCAAAGGGTTCATCATCGGACTCGCCCTGACCATCATCGTCGGGCAGGTTCCGAAGCTTTTGGGCATCGAAAAAGGCGGCGGCAATTTCTTCGAACAATCGTGGTCGGTGATGCGCGACCTCGGCCAGGCCGACGCTCTGACGGCCCTGATCGGCGGCCTGACCCTCGCGGCGGTGCTGTGTGTAAAACGGTGGATACCGCTGGTCCCAGGTTCGCTGCTGGTCGTACTCGTCAGCATTGCCGCAGTGGCGCTGTTCGACCTGGCGGAAAGGGGCGTCGAGATCGTCGGGCACATCGACGCCGGTCTGCCGGCAATCGGACTGCCGACGGCAATCGGGGTTTCCGATTACCTCGACCTTGTCGGCCCCGCAGTGGGAGTGCTTCTGATCGGATTCGCGGAAGGGCTCGGAGCTGCCAAGACGTATGCGGCCAAAGCCGGGTATACCGTCGATCCCAATCGCGAGCTGCTCGGGCTGGGTGCGGCGAACGTCGGATCCGGCCTGTGCTCCGGCATGGTCGTCAACGGGTCTCTGTCCAAGACCGCCGTCAACGGGGCCGCCGGCGCGAAATCTCAGCTCAGTGGACTGGTCGTCGCGGCATTGACGGTGATCACCCTGCTGTTCCTGACGGGATTGTTCGAGCAACTCCCCGAAGCGACGCTTGCCGGGGTGGTGATCGCAGCCGTCATCGAACTGGTCGACACCGCAGCGCTCGTCCGGCTGTACCGGGTGTGGAGCAGTCGACTTGCCGACATCTACGGAGTAGCAGCCCGCGCCGACTTCCTTGCAGCGCTCGCTGCGATGCTCGGCGTGTTGATCTTCGATACGCTGCCGGGCTTGGTCATCGGTATCGGCGTCTCGATGATTCTATTGCTCTACCGTGTAT
>NZ_JBAWFH010000421.1:0-8533 GCF_049591685.1 Rhodococcus sp. (in: high G+C Gram-positive bacteria) | reverse complement strand
TGTTCACTCCCGTTCCCCGCGACAACTCCGTCTCCGGCATTCGCCGACGCCGAGTCCTCGGACTCGGCGTACTGGCAATCGCCCTCGCCGCCGCCATCCTCGCCAGCATTGCCATCGGCGCACGCCCACTGACGTTCGACGAGATCGGGCATGCCCTGTTCGCAGCGTCGGGCACCGATACCGACATCATCGTTCGCACGCTACGAGTCCCGCGCACACTGTTGGCGCTCGTCGTCGGCATCGCCCTCGGTATAGCGGGCGCACTCATTCAGGGACACACCCGCAATCCCCTCGCCGACGCGGGCCTACTCGGGCTCAATGCGGGCGCGGCCTTCCTGGTCGTCCTCGGCATCTATCTGTTTCGCTTCACCTCGCCCAGTCAGTACCTGTGGTTCGCATTCGCCGGGTCCGCGCTGGCCAGCATCGTCGTGTTCGGATTGTCGTCCATCGGCAACGGTCGAGCCAACCCACTCAACCTTGCTCTCGCCGGCGCCGCGGTGGCATTCTTTCTCACCGCGATGACCAACGCGGTCGTCCTCCTCGACCAGACCAGCCTCGACGGATATCGGTTCTGGTCGGTCGGTTCGGTCGCCGGGCGTGGGCTCGATGTGCTGTGGCAGGTACTGCCGTTCCTCGTCATCGGAGTGCTCATCGCATTGGCCAGCACCCCGGGTCTCAACGTGATGAGCCTCGGTGAGGACGTCGCACGATCTCTCGGAACCAACATTGCCCTCTCCCGGACGATCGGCATCCTGGCCATCACCCTGTTGACCGGCGCGGCGACCGCCGCCTGCGGTCCGATTGCGTTCATCGGCCTCGTCGTTCCCCACGTAGCCCGCGTCGTCACCGGCCCGGACTACCGGTGGCTGGTTCCCTATGCGGGCCTGATGGGCGGCGTCATGTTGATGATCGCCGACGTGATCGGCCGCGTCGTCGTCCGCCCGGGCGAACTGCAGGTCGGAATCGTTCTCGCCCTCTTCGGCGCGCCCTTCTTCATCGCGCTGGTCCGTCGTCGGAAGTTGGCAAGCCTGTGACCGTGCACACCGGGCCCGCCGTGCCCGCACCCGAGGCCGGGCCGAAGTCGGTCCCGTCCCGCCCCGCATTCCGGGTAGGGCCGGTCTCGTTCGTCAGGCGCCCCTTCATGGTGCTCACCACCCTGATCATGGTCGCCGCACTGTTCCTCGTGGTCTGCATCAACATCGGTCGCGGAGACTTCCCGCTGTCCATTCCTCAGGTCGTCGACGTGCTCTTCGGCGGCGGGTCCCGCATCGATCGCTTCATCGTGATGGACCTCCGACTCCCCCGATCGCTCACCGGTCTGCTGGTCGGCATGGCCCTCGGAATGTCCGGGGCAGTCACCCAATCGATCTCGCGCAACGCGCTGGCAAGTCCGGACATCCTTGGCATCACGGCCGGAGCCAGCGCCGCCGCGGTAGCACTCATAGTTCTCGGCGGGGGGACCTTCGCCGGTGTACTCGCCACCGTCGGTCTTCCGATCGCGGCGCTCATCGGCGGTGTTGCCACTGCCGTGGTCATCTACGCGCTCGCCTGGAAACGCGGCGTCGAGGGCTTCCGGCTCATTCTCGTCGGTATCGCCATCAACGCCATGCTCACCGCCGCGATCGGTTGGCTGCTCATCAGCGCAGACATCAACGACGTGTCCCGTGCCCAGTTGTGGCTCAACGGCTCGCTCAACGGTGCCGACTGGTCCACGGTGTGGCCGGTACTGTTCGCGATCGTCGTCGTCGGCGGCATCACCGTCGCCTCCACGTTCACTCTCGGCGCGCTCCGACTGGGCGACGACAATGCGCGCTCGTTGGGAGTGCGACTACAGCACGGTCAGGCATCGCTGTTGCTCGCCTCGGTGGCGCTCGCGGCCATCGCAACCGCGGCCGCAGGCCCGATCGGCTTCGTCGCTCTCGCTGCGCCCCAGATCGCACTCCGCCTCCTGCGTACGCCCGGCCCACCTATCATCGCCTCCGCCGTCATGGGCGGCTTGCTCGTCGTGGGCAGCGACCTCATCGCACGCACGATCCTCCCCGTCGAGCTACCGGTGGGAATCGTGACGTCCACACTCGGCGGCCCGTTCCTGCTGTACCTGCTCGTTCGCAGTAACCGAAAGGTCTCCGCATGACCGCCATTCATCCGTCACGTCTCGTCGCGCACAATCTGACCCTCGGGTACGGCGATCGAACCATCATCGAGAATCTCGACCTCCAGGTGCACACTGGAGTCATCACCACAGTGATCGGACCGAACGGCTGCGGCAAGAGCACGCTGCTGCGTTCGCTCGGCCGCCTGTTGAAGCCCAAGCACGGCAAGGTCGTCCTCGACGGCAAAGCCATCTCGGGGATGCGAACGAAGGATGTCGCGCGAGTTCTCGGCATGCTCCCCCAAGCGCCGACGGCTCCCGAAGGCCTGACCGTCGGCGATCTGGTGTCGCGTGGCCGGCACCCACATCAGTCGTGGATCCGGCAGTGGAGCTCCGACGACGAGTCGGAAGTGGCCAACGCGCTCGAGCTGACCGGCGTCGGCGACCTAGCGGATCGTCCCGTCGACGAGCTGTCGGGTGGACAACGCCAGCGCGCATGGATTTCGATGGCCCTGGCACAGGGCACGGACATTCTTCTTCTCGACGAGCCGACAACGTACCTCGATCTGGCGCACTCGATGGAGGTGCTCGATCTCGTCGACAGATTGCACGAAGAACTCGGTCGTACCGTGGTCATGGTCCTCCACGATCTCAACCTCGCCGTGCGCTACAGCGACCAGCTGATCGTCATGTCCCAGGGCAAGATCGTCGGATCGGGCCGCCCGCAGGACATCATCTCGGAGGAACTGCTGCTCGACGTGTTCGGACTCGAAGCCAGAGTCATCGACGATCCCGTCTCGGATCGCCCGTTGATCGTTCCGATCGGCACTCGCCACGTGTATGGATCCGTCGGCGGCCCGGCTCGTCCCGTCCTCGCCGACGTGTCTGTGACGGGCACCGAGAACTAGCGTTCGATCATCGTCCGAACCAGGCGGACGCCCTGGCCCACGGACACGTCCGGCAGATACGCCCGTCCCACCGCGTTGCCGATGCTCGGCAGGGCCGCGGGGTCTGCGAACGTCATGTGCATGGGCTCGTAGCGGGGTTGGAACTTCGATTTGAATGCGAGCAACGACCGGAAGCCGTAGACGGGCTCGAGTGTTCGACCCAGAACGTCGAGCAACCGCTCGAGCACCAGCGAGAACGTAACTTCGGCGGCGGCAATATCGGCGTCCGACGGCTCCGACGCCGATCCGCCGGCCGACCGACGATCCTCGTCCACCTTGGCGAGCGGCGCACCCGAGAGGCTGAGGAAGCGAACTCCCTCCTCCTGAAGGAGAAGTGCTGCGGAAGCGATCAGAAATTCCATGGCCGGCCTGAAGCCCTCGGAGCGGCGGCGCATGAAATCGAGCGTCCAGCCCACGACGACGCCATTCTCGTACACAGGCATCCACGACGTCACGCCGTGCACCGTCCGGTTCTCGTCCACCGCGATCAGACAGCGGACGTGCGCATCGTCGACCTCCTCGAGACCGCCCAGGGTGAACCCCATCTCGGGCATCCCCTTGTCCGCAACCCATTCCTCGGAGATCGCCGTGATCTGATCCGTGATGGCGAGAGGCGCATCGGGAAAGCGCACCCACTCGGCGGCGATGCCTGCCTTCTTCGCACGATTGAGCGCCGTGCGGACATCTTGGAAACGTTTGCCGGTGAACGCAAGGTCCGCGAGATCGAGGACGGTCTCCTCCCCCACTTGAATTCCGCCCCACCCGATGTCGTCTGTGATGCGCCGGACAGCGGGTGTCACCGAATAGAAGCATGGGATCCAGCCGTTCGACGACGCGAACTCCGCGAAGCCGATCACGTTGTCCCTGAGCCGGTTTGACGGCCCGACCGGGTCCCCCGTTGTCAGCGCGACGCCGGAGATCACGCGGTAGGCGACGAAACCGTCACCTCCCGGCGCGAACCAGTACGTGTTTCCCTTCCACGTGGTCATCCATGACAGCGCACTTCCGCCGGTCGACATCAGGACCTCGCGTGCACGCGTGCGGACATCGGCATCTGCGCCCGCCGTCGTGGTCGAGAAGGTGCCGAAGAGCAGCAAACACAGTGCCACCCAGAACACGACACCCGTCCACTCGAACAGCAGTGTGGTGAACACGCTGTCCGGAAGGAGCGCAGGTTCTGTCCACTGCAGATACACCGGGGGAATCAGTCGCTGGGGAAAGTCGGCTAGCAGAGTGGCAGCGCCCGGACGACTGTCGAAACCGTTGCGACCGATCAGACCGCCCAGCACGTACACGGCAGCGAGACCGACGCCGACACCCAGCGCGGACAGGCCGAAACGGCGGTACGTCCCTCGCGGCGCAGACACGTCGAAGTATCTGCGCGTCCGCACGAGTACGACGAGCACTGCCAGCGGCAGCAGAAACGGCACGATCGTCCGGTACGCGGTCGGCGTCTGCAAGCCGTAGAACACGGAGTCGTCGTCGCCTGCGTCGAGGAATCTGATGGCGTAGTTGGCCACCGACAAGAGCAGCAACACGACCTGTGCGGCGACGGTGGCGATCCAGGCGAATCGCCGACCCCGCCGCAATCCGTCGGCCAGGAACAGAAGAAACACCGAGGGCATCAGCGAGAGAATGGTCGGTCCGACTCCGCCGAGACGTAGTTCGAGTAGCCCAGTTCTGCAATCGGGGCCCGTCGGCGAGGCCGCGCAGATTTCTCGTACTTCGTCTGCGGTGTACGGAACACCGCTGATCACGTCGCGCAACACGGCGAAGGGTCCTACGGCGTCGGGCCGCAGGGCAGCGAGCACGGGGCCGAGCGCAGTCGCCGCGACGATCAGCGCCACCAGAACGCGACCTTCGCGCCGGGTGCCTGCGAGCCTCGTGCCGCGCGCGGAACGGCCGATCAGCAACGGTCCCAGCGCCAACCCCACGACACCCGCTGCAAACCGCACCACATCTTCGAGATGCCCGCCGAAGAGCGCCAGGGTGATCAGGAGGGCGAACAGTCCCACCCGGACGCGACGTCGCCACAGCGTGTCCATTCGGGAACTCGCGACCATGACGACGCCGACGATCCAGGTCGTCGGCCCGACCGCTGTACCGAGGTGCAGTCGAAACCCCCAGTCGGCGTCGAACATGCGCACGAGGGCAGCCACGGCGAGACCGAGGAGACCACCCAAGACCTGCGTTGCAAGAGCGGCCACGGCGAATTTGCGGGACCCAATCCTCCGTTCGATGGGTGCCGCTGCGAGAAACAGAGCAACCACGAAGACCAGGTATCCCACCCATCCGGGCGCAACAAGGCCGGCTGTGATCACCGTCCAGAGTCGGAGTTCTTCGAACGGCACGACGCCGACCGCGAGGTCGTGATGCAGAAATCTCGCCCCGATGACGAGTCCGAGTACGCCGAGAATCGTGACCACAACGAACAAGCCCAGACTGACCGGGGCGCCCTTGACCCCGAACACCACCAGTGCTCGCAGGCGAGCGAGCTGTCGAGTGGACTTCTGCGCGAGCGCCCGGCTCGAAGTACGGCGCCTGTCCAACCAGGTTGGTTCCGACTGCTCGGCAGCGATGATCTCCGGGGCGGTGTCGTTCACGCGATCATTCCCACTCTCTGCATCAACCAGGGCAGTTGCTGCCTCAGTCCTTCCGACCAGACGGCGAAACTGTGTCCGCCCGGTACTTCCAGGTAGCGCACGGTCATTCCGGCCGCCTGCGCTGCCGCGAACATCGCCTGTTGCCCAGGCTGGTAATCGTTGTCGTCCGCGCCGACCACGAACGCGCCGGCCGATTCCGGGTACTGCCTGGACTTCAACAGGTCCATCGGATTGACGGCGGTGAAGGCCGCATCGTCGCCACCGAACGCTTCGGACACCGTGCGATCACGGTCACCGAGAGTGGGTTCGATCTGACCGGACAGGTCGAGGAAATTCGGGTAGATGTCCGGGTGATTGGTCGCCAATTGGATCGAGCACGTGCCGCCGTACGACAGGCCCCCGATGATCCAGCTGCGGTGATCACTGTTCACCTGCAGCGTCGAGTCGATCCATCGAGGCACGTCTTGTGAAAGGTAGGTGTCGACGTTGCCGAGGGTGGAATCGACACACAGCGGGTTGGCGAGCGCTGATCCGGTACCGTCGGCGACGACCACCACGGGGGCGAGTCCATGGTGTTCACCAGCGAAGCGGTCCATGGTGTCGACGAGCATTCCCCCGTTCAACCAATCCTCGGGCGCCCCCGGCTGACCGGCTAGTAGGACGAGTACCGGGAGTAGTGGTCGAGGGTCGGCGAAATAGGCGGGCGGTAGATACACCTGAGCCGGGCGGGCCTGAAAGTTCGACGCGGTCGGAGGAATCGACACCGACGTCACCTTGCCGCCGGTCGGCATGGATGCCGGAGCATTCCACGCTGCTTCGAGCGGATCGCCGGTGACGACATCGCTCGTGCGCCCGGGAATGTCGGCGAGGTCGATGCGGTCGGCGTCTTCGACGCCCACCAGCGTTCCCACCGTCGGATACGCCGAGAAGACGAGATTGACCTGCGCTGCTGCGGCGACGATCACCAGCAGCCCCGCGACGATCGAGACTGCCCTGCCGAACAATCCTGTCGCGGCAAGCATCCGCGGCACCACGAGTAGTAACGCTGCGATACCGACGCCGACCCAGACGTAGATCATCGGCTCGATCGGGTCCGGGAACGGTCGCCAGACTTTCTCGACGACGAAATACAGTGCGCACGTCACAGCCGCGGCGGTAAGGAGCGACAGGGGAAGAGCGCGCGCAGCGTACCAGCGGGCACGACAGACCAGCAGCCACAACACGCCGGCGACGCCCAACAGCGCAGTGACGAGCGACGTCGTCTCGCTCGTGAGCGAGAGTGAGGTGACCGCGTTCACCGGACGCCTCGAAAGCCACAGCATGTTGGCATGAGTGCAGGATAGGCACCTCGGAACCCGAACTACGTGAGCGTGGCCGAATCGAGTCCGGGGACTTTATGACGAATCCCACAACGAACAGGACATTCGTACTACTGCGAGTAGTACGCATTTGTGTCGGAGTACCAGTAGAATCGTCGAAATGGCAGGTCTAGGCGAACTCGAACGTGCAGTGATGGATCACTTGTGGGATTCATCGGAACCGCAGACCGTTCGGCAGGTGCACGAGTCGCTCGCCGCTCACCGCGAACTGGCCTACACGACCGTGATGACCGTTCTCCAGCGGCTCGCGAAGAAGAAGCTCGTTGTCCAGCAGCGTGACGATCGGGCGCATCGGTACGTTCCGTTGAACGGGAGAGACGAACTGGTCGCCAGCCTGATGGTGGACGCTCTCGCTCAGGCACCCGAGTCCGGCGGTCGGGCTGCTGCGCTCGTTCACTTCGTGGGTCGGGTCGGGGCAGACGAAGCTGCGGCCCTCCGCGAAGCTCTCGCAGCCCTCGAGGTGGCACAATCGGACGGGCGTTCCCCCGACCCCGTCGAGAATCGACAACCGGAATGACCCCTGCCCTCGGTTAGTGAGGAAATGATCTCCACCACCGCGCTGGTATTCGCGATACTTGCCCTGTTGTTGACCGGGCCGGTTCCTGCGTTCCTGAGCCGTGCGACGTGGCCGTACCGCGCCCCGAGAGCCGCGTTGGTGCTGTGGCAGGCAATCGCTGTGGCAGCGGTATTCTCCGCGTTCAGCTCGGGCTTGGCGATCGGCGGTCTGCTTCTGGTTCCCGGCCCCGACGGCCGACCCACCACCTCGCCGACCGACGAGATCGATGCATTGGGTCTTCCGCTCTGGCTGTTCTACGTGATAGTTCTCGCGATCACCCTGAGCATCGGAGCGAAGCTGATGTTCTCCGTCGTTCAGGTCGCCGTCCGCACACGTCGCAGACGCGCCCGCCACCGAATCCTCGTCGACCTGCTCGACCGCAGTAGTGACAGCGGTCGACCGTTTCCTGGCATTCGCGACGCCGACGTACGGGTCCTCGACACCGTCGAACCCATCGCGTACTGCCTCCCAGGATTGCGGCAGCGAGTGGTGCTGAGCGAAGGCGCGCTCACCAACCTGGACAGCTCCGAGATCAAAGCGATCCTCAGTCACGAGCGATCGCACCTCAGATCGCGTCACGACCTCGTGCTCGAGGCGTTCACTGCAGTCAACGAAGCCTTCCCGCGCATCGTCCGTAGCAAGTCCGCCCTGGGCAGCGTTCACCTGCTCGTCGAACTCCTCGCCGACGATTCGGCCGTCAAAGTCACCGGGCCGACTCCCCTTGCTCGCGCGCTGGTCACCTGCGCCGGCTCCACCGCGCCTCGCGGTGCGCTTGCTGCAGGTGGGCCCAGCACACTCATCCGCGTCAAACGTCTTGCCGGGCCACGAAGTGACGTGCGCACCAGCGTCGCGGCCTACGCCACTGCCGCCGTGATACTCGTTGGGCCCACCATTTTCGTCGCGATGCCCTGGCTCGTCGAGCTCAGCCGCCTGTTCGGCTTGCATTAGGCACGTCG
>NZ_JBAWFH010000420.1:0-9802 GCF_049591685.1 Rhodococcus sp. (in: high G+C Gram-positive bacteria) | reverse complement strand
AGACGTGCGGGTCCTGGTGCATCGTCGATCCGATGCCGTGACCTCCGAACTCCGTGTTGACGGAGAAGCCCGCTTCTTTCAGCACAGACCCGATGGCGTGGGAGATGTCGCCGATCCGGCCACCGGGGCGGGCAGCGGCGATCCCCGCGCCGAGCGCGCGTTCGGTAGCGCGGATCAGCGCGATGCCCTCCGCGGGCTCAGCCCCGCCGACGATGAAGCTGATTGCGGCGTCGGCGGCCACTCCGTTCTTGACGACAGCCAGATCGAGAGTGAGGAGGTCGCCGTCGGCGAGGTCGTAGTCGAACGGCATGCCGTGCAGCACAGCATCGTTGACGCCTGTGCACACGTAGTGACCGAACGGTCCGCGCCCGAAGGAGGGCGCGTAATCGACGTAGCAGGATGCGGCCCCCGCTTCCTCGATCATGTCCTTGGTCCACGAGTCCAACTCCAGCAGGTTGGTTCCCACGGCGGCGCGACTTTTCAGCGTGTGCAGGATTTGTCCGACCAGCGCGCCGGCCTCTCGTGCGTGGGGCAGCCGTGACGGCTCGAGGATTTCGATCATGTGAAGCCTTCCGGTTCCGATTGTTATCCCGTCCATATTATCCCGGTACTAGTATCGGGTCATGGTCAGGTTGCCGCTCACCCCTTCCGAGATCGAGCGCGGACAGCGACTCGGCGCCCTCCTACGCCGGGCACGGGGCGAACGTTCCATGCTCGACACGGCGCTCGATGCCGGTCTGTCACCGGAAACGTTGAGGAAAATCGAAACCGGCCGGATAGCGACCCCTGCGTTCCCGACGATCGCCGCGCTCGCTCACGTTCTCGGCCTGTCACTCGACCACATCTGGGCCGAGATCAGCGATGCGCGGCATGGAACGGATCGGTCCGAGGGTTCGCGGAAGAAAATGGTCTCGTAACGAGTCCCGGCACGCGCCTGGAGGTCGTGGTCACTTTCACCCTCCAAGGATGACGATTGCGCGGCCACGCGGTGCGAGGCTTCTTCTGCCTACCTCTCAACTGCGGAAATGGAGTGTCTATCGTGGACTCGTTCTGGGACTTCCTCTGGCTCATCATCGTCAGCTTCGCGTTCGTCGCGTACCTCATGGTGCTGTTCTCGATCATCGGCGACCTCTTCCGCGACCACAAGACTTCGGGTTGGGTCAAGGCGGTCTGGGTGTTCTTCCTCATCGTCGCGCCGTTCATCACTGCGCTCGTCTACCTCATCGCGAGGGGCGGCGACATGACCAAGCGTCAAATAGTGGCACTGCAACACGCGAAGGACGAGCAGGAGCAGTACATCAAGCAGGTGGCCGGGCGTACGTCGGCCGAAGAAATCGCCCACGCCAAGTCGCTGCTCGACAACGGCACGATCAACGAAGACGAATTCGGTCAGCTCAAGGCGAAGGCGCTGCACTAGGTGCTGGCTCTGCACTAGGTGCTGCCGCTGGGAATCGCCGCTGATTCCCGCCGCTTATCCCCAACGCTTCGGCCCGGAAGGCTTCGATCACAGCGGCAACCGCCGGCATTGCGTGCGCGCCCGGTCTCGTGGCCAGTTCGTAGATGCGTCCCGCCCGCACACCGGCCAACGGGAGGCGAACGAGACCCGGGTGCACCACGGCGTAGCGCGGCATCAGCGCTACGCCGTGACCTCGCGCGACGAGCTCCTCCGTGACACGGAAGTCGTTGATGCGCTGCACCACTCGGGGTTGAACCCCGGTCACGGCGGCAACCGAGAGCAACACATCGTCCACCGGAAAGCCGCCGCGCACGCTGATCCAATACTCGTCGACGAGCTGCCGCAGATCCACCGAATTCTGCTGCGCCAAAGCGTGATCCGGTGGGAGTACGAGGTCGATGGGTTCGCGCATCAGCGAGGTCACCTCGATCCGCGGCGCAGCCGTCGCGGGTGCCCGCTCGTCGCGATGTGTCAGGACGACGTCATAGTCGGCAAGCAACGACGGCACGGACGAGGCAGGCACATCTTCGTCGCTCGCGTCCATGCTCGTACCGCTACCGCGAAGCCGGACGAGCACACCGGGCAGGAGCAGAGCAGCGCCGGACGGAAACAGCGCAACGCGAACACGACCCCGCGGCGAGTCGCTGTACGACGCCATCTCGGCGGCCGCACGATCGAGGGCCCCGAGCACTTCGTCGGCACGCAGAACAAGGGCGGTTCCCGCGTCGGTGAGTCTGAGGCGTCTACCGTCCGGTTCGAGCAACGGCACGCCTGCCTCCCTGGCGAGGATCTTCAGTTGCTGCGACACCGCGGACGGCGTCAATGACAGGGTTGCCGCGACGGCTCCGACGGTACCGCGGTCGGCGAGCTCGCGAAGAATGCGTAGTCGCTCGACATTCATGTAGTTCAGCTTAATCATCGGTGCGATTAATTTCGATTGTGCTGATAGTTCGGGTCGGACACGATGAACGGCATGACCAATCGCGACCGCCTACTCGGGCTCACCGTCGCGGTGCTGTGGGGATTGAACTTCCTCGCCATCCGCGTCGGGCTCGACCACTTCCCGCCGTTCTTCTTCGCAGGCCTCCGCTTCCTGGTCATCGCGGTACCCGTGGTGCTGTTCGTTCGTCGCCCCACCGTGCCGGTGAAGTGGCTACTGCTGTACGGAATCGGCTTCGGCTTACTGCAATTCGGGTTCCTGTTCGCCGCCATGAACGCCGGCATGCCGACGGGACTGGCGTCGCTCGTGCTGCAGTCGTCGGCGCCGTTCACCCTCGTACTCGCCGCCCTGTTGCTCCGCGAGCACGTCACCCGCCGTCAGATCCTGGGCATCACCGTGGCAATCGCCGGCATGTGCCTCATCGGCTACGACCGCGCCCAGGCCGCATCGTTCGTTCCCGTCGCGCTGACGCTGCTTGCGGGCCTGGGTTGGGCATTCGGCAACCTCGGCAACAGGCTCGCCAAGTCGACCGAGCCGATGCGTTTCATGCTGTGGATGTGCGTGGTGCCCCCGATTCCCATGCTCGCACTGTCCGCGGCGATCGAGGGCCCGACGACGGGGTGGGTCGCGCTGGCGGAGTCGTTCAGCGCGGACGGCTGGCCCGCCCTCGTCGGATTTGCCTACATCGTGCTGATGGGCACGATCGTCGGATCCGGGCTGTGGACGATTTTGATCAGCCGACACCCAGCCGGTGTCGTCGCACCGTTCTCGCTGCTCGTTCCCGTGGTGGGTATCGGCGCTGCGTGGATTTTCCTCGACGAGATCCCCAGCGTTCTCTCGCTTGTCGGCGGCGCAGTGGTCATCGCCGGTTGCCTGGCCGGCATGGCCGCCAAGCGCACCGGTACTGCGCCCATTCCGCTGGCGGAGCCGGCACGAGCCTGATTGCAGGCGCGCGTCATACGTCGGCCGGCGTCACCTGCTGCAGGTCCCCCTCACCCCAGTAGGCGCGCATCGAGGTGATCCTCGCCTCGTCGTCGAACTCCATCACGTCGATGGGCGCCACCTCGAACATGTTCTCCCCGAATTTCGAGACCAAACGGAAGTGGAACGCAGCCGTGTTGGCAGCGATCTTCACCGTCAACAGCTCGGCAGTCTGCTCGAGCGGCTCGAGCACCGCGTAGAACTCGCGAATCGACGCCTCGGTGGTTCTGACTTCGGTGCCGACCGGATCTTCCACCGTGGCATCCTCGGCGTACAACGCCAGGATGTCGTCGACGGTGCCGTGCGCGACGGCCTGAACGTACGCGTCGACGGTCTTGCGAATGGCGTCGGGAGACGGAGACATGAGAGTCCTTTCTAGAACGTGTTTCAGTACAACCTAACGGGTGCGGCGACCTTCCGAAGAGATTTGCCGCGGTCGGCTGTGCCAGACTCGGCGCATGGTTCGAGCGGGTGAGCGCAGAGCAGCAATCGGGGCGCGCGGCCGGCTGGCGCTTCGGGCGGCGGAAGCTGCCAGGTGGGCGTCACGCAAGGCAGGCAGAGGTAAGGGGTCGATGATCGGCGGGCTCGTTGCGCTCAAGATCGATCCGGACATTCTCACCGGTCTGGGCTCGGGACGACGCACGGTAGTGGTCACCGGCACCAACGGTAAGTCCACGACGACTCGCATGACGGCCGCAGCCCTCGCGACGCTCGGCGAGGTCGCCACCCAGGCCGACGGCGCCAACATGGATGCGGGCATCGTCGCGGCTCTGCACGCCAACTTCGACGCACCGCTGGCGGCGCTCGAGGTCGACGAGCTCCACGTCCCCCACGTCTGCGATGCCGTGTCCCCTGCCGCGGTCGTTCTGCTGAACCTCAGCCGCGACCAGCTCGACCGCGTCGGCGAGATCAACATGATCGAACGCAAGCTACGCGCAGGCCTCGCGAGGCATCCCGAGACGGTTGTCATCGCCAACTGCGACGACGTACTGGTCACCTCGGCCGCGTTCGATTCCGCGAACGTCATATGGGTTGCCGCCGGTGGCGGTTGGGCAGGCGATTCCGTCAGCTGCCCGCGTACCGGCGAACCCATCCTCTGGGACGGCGAGCACTGGTACAGCACCGGCAGCGAAGAATTTCGACGTCCGAAGCCCGACTGGTGGCTCGACGACGACAACCTGTACGGCCCCGACGGCCTGATCATCCCGATGTCGTTGGCGCTTCCCGGCCGAGCCAACCGCGGCAACGCCGCTCAGGCCGTCGCCGCAGCCGTGACGCTCGGTGCCTTGCCCACCGACGCCGTCGCCGCGGCCTCCGCAGTCGACGAGGTGGCCGGTCGCTACTCCACCATCCAGTACGGAGCACACTCCGTGCGGATGCTCCTGGCGAAGAACCCCGCCGGCTGGCAGGAGGCGCTGTCGATGATCGACCCCACCGTCGACGGGCTCGTCATTGCCGTCAACGGCCAGGTACCGGACGGTGAAGACCTCTCGTGGTTGTGGGACGTTCGCTTCGAACACTTCGAGAACGTCGCCGTCGTCGCCGCCGGCGAGCGCGCCACCGACCTCGGTGTCCGGTTGCTGTACGCAGGCGCATCGCACACGACCGTCGCGGATCCGATGAAGGCCATCGCGTCCTGCCCGCCGGGACGCGTCGAAGTACTCGCCAACTACACCGCGTTCCGCGACTTGGGACGCGCACTTGCACGGGAGGTGCACGATGAGTGAGTCCACTGTTCGCATCGGCCTCGTCCTACCCGACGTCATGGGCACCTACGGAGACAACGGCAATGCCCTGATCCTCCGCCAGCGGCTGCGCATGCGCGACGTCGACGCCGAGGTCGTGCACATCACGCTCACCGACCCCGTCCCCGATTCGCTCGACGTGTACACCCTCGGGGGCGCAGAGGATTCGGCGCAGCGCCTCGCCACCCGGCATCTCGAGAGGTACCCCGGCCTTCAGCGCGCGGCGGAGCGAGGCGCGCCCGTGCTGGCCATCTGCGCGGCAATCCAGGTGCTCGGCCACTGGTACGAAACCTCGTCCGGTGAGCGCGTCGACGGGATTTCGATGTTCGACGTCACCACCTCACCGCAGCAAACCCGGTCCATCGGCGAAGTCGTCACCGAACCCGCACTGGACGGGCTGACGGCCAAGCTCACCGGATTCGAGAACCACCGCGGCGGAACGACTTTGGGCCCCGACGCCCAGGCGCTGGCGAAGGTCACCTCGGGGATCGGCAACGGCGTCGGCGACGGGCGCGAAGGCGTCGTCCAAGGTTCGGTCATCGGCACCTACATGCACGGCCCGGCCCTAGCACGGAATCCGGAGTTGGCCGATTACCTGCTGGAGAAGGCCATCGGTGCACCCCTGCCGCCCCTCGAACTCCCCGAGGTCACCCAGTTGCGTAAGGAGCGGCTCCGCCGCTGAGCACCCGGGGTGCGGCTTCGCCAGACCTACATCGCGCGACGCCCGGTCAGTGCACGTCCGAGGGTGAGTTCGTCGGCGAATTCCAGGTCGCCGCCCATGGGTAGACCAGACGCCAACCGGGTGATCGACAGTCCGGGGAAGTCGCGCATCATGCGGACGAGGTAGGTGGCGGTGGCTTCGCCCTCGGTGTTCGGATCGGTGGCGATGATGACCTCGGCCACGTCGACGCCGTCGTCCTGGTTGCCGATTCGCATGAGTAGTTCGCGGATGCGCAGTTGGTCCGGGCCGACTCCGTTGAGCGGGTCCAGTGCGCCGCCAAGAACGTGATACCTGCCTCTGAACTCTCGCGTTCGTTCTACTGCCTGAACGTCTTTGGGTTCCTCGACAACGCAGATGATGCTTCGGTCGCGGCGAGGGTCAGCGCAGATTCGGCACATCTCCTTGTCGGAAACCGTGCCGCAGACCGTGCAGAATTGAACGCCGTCGCGCACTCGTTGCAGCGCCTTGATCAATCGGTCCACTTCGGGAGGCTCGACGCCGAGGAGATGAAACGCGATGCGCTGAGCGCTTTTCGGTCCCACTCCCGGCATCTTGCCGAGTTCGTCGATCAGATCCTGTACAGGACCTTCGTACACGTGCTCGTCCTCTAGAAGCCGGGAAGGCCGAGCGACCCGCCGCCGAGTCCGCCTGCGAGCGGGCCCATCTTCTCGGCTGCGGCCGCGGATGCCGCGTTCGAGGCATCGGCGACTGCGCCGATGACGAGGTCCTGCAAGGTTTCGATGTCATCCGGGTCGACGACCTTCGGATCGATCGTCAGGCCGACGAGCTCTCCCGTGCCCTTGACGGTTGCCGTGACGAGTCCGCCGCCCGCCTGGCCGGTCACCTCGGTTTGTGCGATCTCGGCTTGCGCCGCCATCAACTGCTGCTGCATCTGCTGCGCCTGCGCCATGATCGACGCAATGTCGGGCTGTTCACCGGGTTGCACTTCGGTGTCCTTTCGTTCGGGTACTCGCTGACGACCAGCCTAGTGGTTGATCCCCGCGGCACCCCTTCAGCCGAGGCGTCGCCTGCCGGTGTCGGTCCAGAAGCCGAACACGCGAGTGTCGTCGTCGGACAGACCCGCGGCGAGGCAGGTGGCGCGGATGGCGTCCATGCGGGTCGTCTCTCCTGCCGCCCAGACGGTCGTCGTGCGGTCGAGTTCGAGTCGGCGTGCAGCGGTCACGAGCGGGTCGAATCCCATCTCGATGTGGAAGCTGA
Source organism: Rhodococcus sp. (in: high G+C Gram-positive bacteria) (assembly GCF_049591685.1). Lineage (GTDB taxonomy): Bacteria > Actinomycetota > Actinomycetes > Mycobacteriales > Mycobacteriaceae > Rhodococcoides. The sequence goes on along the minus strand of NZ_JBAWFH010000420.1, from coordinate 2,741 downwards.
TCACCGAGACACCGTCGACCACCGGCAACGAGGCGACGAGCGCGGGGCAGGGAGTGTCGATCCACACCGTCCCGCCGGTCGTGTTGTCCGGCCATTGCTCGAGGATGGCGTGCACGGCGGGGATCGACGAGTCGTCGATGAAGAGGTGCACCCGGCGCCCACTGCGGAAGTTCGGGAAGTGCGAACTGTCGGGACCCACCATGCGGGTGTTCGTACCGACCTCCACCGACTCGAGCCACCGACGCAGCATGGTGTTCTCTCGAGACGGGGTGAAGTCGACGTCGACGATCCCGCTGGACGCGTCGAATCGGCGGATGTCGAATTCTTCCGGTCGAACGCCGGGGAACTGCATCAGTTCGGCCATGGTCTCCGCGCTCCAATCGGGGCGGTAGCACCCCGACGACAGGATGGACGTCATCCGCAGCGTCCCTGGCCGGGGCCTGCTCATCGCGAGTGTCCGCATGGTCGGCACGGCCGAGTCGGTACCGATGTCAGGCAGTTCCATGCCGCCTCCCCTTTACACCCGACCCTGCTCACTTGAGTAAGGCTAAACTTTGCGGCTGGTTCGCTACAACGTGGGTTGCGCACTGGATATGCGCGGCATGGGTTCGTAGGCTCTTCGGGGTGCAGGAACAGAAACGTCCCCCCGTTTCCCGGCGACGCAGGGTCACCCAGGAGATCCTGGTGGAAGCCGGGATTTCGCTGACGCTGCGCAAGCTCACTGTCAAGGCTCTCGCCGAACGCCTCGGGGTGAGCATCGTCGCGATCTACAACAACATCGACACCCTGGAATTACTTGCGACGGCGGTCGCCGAGGAGATTCTGCATCGGTGGGAGTTCCCGATGCCCTCGGATCACGAGACGTTCGAAGAGGCGCTGATGCGCATGAGCTTCGAACTGAGGACGTTGGTGCACGACAATCCGGGCATCGCCGAGTACGTGATCGATCTCGGGGCGGCGTCACCGAGGGCGGTGCAACGCCTCGACTTGGTCCTGCAACGTTATTCGACGCTTTTTCTTCTCATACCCATGCAGGCACGCTGGGCAGTTGCCACCGTGGCGGAGCATGCGATCGCGTTGGCGGAACTGGTCCACGTGGCGAACAAGGAGCCCCGCGACGATCTGCCATTCCTCGCCCGGACGGATCTGACCTTGATTCCGCTGACCGTCGACACCGAAACGCGTGATGCGGTGACGAACTTCGAGTGGTCGATGCGCGCCGTCGTCATGGGCACGGCAATCGTCGTCGACCACCCGAGGTTCGGGTTGTACTAGCGAACCTCGCGTTCGAGGTTGGCCAGGGTCTGCGCCTGAATCTTCTTCAAACCGATTGGCGCGAAGGTCTTTTCGAAGAAGCCCTTGACGCCGCCTGCACCCGTCCACTCCGTCGTCACCGTGACGCCACTGCCGTTCGAGTTACTGCCCGAGCCGGACGGTGTGACGGTCCAGGTGGTGACCATCGAGGAATTGCCGTCGCGTTCGACGATCGTCGTGCCCTCCACGGTGACCGTTGCCCGCACGTTGCGCGACCGCTTCTCGGTTGCCTGCAGGGTCCACGTCGCGACGGTTCCGGTGCCCTGCCCACCCTCGACGACGGTGTAGTCGCGGTATTGCTCGGGAAGAATTCGTGGCCGCATCGTTTCGTAGTCGGCCAGCGCCGTCAGCACCCGCTCGGGTGCCTGGGCGATGGTGATCGAGCTGCTCGCGCTTACCTGTCCCACTGTGTCGGTCTCCTGTCGAGTTGCTGGTTCGGCTGCTGGGGCCGTGCTCGTGTGCCGTGCTCGTGCCGGACCATCCTGCCTGGTGCAAGTTCGTCGGAGCCGACGCGCGCCGGATGTGACACGGTTCACGTCCTGTTTCTTTAGCTGGGCAAATGAGATGTATGCACCACGCATTTGCCCGCTTTGCCCAGTTCATCGGCAACATTTGGGTGAAATTTCGTACCGCCTGGGCTGTTCACGGTGGCCTCGCACGCCCGGTGGAGATAGCGTCATCGACGTGGCTTCCGCGATAGCACTCCCCAGACGACGACCCGCACCGCGTGAGAGCGGGTTCGCCGCACACCGCGACGGCGTCGAGCGCCTTCTCGCGAGCTACCGCGCAATTCCTGCCGACGCTACGGTGCGCCTCGCGAAGAAGACATCGAACCTCTTCCGCGCACGGGCCGTCTCCACGGCGCCGGGCCTCGACGTGTCCGGGCTGACTTCGGTCATCTCTGTCGATCCGCAGGCCAGAACCGCAGACGTCGCCGGCATGTGCACTTACGAGGACCTCGTCGCCGCGACGCTGCCCTACGGCCTCGCACCGTTCGTCGTCCCGCAGCTCAAGACCATCACGCTCGGCGGAGCCGTCACCGGGCTCGGCATCGAGAGCACGTCCTTCCGCAACGGACTGCCGCACGAATCCGTTCTGGAGATCGACGTGCTGACCGGGTCCGGCGTCATCGTCACCGCGACCCCCGACGGCGAGAACGCCGATCTGTTCTGGGGGTTCCCCAACTCCTACGGCACTCTCGGATACGCGACCAGGCTCAAGATCGAACTCGAGGCCGTCGAACCGTTCGTGGCGCTGAGGCACCTGCGCTTCCATGACCTCGACACCATGCAGAGCGCGATGGACGCAATCGTGTCCGAACGTTCTCACGACGGTATCGCCGTCGATTATCTCGACGGTGTCGTCTTCTCGGAAAGCGAAAGCTACCTCACCCTCGGGAAAAAAACGGCCGAGGGTGAAGACGTGAG
>NZ_JBAWFH010000419.1:0-3022 GCF_049591685.1 Rhodococcus sp. (in: high G+C Gram-positive bacteria) | reverse complement strand
ATCGGTTCATGAGCAGAACCGCTAACGAGTCCGCCGGTTCCCCGGCGTTCGTCACGCCCACGTCGCACGGTCGAGAGTTGACCGAGCCGCTGCGCGAGGACATCCGCTACCTGGGTGGCATTCTCGGCGACATCGTGCGTGAGCATGAAGGCGCCGATGTGTACGAGTTGGTGGAACGCGCCCGGGTCGAGTCCTTCGCCGTGCGGCGTTCCGAGGTACGTCGCGACGACTCCTTCGGCATCTATGCCGATGTCGAGACGACACGCGCTATTCCGCTCATCCGCGCGTTCAGCCACTTCTCGTTGCTGGCGAATCTCGCCGAGGACCTGCATCGCGAGCGTCGGCGCGCAATCCATGTCGACCGTTCGGATCCGCCGCAGGACAGCAGCCTGTCGGCAACGTGGCCGAAGTTGGACGCGGCAGGACTGACGCGCGATCAAGTCGCGCAGGCATTGACCGATGCACTCGTCGCGCCGGTGATCACGGCGCACCCGACCGAGACTCGCAGGCGCACCGTCTTCGATGTCCAATCCAAGATCATCGAGCTGATGCGGCGTCGTGACATCGCGTCCACCGTGCAGGGCCCCAGAGCAGCTGCGGCAGCGAAAGAACTCGACACCATCGACGTCCAAATTCGTCGGCAAGTGTTGACGCTGTGGGAGACCGCGTTGATTCGCTTGTCGCGCTTGCGTATTCAGGACGAAATCGAGGTCGGACTTCGCTACTTCGAGACCTCGCTCTTTTCGGTCATTCCGACTCTCAACGCTGATGTCCGCGCGGCTCTGCGGCAGCGATGGCCGGAGGAGGACTTGCTACCGCGTCCGATTCTTCGGCCCGGTTCCTGGATCGGTGGGGACCGCGACGGCAATCCCAATGTCACTGGAGATGTCGTTCACACGGCTACCCACCGCGCCGGTCATTCGGCGTTCTCGCACTACTTCGAGCAGTTGGTCGCATTGGAGAAGGAACTGTCGATGTCCGTGCGGTTGGTTGCCGTGTCGGAAGAGTTACGCACTCTCGCAGCAGTTTCCGGCGACCCGCACGATGACCGCGACGACGAACCGTATCGCGTCGCGGTGCGCGGCATCCGGGCGCGGTTGACCGCCACCGCCGCGGCCGTTCTGGATTCCGTCCCCGTCGCGGGCCTCGACATCGGATCCGCTCCGTACGGTGCACCACAGGACGTTCTGAACGACCTGGACATCATCGACCGCGCACTGCGCGCCGACGGGGACGCGCTGATCGCCGACGACCGTCTGCTCGCACTTCGGCAGGCGGTAGAGACGTTCGGTTTCCATCTTCAGGCATTGGACATGCGCCAGAATTCCGAGACGCACGAGACCGTCGTCGCCGAATTGCTCGCGTGGGCCGGTGTCCACCCGGACTACCTGTCGCTGGGGGAAGACGAGCGAATTGCGGTGTTGTCGCGAGAGTTGACGACGCGGCGTCCTCTGGTGGGCCCGAACGCCGACCTCAGCGAGCTGGCCGCAAAGGAACTGGGGGTCGTGCGAGCAGCAAGGACCGCAATCGACCACCTCGGGCCCGACACGATTCAGAATTACATAATCAGCATGTGCCAGAGCGTCAGCGACATGCTCGAGGCGGCGCTGCTGCTGAAGGAAGCAGGCATCCTCGACCCCGGCGCAGACGGTAGCCACCCCGTCTCCACCGTAGGAATTGTGCCCCTGTTCGAGACGATCGAGGATCTGCAGCAGGGAGCGGCAACACTCGTCGCCACGTTGAATGTGCCCGTCTACCGAGCACTGATCGCCGGTCGCGGCATGAACCAGGAGGTGATGCTGGGGTACTCCGACTCGAACAAGGACGGTGGGTACCTGGCCGCCAACTGGGCACTCTATCGGGCCGAGTTGGACCTGCTCGATGCATCTCGCGCCACGGGTATCAGGCTTCGCCTCTTCCACGGCCGCGGAGGGACCGTCGGACGCGGTGGTGGCCCGTCGTACGACGCCATCCTCGCCCAACCGCCGGGCGTGGTGCAGGGCTCGTTACGTTTGACCGAGCAGGGCGAAATCATCGCCGCCAAGTACGCGGAACCGTCCATGGCACGGCGCAACCTCGAGTCGCTGGTCGCCGGCACCCTCGAATCCAGTTTGCTGGATGTCGAAGGGCTCGGCGACGGGGCCGAACCCGCGTACGCGGTGCTGGACGATCTCGCGGCGAGGGCTCGCGCCGCGTATAGCCGCCTCGTGCACGAAGAACCGGGATTCGTCGAATATTTCCGTACGTCTACGCCTGTTGCAGAGGTTGGGGAGCTCAACATCGGCAGCAGGCCCGCATCCCGTAAGCCGACCGACTCGGTGAACGACCTTCGTGCCATTCCGTGGGTGATGTCGTGGAGTCAGTGCCGCGTGATGCTTCCGGGGTGGTACGGAACCGGGACGGCGTTCGAAGAATGGGTCGACGGCGACGACGCCAAGCTGGCGGTCCTGACCGACCTATACACGAAATGGCCGTTCTTCCGTACCGTCCTGTCCAATCTCGCACAGGTGATGGCCAAGTCCGATCTCGGGATTGCTGCCCGATACGCCGAACTCGTGCCCGACGAGGAACTACGGCATCGAATCTTCGCCATGATCGAGGTGGAACACGCCAAGACCATCGAGATGTACTTGAAAATCACCGGCTATTCTCGCCTGCTCGAAGACAATCCGGCGTTGGAGCGGTCGGTGCACAACCGTTTCCCGTACCTCGAACCGCTCAATCAAATGCAGGTCGAGATGCTGCGGCGCTATCGCGGCGGCGACGAGGACGAACGGGTCAAGCGGGGAATTCTGCTCACGATGAACGGACTGGCCACCGCGTTGCGCAACAGCGGCTGAGCGCAGCGCCGTCAGCACCCTCCGTGCGGGCGGGAACCGGATGGAGCCCCGTCACGTCAGTAGAGGTAGGACGGGCCGCCCAGGCCGGTCCTACCGCACGGGGGGAGTCGGAGTGTCGCACTGCAGGCATCGGGTCGAATCATGGCGTGACGGAACGGCTTACAGGGCCACCGGTCGACGGC
>NZ_JBAWFH010000418.1:0-2033 GCF_049591685.1 Rhodococcus sp. (in: high G+C Gram-positive bacteria) | reverse complement strand
TATCTCGCTGTTCTCGCAACGGGTGTTCGGGTCCAGTGGTTCCGCTGTTGCAGCCTTGCTGTTCGGCGTTACCGCTCTGTACTTCGCCACTTTCGAAGGCTCACTGATGTCCATCGCGCTACAGCAGTACTTCGGTGGGAATATCAAAGTCTGGTACCTCGTGATCATCGTGGTGTCGATCCCGTTGGTGGCCGGCGGGGTACAGAACTGGCTCGATCGGTTGAACGGGTTCCTGCTGCCCTTCTATGTTTTCGGTCTTATCGCAGTAATTGTCGCGTCTACCGTGAAACAGGGTTACCCAACCGGCTGGCTGACCCGCCCTGGGCCCCCTGACCTTCCGCTCCCGGGATGGCTACAGGCCTACCTCATTTTCATGGGTGCATGGGTGATGATGATGTACGCCTTCGACTTCGCGCGACACGGCCGCCGGGAAGACGCCTCCTTCCACGCGAATTTCACCTTCGGCTGGGCCTTCTACATCACGTGCTTCTTCGGTGCAGGTCTCTGCGGGATCTACCTGACGTCTGCGTGGCAGCAGGGCAACACCGAGGGCGCGATCATCAGCGCATTCCTCGACTCGCTCGGCGGTATCGGATTGTTCATCTTCTTGGTATCGCAGATTCGCATACAAAGCGCCAACTTCTTCTCCGCATCGGGCAATTTGGAGCGTTTCGTGGAACAGATCACAGGTAAGTCGACACCGCGATTCCTGTGGGTGGTTCTGGTCGGCGTCGGTGTCTATCTGTTCATGCTGACCGACGTTGTCAGCTACCTGACCAAGGCGTTGGCATGGCAGGGCGTGTTCATTGTTTCGTGGGTGGTCATGGGTCTCGTATGGCTTGCGCTGGACGGGCGGACGACAGGTGGCTCGGCCAGCGGATCTATGGGACGCCTCAGTTGGCCGGTGACAGCGTGGGTCATTGCCTCGGCTGTCGGCATCGTACTCGTGGAACAAACATTCTCGGTACGGCTGGCGCTGCTTGCGCCATTGATTACCGTCGCACTGACTGTCGTCCTCTACCTGCCGTGGCTGCAGCGTCGACAGAACTCTTACGTCGAGGACGAAGGACAGTCGCAGACTCCCGCCACTACGTCCTGAACACCCGGACCTTCATAGCGGGCCGAACCCCGCAGTGTGTATTCCTCACAGGCGCAGCCGCAACGCTGCGCCTGTGAGGTTTTGGTCGCAAAGCATGCGTTCCAAGCGGAGGAAGTTATTGTATGTCGAGCGCGTGAGCGGGCGAGTATTCGAGTACCAACTTCGCAATCCGGCGTGATTGCCTTTTCCTGCGGTAGTCGATACCTTTCTGTCGTCGCCGCCTCGTTTGATTCTCGGCACGAGAGAACCGGTCACCACTGTCGCGCCTGTACAAAATATGAAGGGACATTCCATGCTGGACGTTGATACTCGAGACAACATCACCACAATTGTGCTGGATAACGGCAAGATGAACACGCTCGATATAGAGCTACTCAATGAGTTATCGAAACAATTCCGATCGTTGCACAGCTCGAACGGCGGTGCAGTTGTTCTGACCGGCACCGGACCGGCATTTTCCGCTGGGGTCGATCTCGCGCAGATGGCAGCAGGAGGCACTGCATACATCGAGGCCTTCCTTCCAGCGCTGTCCGCAACACTGCTGGACATTTTCACCTGCCCGGTTCCCGTGATCGCGGCGATCAACGGCCATGCGTTGGGGGGCGGGTGTCTTCTGGCAATCGCAGCGGACGTACGGCTCATGGGCTCAGGAAAGATCGGGATTCCCGAACTCACCGTCGGCGTCCCACTTCCCACAGTAGGGGTCGAAATCCTTCGTTCAGCCGTCGGTACTCGCGTTGGCGAGCTGATCAACAACGCGACTGTGACATCCGCGTCGAACGCACTCGAACTCGGGCTCGTTACCGGTGAGGCACCGGAGGAGCTCGCCGCGCGGGCTCACGAACAAGCATGTCGACTCGCAGCAGTGCCGACGACTACTTTCGCGCTGACCAAGAGACAACTCCGTGCCCCGTACGTGGCTTCGATCGAGGCC
>NZ_JBAWFH010000417.1:0-2501 GCF_049591685.1 Rhodococcus sp. (in: high G+C Gram-positive bacteria) | reverse complement strand
GTCATGCCCACGTTCTTGCATGCAGCAGAAGTAGATCCCTCACAGTACGATTTCGACGGAATCGATATGCTGGATAATCTTATCCAAGGAGCTTGTTCTGCTGGCGTCGAGCGCGACATCTTCTGGGAGCAGGGAGACCAAACCTCTGTCCGGCGCGGAAACTGGAAGCTTGTCCTGAACGGCCGGCTGGTGGAGGAGGAAGGTCCAGTAGAAGATGTCTTTCTTTCCGATCTCGCCACCGACTCCGCCGAAAGTAGGAACCTTGCAGACGAGCACCCCGAGTTGACAGCTGAGCTGACAGCTTCTGCTCTGCAATGGCGTCGAACGATCGAAAATTACTGGCAGGAAAAGTGGGTTCCCGAGCTCGATAGCACGACCTCGTACATGCGCCCGTCGTTTCACCGATAAGCACGGATGCCCGTGCGATCCTGCCTGCCCTGCATCAAATGACAGAGGGAGACTAACTGTGTCCACACAAGAACGCCACCACATTGGCCTGATCGGCAGCGGAATCGATACTTCGATGTCCCCGTCTTTGCATAATAGCGAGGCCTCCCGTCTAGGCCTCGCAGATTACAGCTACGATCTCATCGAGCTTGATCCGCGAGCAGACCCGGGCCAAGTTTTACGGGACAAGATCGATTCTGGGTACACTGGTTTCAACGTTACTCACCCGTTCAAACGAAGCATTGTTGCCTCCCTGGATGATTTGTCACACGATGCTCGCATGCTGGGGGCGGTGAACACCGTCGCCGTTCGTGATGGCCGCTCCGTCGGCTTCAACACCGACCACACCGGTTTTCTCACCGCGCTGGGCGATGGATTGCCTAGTGTCCCGCTCGACTGTGTCACCCTCATCGGAGCAGGTGGTGCGGGCTCAGCTGTGGCGTTCGCACTCGCAACCGCTGGAGTTCGTGACCTACGAATCTGCGACGTGAACGAGCATCGCGCACGGGACCTGTCCGAGCAAATAACTCGGGTGGCTCCGGCAACCTCAGTGACTACGTCCTCCCCGGACAGTATCGAAGCAACACTTTCTACTTCCGATGGGGTAGTCAATGCATCTCCGATCGGAATGGTAGGCCACCCAGGGACACCCTTCCCTGTCTCGGCACTACGAGCATCGATGTGGGTCGCGGACATCGTCTACCGACCCCTTCGTACCGATATCCTTGCGGCCGCAATGGCAGTGGGATCTCCGGTGCTGGACGGTGGGCGCATGGTCGTCGGCCAAGCTGCGGACGCATTCGTCCTGCTGACCGGGACCACGCCCGATCGCGAGCGCATGCGGCTCAGTTTCATCGAAAGTATTGCCGCACTTTCGATAGAAGCATGAGAAGCCGTCCCCCGGCGATGTGGCGCTCGTCCTGGTGAACGTGACCCCCACTGGCGTGACCAGGCGCCCTGGACTACCGTTGCCCGCGAACATCGTCCGGCTTGCGCTCGAGCGCGGCTGCCGGGTCGTGCCCGGAGGCGGCATGGCTGTGTACCAGGCGGTCCGGGCATTCGAATACTCCACCGATCACACACCCGACGCGGACCGGATGCTACTGCGTCACTTCGAGGAGTTGACCCGCTGATGCACCGTGGAATCGCGACCGTGTCCCTGTCCGGCCTGCTCGAAGAGAAGCTCGACGCGATCGCAACCGCTGGATTCGACGGCGTCGAGATCTTCGACAACGATCTCGTCGCGTCACCCCTGCCGCCGAGGGAGGTCGCGCGCCGGTGCGCAGGTCTGGGACTGTCGGTCGATCTGTTTCAACCACTTCGGGACGTCGAAGGCGTCGATCCGGCACGCTTTCCCGCTGTGCTGCACCGCGTTCGCCGAAAGTTGGAGGTCGCCGCTGCGCTCGGCGCACCCACGCTGCTGGTGTGCTCGAACGCTCTTCCGGACGCCGTCGACGACGCCGACCTGTCCGCCGAGCAGTTGCACGCGGTCGGCGAGCTCTCCGCGTCGTTCGGTGTGACGGTCGCCTACGAGGCACTGGCATGGGGCCGGCACGTCGATCGGGTCGGTCAGGCGTGGGCGGCGGTAGTGCGCGCCGACCATCCGGCCGTGACCCTCGCGGTGGACACCTTCCACATGCTGGCCCGTGGCGACGACGGATCGGCCCTCGCCGGAATCCCTGGAGACAGAATCGGTTTCCTCCAGGTTGCCGACGCGCCTCTGCTCGACATGAACGTGCTCGAATGGAGCCGGCACTTTCGGTGCTTCCCAGGACAAGGCACGCTGGACGTCGCCGGGGTGGTTGCCGCCGCGCTTGAGACCGGGTATCAGGGACCGATGTCGTTGGAGATCTTCAGCGACGTCGTGCGCGAAGCCGATCCGTTAGTGACGGCCCGTGACGGAATGCGGTCGCTGGTGTTCCTCGAAGACCAGCTCGGTGCCCGGCTCTCCGGACCCGCTCGTGAGCGGGTCAGCGTTGCGCCGCCGGCACCGCGGCGGACCGACGTCGCATTCGTGGAACTCACCGATCCGACCGGCTCGGCATATCGGGACG
>NZ_JBAWFH010000416.1:0-2675 GCF_049591685.1 Rhodococcus sp. (in: high G+C Gram-positive bacteria) | reverse complement strand
GACGTCGATGATCTTGGCGTTGCCGTGCACGCTGGTGGTGACGACGCCCGCCTACGAACCGGTGAACGACCGCGCTTCGGCACCGAGGGATGCAATGGCCATCGCGACGAGCGCGTTGGAGATTCGTTCACCCGCGGTGAGCAGCATGTCCATCTCACGTGCAGGGGGCGCCGGGCACACCTGCTGCGCCAGATCGAGAAGTTCGTCGGTGGTGTCACCCATTGCGGAGACGACGACGACCACGTCGTTGCCTGCCTTTTTGGTCTCGACGATTCGTTCAGCAACGCGTCGGATACGTTCGGCGGTACCCACCGACGATCCACCGTACTTCTGGACGATGAGAGCCACGCGTGTGTACCTCCGCTTGTATTTCGGGTGCATCTGATGGTGTGACTGGCCTGGTCACCTTACCTAGGTTCGCCCCCGACCCGCTCCATGGGCCTCGAAGCACGGGCGCTGAGCTGGAAGTATCGACCCTCCGGGCGAACACGAGAGAGGTATTCGGTACGACGGACCGATCGACCGGTTACGTCAACCCGCGAGTGCACGAGCCGGGTGCGGTAGTACACTCGCGTCATGCAGCGAGCGCTCCTCCTCGATCGCCGCGACGGGGTCTGATCCAGACTGGCTTCCCGTCGCGGGGTTCTTCGCGCCGGTCGACGACCATTTCAGCCAGTTACCTCGGAGAATCGAAACCATGTCACCAGCCGACGCATTCACCTCGGGATCGCGCACCATTACTCCCCCATCGCGGCCCGCGCCCAGCGATCAGCCCGTATGGAACACGCAGAAGAACTCGTCGATGCCGACCTACCGCTACCGACCCTTCGCCGACGAAGTCGAACCCATCACTCTTCCGGACCGCACCTGGCCCGACAAGATCATCGACCGCACACCGCAGTGGTGTGCCGTCGACCTGCGTGACGGCAACCAGGCGCTGATCGACCCGATGAGCCCGGCGCGCAAGCGTCGCATGTTCGATCTGCTCGTTCGCATGGGCTACAAGGAGATCGAGGTCGGGTTCCCCTCTGCCAGCCAGACCGACTTCGACTTCGTCCGAGAGATCATCGAAGACGGCGCCATCCCCGACGATGTCACCATTCAGGTTCTGACGCAGTGCAGGCCCGAGCTGATCGAGCGCACCTTCCTTGCCTGCGAGGGTGCACGCAGCGTCATCGTTCACTTCTACAACTCGACTTCCATCTTGCAGCGTCGCGTCGTCTTCCGCGCCGAGCGCGAGGCCATCAAGAAGATCGCGACCGACGGCGCCAGGAAGTGCCTCGAAGAGGCCGCCAAGTACCCGGACACGGACTGGCGCTACGAGTACTCCCCTGAGTCGTACACGGGTACCGAACTCGAGTATGCCAAGGAGGTCTGTGACGCGGTTGTCGACGTCGTGAACCCCACGCCGTCGAAGCCGGTCATCTTGAACCTGCCTGCCACCGTCGAGATGGCCACGCCCAACGTCTACGCCGATTCCATCGAGTGGATGAGCCGCAACCTCAACCGCAGGGACAGCATCATTCTGTCCCTGCATCCGCACAACGACCGCGGAACCGGCGTTGCTGCAGCCGAATTGGGCTACCAGGCGGGCGCAGACCGCATCGAGGGCTGCCTGTTCGGCAACGGTGAACGCACCGGCAACGTATGCCTGGTCACGCTGGGTCTCAACCTGTACACGCGCGGCGTCGACCCGCAGATCGACTTCTCCAACATCGACGAGGTCCGCCGCACCGTCGAGTACTGCAACCAGCTCCCCGTCCCCGAGCGTCACCCGTACGGCGGCGATCTGGTGTACACGGCGTTTTCCGGCAGCCATCAGGACGCCATCAACAAGGGCCTCGACGCGATGAAGGCCACCGCGGACGAGCAGAACCGTGACATGTCGGAGATCACCTGGCAGGTGCCGTACCTGCCCATCGATCCCAAGGACGTGGGCCGCACCTACGAGGCGGTCATCCGCGTCAACTCGCAGTCGGGCAAGGGCGGCGTCGCCTACATCATGAAGTCCGACCACGGGCTCGCATTGCCACGTCGCTTGCAGATCGAGTTCTCCCAGGCCGTGCAGCGCATCACGGACGGTGAAGGCGGTGAGGTCTCGCCGAAGGAGATGTGGGACGTTTTCGCTCAGGAATACCTGAGCCCGATCCGACCGCTCGAGCGCATCAAGCAGCGCGTCATCGCCGCCGAAACCGACGGTGGCACCGATTCGATCGTCGCGACGGTCAAGCTGGACGGCGTGGAACAAGATATCAACGGTTACGGCAACGGCCCGCTTGCCGCATTCGTAGACGCGCTGTCCACCGTCGGCTACGACGTCAGCGTTCTGGACTACTCCGAGCACGCCATGTCCGCGGGTGACGACGCCCAGGCCGCGGCCTACGTCGAAGCCTCCGTCACCGGCCCGGACGGCCACCCCGTCACGGTCTGGGGTGCAGGCATCGCGACGTCCATCACCACCGCCTCGCTGCGCGCCGTGGTCTCGGCCGTCAACCGGGCACTGAAGTAACAGCACCCAGCAGCAGTCGCTACGGGCCCCCGGTTCGCCTTCTCCGGCGAGCCAGGGGCCCGTCTCGTGTGGTGCCTATTCATTGGCGTCGACCGGCAGGGTGAGTATCTCGGCACCGTCGTCGGTGATGAGGATGGTGTGCTCACTGTGCGCAGTGAGGCAGCCC
>NZ_JBAWFH010000415.1:0-3438 GCF_049591685.1 Rhodococcus sp. (in: high G+C Gram-positive bacteria) | reverse complement strand
GCCGCGGGGAGAAGCGACCGCGAGGCCGCCGACGTGTCATCGGACGGCGTAGGTCGAACGGGTTGCTGCGCGAACAACTTTCGTGCGATCTGCGACGCGCCGCGACCGTCGGCCAGAGCGTGGCTGACCTGAAACACCACCACTGCGGCAGACCCGTCGGTGTGCGGAACGCCCCTCACCGCTGGAGCGACGTGCACGCGCCAGGCAGCCGAGGTCGCGTCCACCGGCTGCCGAACCAGCCGTCCGACGGCGTCCTGCACGGCCCCCCAGGACTGTGCCTGCAACTCGTCGACCCGAGCTTCCTTCGGGGTGTGGTCGCGGACCCAGCGCGGATAGTCGAGATTGCCGGGGACCTCACGAATCCGCTTGTTCAACTCGGGAATCAGATCGGCGCGCCGAGAGACGAAGTGCGCGATGTCCTCCATCGTGGCCGGCTCGGTGTCCCACGCGAACGCGAGGAGAACGTACTGGTCACGCGAAGTGTCCGTGGACGCGTAATGGAACGCAGCGTCCATGATGTGGAGTCGGCTCACTGCGTCGACACCTCCACAGCGCCGGACATCTCCTCGACCGTCTCGAGCAAGAGGTCCCGATACCGCACGTGGTCGGGCACTGTGTCGGGGCAAGCCAGTACGACCACCGTGACCACGTCGCCGACACCGAAGAAGCCGTGCACCACCGAGCGCTCTTCGGTCAGCATCGGAGTTCCACACGTGAAAGCAACGGAGCTGCCGCATAATTGGAGCACCGCGGGTCCGCGGTCGACGCTGACCACGTTCCGCTTGCCGACAGAGATCGGCAGTTCCGGCGCCGATGCGAACAAAGCGCCCGACAACCGAGCAAGCCCCAGGCCGTCGGTCAGCGCATGCGTTGCCTGCAGAACAACGACCGTTGCGCGTCCGCGCACTGTCGGGACGCCCTCGACGCCGCGGATGACATGCAGGTGCCAGGGCCGCACACGCGCGTCGACACCGGCTTCCAGAAAGGTGGAGACGAGCCGCTGGCACTCGTCCCAACTCCCGCCGTCGAGATCGTGATCGGACAGGTGGTCGTTCACGCGCGCCGCGCTGACCACCCACGACGGGAAGTCGAGGTTCAACACGGACTCCCTCGAGACGACGTTTAACGCGGGGATGTTCGGCACCCGCTCGGCGACGTGGGCGAGCACCTCGTCGAACGAAGGCGCGCGCCCATCCCCCGAGTCGAAGACGTAGATCCCGTACATGTCGGTGGGGCCGCCCTCGGCCCGCAAAAAGTGAAACGCCGCATCTTTGGTGTCGAGCTTCGTCATAGCGACGAACCTTATGGTCGACGCCGCGCCGGCGCCACCGCCGACTAGGCTCACCCGCATGAGCGAAAAGACAACCTGGGAGTACTTCACCGCACCGGTGCTGATCCACGCCACCAAGCAGATCCTGGACAACTACGGCGCCGAGGGGTGGGAACTCGTCACCATCATGTCCGGCCCCAACGGCGGCGACACCCTGGTGGCATACTTCAAGCGCCCGAAGGCATAACCGGCATGACCTGGACCGAGCGTCTCGCCGAACTCGGCATCGAATTGCCGCCCGTCGCAGCGCCTCTGGCGGCGTATGTCCCCGCTGTGCAATCCGGATCGCACGTCTACACCTCGGGTCAGCTGCCTCTGGTGTCGGGCGAATTGACGCACACGGGCAAGGTCGGCGCCGAATTGTCCCCCGAAGAGGCGGCCGCGGCGGCTCGGACCTGCGCACTCAACGCGCTCGCCGCGATCCACGACCTCGTGGGTATCGACTCGATCAAACGGGTCGTGAAAGTCGTCGGCTTCGTCGCCTCGGCTCCCGGCTTCACCGGCCAGCCCGCGGTGATCAACGGCGCCTCGGGCGTCATCGGCGAAATCTTCGGTGACGCCGGAACGCACGCCCGATCGGCAGTCGGCGTAGCCGAGCTACCGATCGGCGCGCCCGTCGAGGTAGAGCTGATCGTCGAGGTGTAGCCGCGACCACCTCGAGGTGGGTGGCAGTGCCGGGCAGCGCTCGTGCTGCCACCTACATGCGGGCGAGACAGCCTGCCAAAATCTTCTGCAGATGAAGGCCTCGGTGGACCGAGCAGGAGTGATCGGTTGTCGACTCGACCGATTCGAGAAACTCGTCGAGCAGCACCCGATAGCACTCGGTGGCAGGCGTCGATCTGTCGTCGAGCATGGCCACACCGTCGCTGCCACTCAATTCGACTCTGAACAGCGACGGCTGTACCGGCGTTGCCAACGACAACTGCGAGGTGCTGACGCTGCCGCCGGAGTGCTCGAGCACCACCGTCCACGTATCGGACGCATCGTCGCGGCGACACAGCACGACGTTCTCTACCTCACCCAGTGCGGCGTCGAGCAGATCGAACACGTGCGGGCCGACATCGAAGAGGGCACCGTCGCGGTGACGCCACGGCGACTGCGAGTATTCGCCCCCGAGCACGGCCCCCGACAACCACGTTCCCGCGCCCGCGCACCACTTCTTGCCCCCGGCTTCGTGCAGGAACGCCCGAGTTTCCGGGGCGAACCGCCTGGTCAACGTCACGATGGACCGTACGTCAGCGTGCCCGACCGCTTCCACGATGCGCGCTGCGTCGTCCTCGGTGGCGGCAATGGGCTTGTCGAGAAGAAGATGCTTCCCCGCTTCGGCGGCGGTGACCGCGAGCCCGGCCTGCACTTCGGGCGGTACCGCGAACGCAACGGCGTCGACATCGCCGATCAATGCCTCGACACTGTCGTACACGGGAGCGCCCACGGCCGCCGCGGCGTCGGGACGACGAGCCCACACCCCCGCGAACTCGACCCCTGGATGATCCCTCAGCGCGGGCGCCTGCGTTGCGCGTGCCCACGGACCCGCACCTACCAGTCCAATCCTCATACTCCTAAGGTACGACCATGACACTCGCGCACCCGGCATACGGTCGACTACGGCAGGTGACGCCGACCGCGGCGGTGTTGCTCGCCGACAACCCGGGCAACATGACCCTCGATGGCACCAACACCTGGATCCTGCGGGCGCCGGGGAGCCAGGACTGTGTCGTCGTCGATCCGGGACCCAAGGACTCCGCGCATCTCGACGCAGTTGCGGCGACGGGCAACGTGGTGCTCGTCCTGATCACGCACCGGCACAAGGACCACACGGGCGGACTGAAACGGTTTCATCGCGCAACGAAGGCGCCCGTGCGTGCAGCATCGGAGAAGTTTGTGCACGGCGGCGTGAGCACTCTGGTCGACGGCGAAGTGATCGATGCTGCCGGACTGTCCATCACCGTGCATGCGACACCGGGCCACACCGCCGATTCGCTGAGCTTCGGGCTTGACGACGCAGTGCTGACCGGAGACACGATCCTGGGACGTGGAACCACGGTGCTCGACCCCAAGGACGGATCGCTCGCGGACTACCTGTCTTCGCTCGACGTGCTCGAATCGAT
>NZ_JBAWFH010000414.1:0-2748 GCF_049591685.1 Rhodococcus sp. (in: high G+C Gram-positive bacteria) | reverse complement strand
CCTCCAGCCGCCACGTGTCGACGTTGGCGATCAGCGGCTCCTCCCCCAGGTAGTACCGGATGAGGGCCGGCACGTAGGTGTAGACGAGCTTGTCGTCCGCGACTCCGTTGCCGACGGCACTGGAGATGACGACGTTGCCGGCGCGAGCGGCGTTCACGATCCCCGCAACTCCGAGCACCGAGTCGGGTCGGAACTGCATCGGGTCGAGGTAGTCGTCGTCGATGCGCCGGTAGATGACGTCGACCTGGCGTTCACCCTCGGTGGTGCGCATGTAGACGACGTTGTCGCGGCAGAAGAGGTCGCGGCCCTCCACCAACTCGACGCCCATCAACCGGGCGAGCAGCGAGTGTTCGAAGTAGGCGGAGTTCGCGACGCCGGGTGTGAGAACGACCACCGTCGGGTCTGCCTCGTTCAACGCAGCAGCCGCACGCAGGGCGCGCAGGAGGTGGGACGCGTAGTCGCCGACGGCGCGTACCCGGTGCGTGGCGAACAGGTCGGGGAAAACCCGGGCCATCGTGCGACGATTCTCCATCACGTAGGAGACACCGGACGGCGAACGCAGGTTGTCCTCGAGCACTCGGAACGTGCCCTGGGCGTCGCGAATGAGGTCGACGCCGGAGACGTGAATGCGGACACCGTTGGGTGGCACGATGCCGACCGCTGCGCGGTGGAAGTGCTCGCACGAGGTGATCAGGCGCTTGGGCACCACACCGTCGCGCAGGATTTCCTGGTCGCCGTAGATATCGGCGAGAAACATCTCGAGTGCCCTGACGCGTTGCTTGATTCCGCGTTCCAGACGCGACCACTCACCTGCGGCGATGACGCGCGGAACCTGGTCGAGGGGAAACGGACGTTCCTGCCCGGACAGCGAGAACGTGATGCCCTGGTCGACGAAGGCGCGTCCCAACGCCTCGGAGCGGGCGTCGAGGTCCCCCGCGCTCGACGGCTCGAGAGCTGTGTGAATTCCCTTGTAGGGGGCGCGAGTCTTGCCATCCGAGTCGAACATCTCGTCGAAGGCGAGGCCGTATTTGCCGACATCGGCGTATCCGTCGAAGACACCGTCGATAGCAGGCTTGCCGCGGGCCGCCTGTTTCGACTTACTCGGTGTGGCCTTGTCTTGGGCAGAAGCTGCCGATCGCGGACTCATTCCGGCAATGTTGCTACAGAGACACCCGACGAGCGCGCGGGACGCGTTAATTTCTGGAAACGGATACCACTTTTCCCGAGGGGGGTCGGCACCGGAATTGGGTTCTGTCGCCGGGGCTGGTATTCTCGATCTTCGGCGCTGGGCTGTGATGGCTCGGCAGCAAACTTCGGGCATTCCAGCATGGATCGCCCTGACCGGAATACCGACGAAGACAGAAGGATTTACGCGTGGCCAACATCAAGTCCCAGAAGAAGCGGATTCTCACCAACGAGCGCAGCCGCCTGCGCAACCAGTCGGTGAAGTCCTCCCTGCGGACGATCATTCGCTCCTTCCGCGCTGCCGAGGCCGAAGGCGACAAGGAGAAGGCAACTGCACTCCTCCCCGTCGCAGGTCGCCAGCTCGACAAGGCAGCCAGCAAGGGTGTCATCCACAAGAACCAGGCAGCCAACAAGAAGTCGGCACTGGCTCAGGCTGTCAACAAGCTCTGATCTCAGTTTCCGAAAGAACCCGCTCGGTCTTCTGAGCGGGTTCTTTTGCGTTCCCTCATCTGGCTCCGAGACCCGCCACCACCGACACGGCGTTCTCGACGGCGTAGTCCGCGTCTGCCGCTTGACCTTTGACGTCGGCGTTGAGACGGGACACGATCTGCAACGCCTCCCCGATCGACCGGCCGTTCCAGCCTCGCGCCTGCGCCTGGGCCTTCTTGATCTTCCAGGGCGGCATTCCGAGCTCGCTCGACATACGGAACGGGTCTCCCCGCCCGGCCGACCCGACCAAAGCAATGGTGCGAACTGCGTCGGCTAGGGCATCTGCCAACAACACGTGCGGCACACCGCGGTGCATGGCCCACCGTAACGCCTCCAATGCACCCGGCCGGTCTCCCGCCACTGCCTTCTCGGCGACATCGAAACCGGATACCTCGGCCTTGCCGGAGTAGTAGCGGCGGACGGCACCGACGTCGACTTTGCCCGCCGTGTCGGCCACCAGTTGCGAACACGCTGCGGCCAATTCGCGTAGCTCGGACCCCACGGCCTCGACGACCGCCTCGATGACATCGGGACTGACCCGCACCTGCTTCGACGCGAATTCGTGCTTGACGAAGTCTGCGCGTTCGGCCGGCTTGGTGAGTTTGGCGCACTCGTGCGTGACGGCACCGACCTTCTGCAACGCACCCACCATTGCCTTGGCGCGGCCGCCGCCGGAGTGCACGACGACGAGCACCGCACCCTCCGGTGGATCGGCCGCAGCATCGAGCACCAGCGATACCGCGTCCTTTCCCGCCTCGGCGGCGGCTTCGAGCACGACGACTCGATCCTCCGCGAACAACGAGGGACTGAGCAATTCGAGGAGCTCCGGCGCGCTGGCATCACCCGCACGCAACTTGGTGACGGGCACGTCGTCTCCGTCGGGAGCCGCGTTGCGTACACGTGTGACGATGGCCGAGACCGCGCGATCCATGAGCAGTTCTTCGTCGCCGAGAACGAGGTGCAGCGCCTCCACCGAACTGTTCGCATTCACACCGACGATCGTGCCATGCCGGTCCGACCGATTCGCACGCAGCACTTCTCACGCCATCGAGGCCACAACCCACACCAGAAGCC
>NZ_JBAWFH010000413.1:0-12255 GCF_049591685.1 Rhodococcus sp. (in: high G+C Gram-positive bacteria) | reverse complement strand
ACTCGACGACGACCAGCGCGGGCCGGATTTCCGGTCCGCGCTCGGTCGTTTGATCTCCGTCGACGATCGAACCTTCGTCGACACTCACTGGGGACGCGAGCCCCTGCTGTCGCGCGCCACAGAGCTTCCCGGCTCGTTCGACGACTTGATGACGCCGCAGTCGGTCGACGAACTCGTCTCCCGCCGTGGCGTCCGCACCCCGTTCGTTCGGATGGCCAAGGACGGTGCGCTGCTCGACCGTTCACAGTTCACGGCCTCCGGTGGTTTCGGCGCAGAGATGACCGACCAGTTGGATTCGGAGTCGGTGCTGTCGGCGTTCGCCGACGGCCACACCCTGGTGCTGCAGGGCCTGCACAGACTATGGCCGCCGCTCATCGATTTCGTTCGCGCACTCGTCGACGATGTCGGTCACCCCGCTCAGGTCAACGCGTACATCACACCTGCGTCCTCGACGGGCTTTTCCCCGCACTACGACGTACACGATGTGTTCGTGCTGCAGATCAGCGGTGAGAAGCGCTGGATCCTGCACCCGCCGGTACACACGCATCCGTTGTCCGATCAACCGTGGTCGGACCGCCGTGAGGCAGTGGAGAAACGCGCACGGGAAGCGCCGACCGTCGACACGGTGCTTCGACCCGGCGACGCGCTGTACCTGCCCCGCGGATGGATTCACTCCGCAGAAGCTCTCGGCGACACCACTATTCACCTCACCATCGGCGTTGCATCGTTCAACCACTACGACATCGCGCATCACCTGTTTCGCATGCTGCAGGACGACGCTGCGCTGCGGAGTCCCTTGCCTGCCGGCATCGATCTGACCGACGCCGATGCCGTCCTCCCCTATGTGGACAGGGTCGTCGACGAGGTTGCCGCCGTCCTCGATCGGGTGCGTACCGACGGCGCAGCTCGACGCGATATCGCCGAGCGACTGGGACGACGGTTCGTCGAGATCACTCGGCCGGAGCCGGTGAATCCCCTGCACACCGTTTCGTTCATGGGTTCGTTGACCAGCGACAGCACCGTGGTGTGGCGTCGCGGCCATTCTCCGCGAATATGGCAGGACGAGAACAAGATTCACCTCGGCCTGCGTAACAAGACCGTGTCGCTGCCGGTGGAGTGCGCACCTGCGGTGCAGCAATTGCACGTCGGTAAGCCCTGCATGGTCGGGGATCTCGTGGGCTTGGACCCGGGCAGTGCCTCCGTGGTCGTCCGGCGACTTCTTCGAGAAGGCGTGTTGGTACCGGGTCCGTGACGGTGGGTGCTCCGTGACTTTTCCCTCGATACCGTGCAGCGACGGTGCTCGCCTGCGTGGCGACGCGCTCGCCGGGACGGCTTCCCCCGGACTGCGCTGGTTTCTCGCGGAGGTCGACGGACCGTGGGGACACTCCGCGTTTCTGAACGCCGACCGAGTGCTCGACTCCGACCTGGGTCTGGCCATCGCGCGACGGGTCGAGGCGGAAGGCATGCGCGTACTTGCCATCCGGCGGCCCGGACGCCTGCGTGGTGAGGGTCGATGGCGGTGGGCGATCGTCGACTCGCGGATCGGGTCGGCCAGCATTCACTGGGGTGAGGTGTCGTCGCCGGAGCAACTGTTGACCGTCCCGTTGGACGCATCGACGGGAGTGTCGTCGGAGGAACCGATCGTTGCGGTGTGTGCGCACGGGCGCCACGACCGCTGTTGCGCAGTTCGTGGTCGTCGCGTGCTCCCCGCCCTTCTGGACCGCCATGCCGACATCACCTGGGAGTGTTCCCATCTCGGCGGAGATCGCTTCGCCGGCACCATGGTGGTCTTTCCCGAGGGCCTCTACTACGGCAACGTGGACGAGGCCGACGCCGCATCCCTCGTCGACGATCACCGACGCGGTTTGGTGGTGCAGCGTTTCTTTCGCGGCCGCAGCTCACTGCCCGCTCCCGTCCAGGCGGCGCAGCATCACGCGCGCGAGTTGCTGAACGAATACCGTATCGACGCACTCGATCCGTTGTCGGTCACGCAGGACGGAACGGACTGGACCGTCGTTCTCGCTCACCGCACTCCCGTCACCGTCGTCGTCCGGCAGGGACTGTCGGACCCGATAACCACGACGTGCAATGCCACCAAGGCCGGACCGGTTCGAACCTTCGAGTGCGTGAGCGTGTCGACGCAGTAGCAGTCGCAGCACATATTGTCTCGCGTCGCACTCGCGACCGATCCGCATCACGTTCAGGTTTTGCTATGCCTCGGGTCACACATGCGCTACTGTTTGTGCACAAGGAGCAACGGTGTTGCATACAGCGCAACACATTTACCCGGAGGCAATCTTGCGAACATCACCGACACATCCATCTCGCCTGCTCCTGCGTGGAGGAGCCGCGGTCGCAATCCTGGCCGTCACCGTCACCGGTTGCGCCGATCGATCGTCGGGCGGAGGGTCGGCGGAAGACTTTCCGTCCGGCAACATCACGTTGTTGACCCCCACAGCCGCCGGCGGAGCTACCGACCTCACCGCACGCACGCTGGGCAAGCAGATGGAAGCCGATCTCGGCGTCAGCGTCGTCGTCGAGAACCGGCCGGGCGGTGCCGGATCGATCGGCATGCAGTACCTCGCCGACCAGGACCCCGACGGCTACACCATCGGCGTGCTCCCCGTCGAGGTGAGCCTGCTCGGCCACCAGGGCTACTCGACGGATCCTGCCGCGTACGACTTCCTGGGCCAGGTCAACTCTCAGCCGGGCACCATCGCGGTCCCCGCGGACAGCCCATTCCAGACGCTCGACGACCTGATCGCCGCAGCCAAGGCCGAGCCCGGCTCCGTCACCGTCTCGAACGCCGGACCCGGATCCATCTGGGAAGCAGGAGCTTTGGAACTCGGCCGCGTTGCCGACGTCGAGTTCACCGGAGTTCCCTTCGACGGTGGTGCACCGGCAGTCACCGCAGCAATCGGCTCCCAGGTCGATGCAGTCGTTGCCGGCATCGGCGAGACGGCGCCCGCACACGCAGACGGTCGTCTTCGAGTGCTGGCAGTGTTCACCGACGAACCGGCACCGGCACTCCCCGGTGTTCCCACCGCCACCGAACTCGGCCAGGACGTCGTCATCGGTAGCTGGGCAGTGATCGCCGCCCCGACCGGCCTACCCGAAGAAGTGGCAACCACCCTCGAAGACGCGATCGAGAAAGCCTCCGCGAGCACCGAGTACGTGGAGCTGATCGAGTCCGGCGGCAACCTGCCGATGTACCGCTCGGCGGACGAGACCAGCACCTTCGTCGGATCCGAGTCCGATCGGTTCGAGCAGCTGGCAGGCCAGCAGTGACCACCTCACACATTCCCGTCACGACCGTCGAGGACGGTGGTGACTCGGTAAACGCCACCGATCGCGCCCCCAACAGCCGCCTCTACGAAATCGCTACCGGGATCGTAGTCATCGCCTTCGGCGTCGGCGTCTACTTCGCCGCTGCTGCAATCGAAGTCGGCAGGGAAGGTCAGTCGTTCGGACCGCGGTGGTGGCCCACTGCACTCTCGATCGCCATGGTCGTCATCGGCCTCATCCTTATCGTCCAGGCAATACTCGAGCGGATCACCTCCGACGAACCCCCGATCACCAAGTCGGGCGGCGTCGTCCTCGTCGCTACGCTGGCGCTCATCGCCGCCTACGGCTTCGCCTGGCAGTTCTTCGATTTCCGCGCGGTCACCATCTTCCTGCTGGCGGGCCTCGTGGCCGTCGCAGGCGGACGCGGCGTCAAGGCCCTGGTGATCTTTCCGGTCGTCACCACATTTCTTCTGTGGTCGATCTTCGGTCTCCTGCTGCAGGTTCCGCTGTGAGCGCGTTCGCCGACGGTCTCGGCGCACTACTCGACCCCAGCATCGGTCTCTGCCTGCTGATCGGTGTTCTCCTCGGCACCCTCGTCGGAGCAATCCCCGGCATCACCGCGGCGATGGCCGTCGCGCTCGCCGCAGGCTTCACCCTGACACTGGAACCACTTCAGGGCTTGTCGGTCCTGCTGTCCATCTATGTCGCAGCACAATTCGGTGACCGGGTGCCCGCAATCCTCATCAACACCCCGGGAACACCGGCCTCCATCGCCACGACATTCGACGGCTTTCCCCTGGCAAAGCAGGGCCGTGCAGGCATAGCGCTGACGAGCTCGGCGCTGGTGTCGGCCGTCGGCTCCGTGATCGGCATCTGCATCCTCATCTTCGCCGCACAGCCGATTGCGAGCATCGCACTCGAATTCGGGCCGGCAGAGATGTTCGCCCTCGTGGTCTTCGGCATGACGATGATGATCGGGGTGTCCGGAGGGCGTGTCGCGAAGGGTCTGTTCGCGGGCGTTCTGGGATTGCTCCTCGGAACCATCGGCCGCGATCCGATCACCGGCGACGGGCGATTCACATTCGGACTGAACGAACTCAGCTCCGGAATCCCGTTCATCGCCGCTATCGTCGGCTTGTTCGGTATCGCCGAGGTGTTCAATCAGATGATTTCCCGGCACCCGACCCTCGTTCCGACGCCGATCACCCAGCTCGGCAAGTGGTGGCCCAACAAGAAGGAACGCCGAGAGCTACTCAAACCCGCTCTCATCGGCTCCGGCGTCGGCGCAATCGTCGGTGTCGTTCCCGCTGCAGGCGGAGACATCGCGGGAGTCGTCGCCTGGGACCAGGCGCGTCGATCGTCGAAGACACCCGAGAAGTTCGGCAAGGGATCCCTCGAAGGTCTCGCTGCGGCGGACACCGCGAGCACCGCCACCATGGGCGGTTCCGTGACGACCACCCTGGCGCTCGGAGTACCCGGCGATGCGGTCATGGCCGTCATGATCGGTTCGATGATCATCTGGGGGCTGCAGCCCGGTCCCGCACTGTTCGTCGAATCGCCCGAACTCGTGTACAGCCTGGCCGGCATCATGTTGCTGGCGACGTTCGCCGCACTTGCACTCGCTCTGGTGCGCATGCGTGGAGTCGTCAAACTGCTCGATCTCCCGCAGCAGTACCTGTGGGCAGTCATCATCACGTTCTGCATGGTGGGCACCTACGCGGTACAGAACAGCGCCTTCGACGTGGGTCTCATGCTCGCGTTCGGTCTGCTCGGACTCGCGCTGCGACGCAACGGCTTCCCGGCCGGCCCGCTCGTCCTCGGTCTCATCCTCGGACCGCTGGCCGAGAGCAACATTCGTCGCGCGTTCCTCATCGACGGCCCGGCGAGCATCTACACGAGTGCCATCGCCGTGGGCCTGCTGGTGCTGAGTGCCCTCGCGATCGTCGGGCCGCACATCCGGACAGCGCTCGAGAAGGGCCGCCGCAGCTCGAAGGACAAGGTCGATGCCTGAGATCCTCTGCATCGGCGAAACGATGACTCTCGTGGCACCGGTCGACGCCGTGCCGTTGGCGTCGGCAGATTTGTTCAGCCTGCACATGGGCGGGGCGGAATCCACGGTGGCGCTCTACCTCGTCGAGCAAGGCCACAGCGTGGCGTGGGCCAGCTACGTCGGCAACGACCCGCTGGGACGACGCATCGTCGACGAGATCGCCTCCCACGGCGTCGACACGTCGTTCGTGACGATGCGCGACGACGCCCCGACCGGGGTGTACTTCAAAGACCCCGACGACGGCGTGACGACGGTGCACTACTACCGGCGCGGATCGGCGGCGTCGCGGATGTCGCCGGCCACGCTCGACGGCCTGCCGTTGCGCGAGGTGTCCATCGTCCACGTCTCCGGAATCAATGCCGGCCTGTCCGATTCGTGCGCGGAGATGATGAACGCACTGTTCGATTTGTGTGCGGGATCCACGACGCGTATCTCCTTCGACGTCAACTACCGCCCAGGAGTGTGGGAGGTCGAACGCGCCGCACCCGTTCTTCTCGATCTCGCCCGTCGGGCCGACATAGTCTTCGTCGGCAGGGACGAGGCGGCCACCCTGTGGTCCACCACCGATGCCGCGTCCGTCGCCGAACTCGTTCGGTCCGAACCGCATCGAGTGGGCACACTCGTCGTCAAGGACGGTGACATCGGAGCAACGGAGTTCAGTGTCACCGGTACAGAATTCGTGCCTGCCCGCCAGGTCGACGTCGTCGAGGTCGTCGGCGCGGGGGATGCTTTCGCTGCCGGATACCTGTCGGGCCTGTCCAACGGCAAGGATGCTCACGGAAGACTGTCCCTGGGACACGATCTCGCGGCGCGCGCATTGTCGAGCACCAACGATTTCGTACCCACCGCCGAGCTCGATGCCTGATTTTTGCCAGTCCGAAGGAGTAGTCCATGTCGCAGAGCGTCGAACGCGCCATCGAGATATTGGAGTTCGTGGCAATCCAGCCACGAACGCAGAGTGAGGTCGCGGCACATCTCGACGTTCACCGGTCCACCGCCCTGAGAGTCTTGCAAACGCTCACCGATTCGGGCCTGACGCGCAAGCGCAGCGACGGTAAGTACAGCGTCGGCTACCGGCTGGCAGGTCTCGCCAACTCCGCGCGCGAGCAGTTCGACTTTGCCAACGTCGCACGGCCCTACCTCGTCGGACTCGGCGAACAGTGCTCGCACACGGTGCATCTGGCCGCACTCGAGGGCGAACGAATCGTGTACGTGGACAAGATCGAACAACCGGGCATGATCAAGTTGTTCTCGCAGATCGGTGCGCCGGTTTGCCTGCACACGGCCGGCGTCAGCAAAGCAATACTCGCGTTTCAGCCACCCGATGTGGTCGATTCCGTCATGAAGGCGGCGGACTTCGTATCCCACACCTCGACCACCATCACCTCGCGGGAACAGTTCGACGCGGAGCTTGCCGTCGTCTCCGAACGGGGATGGTCGGTCGACGACGCCGAATACGAGGACTACGTCAACTGCGTCGCCATGCCCATCCGCGACGCCGGAAGTCGCGTCGTCGCTGCTGTATCCGTTACCGCCCTGAAAGGCCGCGCCGATCTCGCGGCACTCGAAGTGTTGCTGCCCGACCTACAGGCCGTAACCGACAACATATCGAAGGAGCTCGGATGGAGACCATGAACTCCTGGTTCGACGAAGCATTCTCACGAACACCGGTGATGGCGATCCTGCGTGGATTCACCCCCGCACGAACCGTCGAACTCGCCCACCGCGGATGGGACGCCGGAATCACTGCCATCGAGGTACCGATCCAGTCCCCCGACGCAGTCGAGGCACTGGCCGCTGTGGTGGACGCGGCAGCCGCGCGAGGCATGACCGTCGGCGCAGGAACCGTCGTGACCGCAGAACTCGTCGCTACGGCACGCGAGGCCGGTGCATCCTTCACCGTCGCACCGGGATTCGATCCGGTGGTCACCCGCGCGAGCGTCGACGCAGGCATGCCGCACCTCCCCGGGGTCGCCACTGGCAGCGACATCCAGCAAGCAGCCGCGTTCGGCCTCGGTTGGGTCAAGGCGTTCCCCGCATCGGTGCTGGGAACCGACTGGTTCGCGGCGATGAAGGGACCGTTCCCGTCGATGAAATTCGTCGCTACGGGCGGCATGAACGCACGAAACACCGCCGACTACCTCGCTGCAGGTGCCGACGTCGTCGCAGTCGGCTCTGCCCTCGAGGACGACGCACAGATCACCCTGTTGTCCGACCTCTTCACAGCTCGATAGGAGCCATTCACACATGCATTCTCGGTTGAACGACGCCTACACCCCGGCGCCGACTCGCTACGACTCGATGGACTACCGTCCCGTCGGCACCTCAGGCCTACTGCTACCCGCCGTATCCCTGGGAATGTGGCACAACTTCGGCGACGACACCCCGATCCAGAAACAGCGCGACATCGTTCGCGCAGCCTTCGACCTGGGCATCACGCATTTCGACCTCGCGAACGGATACGGTCCCCCGATGGGATCCGCCGAGAAGAACGTGGGACGCATTCTCGCAGAGGACTTCTCGAATCTCCGCGACGAGATCGTCGTCTCCACCAAGGCGGGCTACGACTTCTTCCCCGGACCGTACGGCCGCGGCGGAGGTTCCAAATACCTGCTCGGCAGTCTCGAACACTCGCTGAAGAGTCTGCGCCTGGATTACGTCGACATCTTCTACAGCCACCGCTACGACCCGAACACCCCGATGGAAGAAACGGCACGCGCACTCGACACCGCAGTGCGTTCGGGCAAAGCTCGCTACGCCGGAATCTCGTCGTACTCCGCAGCACGAACCGTCGAGATGGCCGGGCTGCTGCGCGAACTCGGAACGCCGCTCGCCATCCACCAGCCGTCGTACTCGTTGCTCAACCGGTGGGTGGAAGACGGAGAACCGTCACTTCTCGACGTGCTCGCCGCCGAAGGTATCGGTTGCATCGCGTTCTCCGCGCTCGCGCAGGGCCTGCTCACCACCAAGTACCTCAACGGGATCCCCGAGGGCTCGCGCGCCACGCAGGGAAAGACACTGCGAGACGGAATGCTGTCGGAGAAGAACCTGCACAACGTCGCAGCGCTCAACAAGATCGCCGAACGTCGGGGGCAGCCGTTGGCCCAGATGGCCCTCGCGTGGGTTCTGCGCTCGGCCCAGGTGTCGTCGGTACTCGTCGGCGCGTCCCGCCCCAGCCAACTGGCCGACAGTGTGCTCGCGCTGACGAGTCCCGAATTCTCGGCCGACGACCTGGCCGAGATCGATCAGTACGCCGTCGACGGTGAACTGAACATCTGGCTCGCATCCTCGACCGCATGAGCGACGCACAGCCGATCTGTCTGGACCAATTCAACTACGACGACGCATGGGCGCTGGGGTGCAAGATGCGAGAGGTGGCCGCGGCGCGCGGACTTCCACTCGTGATCGGCGTTGAACACGGGCAGCAACGGGCATTCCATGCTGCGCTTCCCGGCTCCTACCCGGAGAACGATCAGTGGTTGGCGCGAAAGATGGCGTCGGCCGGCCGTTACGGCCGTAGCTCGATGGCAGTCCTCGAGTTCTTCGAGTCCACCGGGCGCGACTTCGACACCCAGTCCCGGCTGCCCGTCGGCGACTACGCCGCCGCCGGAGGAGTCGTGCCGATCCACGTCACCGGCGTCGGGGTAGTCGGGTTCGTGGGCGTTTCGGGACTCCCCCATCGGGAAGATCACGCATTCGTCGTGGAACAGCTGACGGAGTTCGCCGCGCGCGGCTGACGCGTGCCGAGACGGGAGTCTGCCGCCGCGGGGTGGACTCCCGTCTCTGCCCGGTCTGCGCACAGAGGACGATGTGGGTGGAGAGGACGATGGGGGCATGAAGACCATCGCTCGACTCGTCCTGGGCTCGTTTCTCCTGTTCGCCGGCCTGAGCCACCTGTTCTGGGCTCGCAGGGAGTTCCAAGCCCAGGTGCCGACGTGGGTGCCGGTGAACGCGGACTTCGTCGTCCTCGCGTCCGGCGTCGTCGAAATCGTTCTCGGTCTCGCCCTGATCCTCGTCGTTCGCAGGCGGGCGGCCGTGGGCTGGATAGTCGCGGCGTTCTTCGTGGCCGTGTTTCCCGGCAACATCTCCCAATTCGTCACGCACACGGACGCATTCGGGCTCGACACCGATACAGCACGGGGGATCCGCCTGCTGTTCCAACCGCTGCTCGTGGTCTGGTCGCTGTGGTGCACCGGGGCCTGGCAGGTCCTGCGCGCACGCTCCGGCCGGGTGTAGCGTTTCTCCATGACTTCGTGGCAAGAGAAACAGTCGGTCGACTTGATGCTCGACGATCTGGAGACCTGGGCCATCGTCGGATTGTCCGGCGATCCCACGCGCACCGCATACGAGATCGCGGGCCTGCTCCAGCAGCGTGGTAAGCGCATCGTGCCCATCCATCCGAGCGCACCCACCGTCCTCGGCGAGCAGGGTTACCCCAGCCTGGCCGATGTGCCGTTTCCCATCGACGTCGTCGACGTGTTCCGTCGTTCCGACGCCGCCGGCCAATTCGCCGACGAAGCCGTGGCCGTCGGAGCCAAGGCCGTGTGGTTCCAACTCGGGGTGATCGACGAGGCGGCCTTCGACCGGACGATCGCGGCGGGCGTTCCGATGGTCATGGATACCTGTCCCGCCATCGAGTGGCGCCGCCGCTGAGTTTCGCGGTATTTCCGCGTGAGCACGACCCCGTTGTCGGCCCGCCGGGCCTGGCGTCCAGTATGGAGACAAGAACTCATTACTTGGACCAAGCAACGAGGCAGCGATGAGCGACGCAGCGGCAATCGGTGACGGCATCTACCGAATTCCGGTACCCATCACCGACAACCCACTGGGGCACACACTGGTCTACGCCCTGGAGTCTCCCGGGGGACTCGTACTCGTCGACGCAGGCTGGGACGACGACAACGCCTGGCACGGGCTGACCTCCGGCCTCGACGCGATCGGCCACTCGATATCCGACGTCGAGGGCGTCGTTCTAACACACTTCCATCCCGACCACATCGGGCTGTGCGGGCGGGTACGACAGGCCTCCGGCGCCTGGATTGCCATGCACGAGGCCGACCACTCGCAGTTCCGTGGCATGATCGCACCCCGAGGCGACGAATGGTTCGCCCGAGAAGCATCGAACATGGCGGCCGCAGGGGCGCCCGAGTCGGACATCGCTGCTTGGCAGAACATCAGACTGCAGCCGCCCACCGGCCCTGAGTCCGAGCCCGACCGTCTACTCGTCGACGGCCAAGCCATCGCACTCACCGGACGGGAACTGCGTGCCGTGACCACTCCCGGTCACACCCCCGGACACGTCTGCTTTCACCTAGCCGACGCCGACGTGATGTTTACCGGCGACCACGTGCTTCAGAAGACGACACCCCACGTCGGCAACTTCGTCTACCCACTCGAGGAACGCGACGCGCTTGCCGAATTCATGAGCTCCTTGAACCGAGTGCAAACGATGAACGTCACCCGCGGGCTCGGCGCTCACGGTATCGAAATCGGCGACGTATCCGCACGCGCAGCCGAACTGGTAAAACACCACGAGGAGCGACTCGAGCACCTGTCCGCGGCATTCGCCGACGACGAGATCACCGTCTGGCAGGTTGCGGAGCGAATGGAGTGGTACAAGCCGTGGAGCGACATCTCACCGCTGGGCAAGACGATGGCCCTCTCCGAAGCCGCCGCTCACCTGCGCCACCTCGTCGCGCGCGATGTCGTCGCTCAGGTGCCGGGCTCTTCGCCCGCGCGGTTCGCCGCGGTCTGACCCAACGGCGGCGTCATCTCCAGCCGCACCCCCATCAACCGGACAGCGCGCGAGTGATCGAACCTGTCGACCAAAGCGGCGGCAGCGTCCGAGATGACGACGGGATCGAACGTCGGTTCTGCGAGCGCCGCTGTGGTGGTGTGGGTTTCGAAGGGCGCGTACCGAACCTTGAGCGTGACGCGTACTGCCTGCCGGTCTTCGGCCAGCAGGTCGTCACGGACCTTCATCGACAGGCGTCGGACCTCGTCGGTGATGGCCATCCAGTCGTCGAGGTTCTGCTGAAACGTGGTCTCGCGACTGTGCGAGCGGGCAACCCACGGCTCGGCAGACACCGGTGACAGGTCGACGCCGCGGCCCTTGGTGCCGATCCACGGTCCGGTCTTCGGGCCGAACGAAGCCGCAAGCACCTCGTCGTCGGTAGCAGCAAGCTCGGTAACCGTCGTGATGCCAAGTGCCGCAAGCTTCTTCGCAGTTTTCTTGCCAATTCCCCACAACGCTTCGGTGGACCGCTCCCCCATGATCTCGAACCAATTGGCCGCCGTGAGCGTGTAGATGCCCTGCGGCTTACCGAAATCGGTGGCGGTCTTGGCCCGTAACTTGTTGTCGCCGATACCGACCGAGCAATGCAGACCCGACGCATCGTAGACCGCATCGTGCACCCGCCGAGCGAACGCGACGGGGTCGTCGGTCTCCACGCCGAGGAACGCCTCGTCCCACCCCAGCACCTCGACCACGACGCCGAGACTCCGCAACGCCTCCATGACGGTATGCGACGCAGCGTTGTACGCATCGCCGTCGACGGGCAGAAAGATCGCGTCGGGGAGCTTGCGCACCGCCACCCGCAACGGCATCCCCGAACGCACCCCGAAAGCCCGCGCCTCGTACGACGCCGTCGACACCACCCCGCGCTCGGTTGGATCTCCTCGACCCCCGACAACCACCTGCTTGCCCGCAAGCTCCGGATGACGCAGCACCTCGACAGCCGCAATGAACTGATCCATGTCGACATGCAACACCCACCGGCGGCTCGGCAGTGTTTCCATGAAGCCATTGTGCGTCAACCTCCCTGGATAAAGGGTGTCTACTGTTCGAATGAATTACCGAGCGGACTGTCGGCGATCCCGCAGGAGACCCATCGGTTCCAGAACTCGAGCGATGCGCACTC
>NZ_JBAWFH010000412.1:0-4523 GCF_049591685.1 Rhodococcus sp. (in: high G+C Gram-positive bacteria) | reverse complement strand
GCGTAGGGCTCGCCGACGATGGGTTGCGAACTACAGCGGAGGCGTTGCTACACCTCGCGGCAGAGCGCTCGCCCGAGCACAGTGACATCCTCACCGCCGCAGCGATGCGTTGCCGCCGAGGAGACCCACCCACAGCGTCCTTACTGACCAACTCATCGACGGACAGGGAGCCGGCGTGACAAGCACCGAGCAGCTCAGAAGCAAGGTCGAAGCCGTTCTCACCCGCAGTCGGGCTCGTAGCGCCGCCCTCACCGAGAGCGTCGAAGAGAAAGATCTGCTCGCTCAGCACTCGCCGCTGATGAGCCCCCTCGTCTGGGACCTCGCACACATCGGCAATCAGGAGGAGCTGTGGCTCGTCCGGGACGTGGGTGGCCGTGACCCGGTGCGGCAGGACATCGACGAGTTGTACGACGCGTTCAAGCACTCACGGTCGAGCAGGCCGTCGCTGCCGTTGCTTTCGCCCGACGAGGCCAGGGCGTACGTGGCGGAGGTGCGCTCCAAGGTGTGGGACGTGCTCGGTGCGAGCCCGTTGGACGGTCGCAGGCTCGAACGTGACGGGTTCGCATTCGGGATGGTCGCGCAGCACGAGCAGCAGCACGACGAGACGATGCTCGCGACCCATCAATTGCGTACGGGCCCTGCGGTATTGACTGCGCCGGAACCGCCGAGGGCGCAGGTGCGAGCAGAGGGCGAGGTCATCGTCGAGGGCGGCGAGTTCACGATGGGCACCACGCTCGACCCCTGGGCCTTGGACAACGAGCGGCCGGCGCATTCGGTGTATGTGCCCACGTTCGCCCTCGATGTCGCACCCGTCACCAACGGGCAGTACGTGGAGTTCGTGGAGCAGGGTGGCTACGACCGCCGCGAGTTGTGGACCGAGCGCGGCTGGGCGCACCGAACTACCGAAGGTCTACGTGCTCCGCAGTTCTGGGAGCGCGACTCCGACGGCTCGTGGTGGCGCCGCGCGTTCGGGGTGACGGCGAAGCTGCGGCCGGAGCAGCCGGTGGTGCACGTGTGCTTCTACGAGGCGCAGGCGTATGCGCGGTGGGCGGGCAAGCGTCTTCCCACCGAGGCCGAATGGGAGAAGGCTGCGCGGTTCGATCCGTCGACGGGCACGGTCCGCAAGTATCCGTGGGGCGACACCGAACCCACCGAAGCGCACGCCAATCTCGGCCAACGCCACCTCGAACCCGCCGAAGTCGGTGCGTATCCCGCGGGTGCGTCCGCCCAGGGTGTTCAACAGCTCATCGGCGATGTGTGGGAGTGGACGTCCTCGGACTTCGAGCCGTACCCGGGCTTCGAGCCGTTCCCCTACGCCGAATACTCCGAAGTGTTTCTCCGCGGCGATTACAAGGTGTTGCGCGGTGGCTCGTTCGGCACCGACGAAGTGGCGTGCCGTGGGACGTTCCGCAACTGGGACCACCCGATCAGGCGTCAGATCTTCGCTGGGTTCAGATGCGCGCGGGACGTAGCGGATGTGTAGGCATCTGGGCTACCTCGGGCCCAGCCGGTCCGTCGGAGAACTGCTCACCGGGGGCACCAATTCGCTACGGGTGCAGTCGTGGGCGCCGAAGGACATGCGTGGGGGCGGCACCATCAACGCCGACGGGTTCGGCGCCGCGTGGTGGAACGGTGACGTCGTGCGCAGCTATCGCAATGCGATGCCCATCTGGTCCGATCCGATCGTCGAGGACGTACTCGGCGGGGTCGACGCCACCGCCGTCGTCGCGGCGGTCCGGTCGGCCACCGTCGGAATGCCGGTGGAGCGCAGCGCATGTGCGCCGTTCACGGACGACACCTGGGCTTTCAGTCACAACGGCGTCGTGTTCGGCTGGCCCGACACTCTCGTCGACGTCGTCGCGGAGGTGCCGCCCGCCGACGTGTTGACGATGCCTGCGCCGAGCGATTCTGCGGCCCTGTGGATTGCTCTGCGGCACCTGCTTCGGTCGCACGAGCCGGAAAAGGCCCTGCGCATGCTGACCGCGCGTGTGCTGTCGGCGTCGCCGCGGGCTCGACTCAACCTGCTGCTCAGCGACGGAAACACGCTCTTCGCCACCGCGGTTCATCACTCGCTGTCCGTTCTGCGTTCCGACGACTCGGTCGTCATTGCGTCGGAACCCCTGGACGACGATGCGCACTGGGTGGCCATCGAAGACCACAAGTTCGTCGTCGCCAAACCCGGGAGCGTCGACATCAGTGACCTCGAACATCAGTGACCTCGAACATCAGTGACCTCGACATCATCGAACTCGACTGAAGGAGAACCGTGCCCGATATCACGCTGGACGTTCACATCTCGCCCGACAAGCTGCTGGACGACCTGCGTTCGGACGCACGTCTCGGTCTGACGGCAACGCCGAAATGGGTCTCGCCCAAGTGGTTCTACGACGCCACCGGAAGCGAACTGTTCGAGCAGATCACCGAACTGCCGGAGTACTACCCGACGCGCACCGAACGCGCGCTCATCGAAGCGCATGCCACGGACATCGCCGAACGTACCGATGCGCCCATACTCGTCGAGCTGGGTTCGGGTTCCTCGGAAAAGACACGGTTGCTGTTGAGCGCAGGCGTCGAGCACGGGTCGTTGCATCGCTACGTTCCGCAGGACGTGTCGCCGTCGGCTCTCGAAGGTGCGATCGTGCAGATTTCGAACGAATTCCCTTCGCTCGACGTGCAGGGCATCGTCAGTGATTTCACCGATACGTTGCAGAATCTCCCCGCCGACGGGCGACGCACCATCGCGTTTCTCGGTGGAACGCTGGGCAATCTGATTCCCGGGGAACGAGCGGAGTTCCTGGCGGACATCGCAGATGCGTTGATCGACGGTGAATTCCTGTTGCTGGGAGTCGGCTTGGTCATCGACGAGAACATCCTCGTCCCGGCCTACGACGACGCGGCAGGTGTGACGGCTCGGTTCAACGCCAACGTCCTGTCGGTGCTCAACGACCGGCTCGGGGCCAACTTCGACCTCGAGGCGTTCGAGCATGTGGCGCTGTGGAATTCCGAGAGCGAGTGGATCGAGATGCGACTTCGTGCGAAAACCGCGCAGCACGTGCGCATCGAGGACCTCGATCTCGATATCACCTTCGACGAGGGAGAGGAACTCCGCACGGAAATCTCGGCGAAGTTCGGCCGCGACGGCATCGAAGCAGAACTCGTCGATGCGGGTTTCCACATCGACGAGTTCTGGACGGACGAGCAGGATCGTTTCGCGCTGGTACTCGCACGCAGGGGCAAGTAGGGCTGCGGCGCGTAGCGCTGGGAAACTCAGGCGTCGGACAGTGCGACGACGGGGGAGATGGAGTTGGCGCGTCGCGACGGCACCAGTGACGCACCGAGTGCGAGCAGCGCGGCACACAGCACGGTGCCGGCGATGACTGCCCAGGGCAGCGTCGGCAGCTGAAAGCCCGACTGCGCGATCGATCCGAGCAGAGATTGTGCTGCGGCCCAGCCGTACACGATGCCGAGGAGCAGACCGAACCCCATCGATGCGATCACCATCTGTGCACTTTCCGACACGATCATTCCTCGAATCTGCTTGCGGGTGAACCCGAGTGCACGCAGGAGCCCGAGTTCGCGGGTGCGCTGCATGATGCTCAGGGAGAGATTGTTGACCATTCCGACGGCGGCGATGACGCCGGAGAAGCCGATCAGGCCGGTCATGATCCCGACGGTCACCGTCAACACCTGATCCAGCGATTCGTCGCTGTATTCCTCCTGCAGCATGTCGCGGTAGCTGTACATCGCTACCGCGAACGTCACGACGAGCGTGACGCCGATGAGAAGGCCCATCGCGGTCCGGGTGCTGCGTTCGGGATAGCGGGTGGCGTTCGCCGAAGCGAGTCGCGACGCGGGTGTGTCGCCGAATGCCCGGCCGACCGTCCGGAGAATCCAGGGCACGATGCGATGCGCGCCCACCAGGATGCCGGTGAACGATGCAGCGCCGCCGAAGAATGCGACGAGGACACCGAGCGGGGTGATCGATCCGATCACGGCGCCGAGGCCGAGCAGTACGAACCCGCCGCCGATCAGCACTATTGCCAACGTCGTTCGGACCCGTCTCGAGTCGTTGCCTCCGGGTGATTCCACGACGGCGCCGGTGGCCTGGATGGGCGTCACCTCGAGTACGCGCTTCGCGCCGACGTACGACGCGAGCCAGGTGGTGACGAAGACGATGACCACAAGCAGCGCCACGAGAGGCTGAACAACGGTGTAGTCGACGTCGGGGAGTTTGTCGGCCGCGACGGCCACCGCTCGTGTCAGGTGGCTCAGGGCGATTCCGACGACGAGTCCGACGAGACCGCCGAGCAGGCCGACGGACAGGCCTTCGCGGGAGACGGACCGGCGCAGTTCTCGCCCGGATGCGCCGAGAAGCCGCACCAGGGCAATGGTTTTGGTTCGACCCGCGACGATGGTCGAGAACGTGTTGGCGGTGACGACGGCCGCAACGTAGAGCGCGAGGAGCACGAACACCATTGCCACGGTGTACAGCGCAATCGCAGTCGGCCCGTTGACGTCTGCGC
>NZ_JBAWFH010000411.1:0-10729 GCF_049591685.1 Rhodococcus sp. (in: high G+C Gram-positive bacteria) | reverse complement strand
GCATCGAACTGTTCGATTCGGCCCGCGAGCAACTGGGCGGTCTGGACATTCTCGTCAACAACGCGGCATTTCAGATGGCACAGATGGGCGGGATCGCAGACATCACCACCGAGCAGTTCGACCGCGTTCTCAAGACCAACCTGTACGCGCTTTTCTGGTTGTCGAAACGGGCGGCAGCGGTGATGGAACCGGGGTCTACCATGATCAACACGACGTCGATTCAGGGTTCGAACCCCTCCCCCGAGTTACTCGACTACGCGACTACGAAGGCCGGCATCATCGCGTTCACGAAGGGGCTGGCGTCGGAGCTCGCGCCGAAGGGCATCCGTGTGAATGCCGTCGCACCCGGACCGATCTGGACGCCCTTGATACCGGCGACGATGCCTGCGGACAAGTACGGGCAGTTCGGGGAGCAGGTTCCTCTCGGACGTGCAGGTCAGCCCGTTGAACTGGCGCCGGCCTACGTCTTTCTCGCGTCGGGGGAATCGAGCTACATCACGGGCGAAACCATCGCAGTGACCGGCGGAACCCCGATGAACTGATTCGCGACCTGGTGTTTGAGGCTCCTACTCGTGGGTAACACGACGTCCAGTGCCGATTTCGACTGTGGTGGCACATACAGACGACCCACTCAACGATTAGGAGCGCAAGATGGCTACACCCACCCTGCTCGCACAGTTGCGGGCCGTACTGCAGCTGACCAATACCGAAATCCAGATCGCCGAGACTCGTGTTGCCCAGGCGCGTACGGAAGCTGTACGTACCGAGTTGATGCAGAACGCGGCCAACGGCCGTGCACGTGCCGAAGAGATCGAAGAGACGCTGCGCGACTTGGGCGACTTGCCCGACGTCGTGGGACCCTTCGTCGGCCGCACCCTCGCACTCTTCAAGTCCCTCGCCGAGCAGGCACAACCTTTCGACGAGGCCCTCCTGGGTGACCTGGCACTCGAGCAGCAGCTCTTGGGCCGCTCGAAGTACATCAAAGCTCTGGCAACTGCGGACAACGAGCCCGCCGTGATCGCGTTGTCGAAGCGCCTCATCACGGCACACAGC
Organism: Rhodococcus sp. (in: high G+C Gram-positive bacteria); assembly: GCF_049591685.1. Classification (GTDB taxonomy): domain Bacteria; phylum Actinomycetota; class Actinomycetes; order Mycobacteriales; family Mycobacteriaceae; genus Rhodococcoides. The sequence goes on along the minus strand of NZ_JBAWFH010000411.1, from coordinate 9,676 downwards.
GCTACGGTCGAATGGCTCGAGACCGTCCTCGCCGAGGACGCACTCGGAGGCCCGGCTGCACTGCGTCGCACCCCGCTGCAGGCCGCGGCGGGCAGCGCCGTCAAGCTCGTCAACGTCCCGGCCTCGTGGTCCGCTCGAGGACTGGATCGCGCGCTCGATGCCGCGCGCACCACCCCCAGCAGGCTTTCCGAACTGCTCGGGCGCGGAGCACATGCGGGCGACGTCGCGTCGCGAACTTTGACCGCGAGCCGCAACGCTGCCCTCGAAGCCGCGGAGGACGTCACCCGCGAGGAAGGTGCCGACGGTGTCGCGGACGCCATCCACTCGGCTCGATCCGCCGCAGGAGTTCTCGATGCGGACGAGCTACCGATTGCGGACTACGAGTCATTGAACGTCTCGGAGTCCGTCGCGGCCATCAAGGACCTCACCGAGCCGCGCGATGTGCGCACGGTGTTGGCCTTCGAAGAGGCACACAAGAATCGCCATGGAGTCGTATCGGCTGCGCAAACTCGAGTGGCAGCGATCGCCAAGGAAGTCATCTCGGTCGACTGACCTGTTCTCGAAGACCGATCGGCCCGCGTGCACTGCACGCGGGCCGATGTCGTCGGTATCAACGCATTGCCCGGTGAGGTTTCCGACGGCCCTAGCCGGGTATCCCGAAGAATGGTCCACACCCAACACGACGGTCACCCTCCTTCGGCGAACACGAGCTTGGTGGACCGCTATTTCGACGTAGTGGTCATCGGCGGCGGTAATGCAGGAATCAGCGCCGCTGCGCGGTTGAATCGCAAGGGCGTCAACGATGTTGCGATCGTCGAACCTCAGAGGGTGCACACGTATCGCCCCCTACTGTCGTATGTCGGCGCGGGCCAAGCTCCGTTGCGCTCCACCGAGAAAACCCAGCGGTCGGTCACGCCGAAGAAGTGCACCTGGATCGAAGAATCGGCTACCACGATCGACCCGGATGCGCGCATCGTCACGACGACGTCCGGTCGCCGGTACGGGTATCGCGATCTCGTACTCGGAACGGGCCTGGTACCCGACCACGACGCTCTGGGCCGCATCGACGAGGCCCTCCGATCTCCCGAGGTAGCAAGCAATTACGTCGACCTCGCCGAGAAGACCTGGCGCTCGGTGCAGGCGATGCCCACGGGCGGTCATGCCGTGTTCACCGTTCCCCGTGCGCCCGTCAGTTGCACCGGCACGACAATCAAGCCCCTGTTTCTCGCTGCGGCGCAGTGGTTACGCGACGGCCGGATGCCCGGAATCAGCATCACTCTCGTGGTGGACCGCCCTCGCTTGCTGGGCGTACCGGACCTGGACGACCGGCTTCTGGGCAAGTTGGACGAACTCGGTGTCCGCGTCCTCCACGGCACTGCGGTCACGTCGCTTCGGCCCGAGCAGCGCAGTCTCACCGCTACCGGCCCGGACGGTTCGGCCGAGGACATCGACTACGATTTCCTGCATCTCGTTCCGCCCTTTCGCGGACAGAAGTGGCTCGACGGCACCGGTTTGACCGGCCGTACTCCGCACGGCCTCGTCGACATCGACTCCCGTACCTTTCAACACCTTCGACACAGCAACGTGTGGGCGGTCGGGGACGGCGCAGCCATCGACACCGATCCTTCGGGAGGCGGCTTGCGACAACAGGTTTCGATTCTGGTCGACAACATTCTGGCCGCAAGGGGCGGCGAGGAACCGTCGTCGTACGACGGGTACACCGTTGCACCGGTGCCGGTGGATTCCCACACTCTCATCGCGGGCGAGTTCGACAGGAGCGGCGCTATTTCTTCGTCGCTACCGTCGTTCCTCGACCCGGTGAAGCCACGACGCATCGCCTGGGCGTTCGACCGGTACGCACTTCCGCACCTGTACTGGCGATCCATTCTGCGCGGACGCACCTAGAACCGGTAGCGCCAGCCTCCGAGCTCGGCCGTTCATCACTCGCGGGTCGGCCTCGGTGGCCGCCTACGATCCGGTTTCGAGCGAGGACAGGTCGGCATCGTCCACGCTGCACGGCGGTCGGAGAAGTGTCGCTGTGGCCCAGCCTCTGGCGACCAGGCCGGCGTCGCTGTCGTCGTCCTCCTCGGCGCGGATAGCGTCGAATCGGATGGTCACGAAATCCTCTCCCTGATCGCCGATCTCCGCCTGCACGGCGCCGAATCTGGCCAGTGGTGCGGCTTTGACTCCCCGCAGTCGGTCGGGGGGCACGTCGGGAATGTTGACGTTGAGGATCGCGTCCGTTCTGCCGTTGTCGACAATCCATCCGACGGCCGCCTCGGCCACCTTCTCGGCCGTGTCCCAGTGTTGGGGGTCGACGGTGGCCAGCGAGACCGCCATGCCGACGAGTCCGTGTGTGCATGCGGTGAGCGCGGCCCCGACGGTGCCCGAATGCAGCACTGCTGCACCGGTGTTCGGCCCGTGGTTGATCCCCGACAGAACGATGTCCGGCGGATCGCCGAATGCCCCACGGGTCGCGACGAAGGCGATCAGAGCGGGGGACGCGTGCACCGCGAACACGGGCACGTCGCCGAGGCCGTCGATGCGGCGACGGCTGACACCCAGGTGATCCTCGGCTTCCATACCGGTCAGCGAAGCTCCCGCGCCGCTGCGCTCCTCGTGCGGCGCAGCAACGACCACGTCGAGACCGGCGCGGACAGCGACACGAGCCAGCAGGGCTATGCCATCGCTGAACACTCCGTCGTCGTTGGTGATCAGTGCCCTCATTTCTTGCTCTTCTCGTACGGCCGGACGATGACCGACTCGGTCAGTCGCATGACGAGGTCGTGCCGTCCGCTACCGAGACCTCTGCGGGTCACGTTCGCGCTTCCCGCTCCCCCACCCAACTGAAGTGCGTCCTCCATCGATTTGCCGAGCGCGAGCCCCGTCGCGATACCGGCACTCATCGAGTCGCCGGCCCCGTGGTGGTCAACCTGACTGAGGTCGGGAGTCACGACCTCGAGGACGGTGCCCTCCTTCCCTTTCGCGCCGACGAGCGCCAATGCGGGGTCGGCAGCGCGGGAGAGAACGACCACCTCCGCGCCCTCCTCGCGCAGCCCGCGCATCGCGTCGACGAGGTGCTTCGGGTCGTCGGATTCAGCCCTACCGTCTTCGATGAGATCTTCGTGGCTGACTTTGAGTACGGTCAGTCCTCCTGCGAGCGCGGCGGTCATTGTCGGCCCGGAGAGATCGGCCACGACCGGGACTCCCAGAGCGCGCAGATCGGCGGTGAGCCTGGTGTACATCTCCGGCGGCACGATGCCGTCGGTGTGCGGACCGCCGAGGATCGCGATGTCGCTCCTGCCACCCACTGCCAACGACAGGCCGAACAGGTCGTCGAGAGCATGCCTGGCGAGCGGCGGCGGATCCACGGTGGCGATCTCGGACCGCTCGCCGTCTCGGCGGTCGTGGACGTAGGACCCACTTTCCTGACCGATGTCCACCGCGGCCACCGAGATGCCCTCGCGTTCGATCAGGTCGCGGAGGACCCCGCCGATCTCACCTCCGAATACGCCGCAGAGCGTGACGTCCAGACCCAGTACCGACGCCATCCGAGCGATCCAGTGACCCTGCCCACCTGCGTGAACATGCAGTTCGGTGTTCCCGGTGGGGGCGGCATCGAGGGTGACCGTCAACAGTGGTGACGGTGCGAAGACGAACGCGGTCGGTTTGTCCGTTGTTGTCGGCATCAACCGAGAATGCCCATCGGGGGTTTTACCAAACGGTGGTGCCGCGTAACGCATACTCGGTGGTCGACGACAGAGATTCGACCCACCGACTGTGATCGACAACAACCAAGTGGGCAGCTCGCTGTGTTCGCACTTCGACGAGAACGGGACTGATCACCGATGTTTCACTCCGCGGACGACCCGGTCATCCTCCGCGCCGTGCTCGATCTCTCGCCCGACCTGGTTGCTCTGTCCGAGTTCTCGGGTGCCGTCGTCTACGTCAACCCGGCCGGCCGTGAGCTCGTCGGGATACCCGATGCGGACACAGCGGAGTCACTGACCACCGCGGATTTCTTCACCCCGACGGGTCTGGAGGTGACGGGCGAGGTGGAAGCGGGCCTCGCCCACGACGGGCACTGGCAGGGCCGGTCGGAATTGCGCCATTTCGTCACCGGGGAACCGATACCCGTCGCAGTTTCTACGTTCGTCGTGCATCGAGACAAGGGCGCGCCGACAGTGATCGCCTCGGTGATACGCGATCGACGAGGAGGCCACCGCCGCGACACCGAATTGCGCGACACCCTCGCCGCTGCGACCCGGTACGCGGCGGAACAAGCCGCGCTCGCAAAATTGAGCAGGATGGCAATGGACGCGGATCTGCCCCAATTGCTCGCCAGCGCTGCCGACGCCGCAGCCACGCTCACCGACGTCGGGACGGCGGCTATTGCACGACTCGAAGAGGCGGGCCACAATCGCCTCCGCGTGCACACGTTCGTGGGCTCGGCCGAAGCGATTGTCGAGTTCCCACTCGGCGATGAATCGTTGACCGGTTTCGCGTTGCTACGCAACGAAACGGTCGTCTGCGAAGACCGCGAGAAGGAATCCCGCTTCGATACGAACTTCATGGCGGAACACGGCGTGAACAGCGGTTTGGCGGTTCCGATTCCCGCCGCAGACCGGCCCTGGGGCATCATCGCCGTCTACGGCACGCGAGCCCGCACATTTTCCGAACGCGAGATCTCGTTCCTACGAGCCGTAGCCGGCGTGTTGTCGACCGCCATCAGGCGCGTCGAGCTCGACCGACAGCTGCTTCGACGTAGCCTGCGTGACGCACTGACGGGGCTGCCGAACAGAACTCTGGCCTATCAGTGCATCGACGAAGCGCTCGACCGCGCCCGAGGCAGCGACGGCTCCGTCGCCCTGTTGCTGTTGGACATCGACGACTTCAAGATCATCAACGACAGTCTGGGGCACGATGCGGGCGACCTCGCTCTGACGCGCTTCGCGCACCGTCTGCAGTCCGCGGTACGCGACACCGACACCGTGGCGCGCCTGGGCGGCGACGAATTCCTCGTCATCTGCGAGGGTGTCGGAAGCGTCGACCACGCCGAAGACCTCGCGCGCCACATCACGACTTCCATCGCAGCCCCGTTCTCGTCCGACGGCACACCGATTCCCCTCAGCGCCAGCATCGGCATTGCCGTGTCCGACGAGACGACCACCAGGCGTGAACTCATTCATCGAGCCGATCTCGCCATGTATCGCGCCAAAGACAGCGGGACGGGTGGCCACGCCGTCTTCGACACCGGTGACCTGTACGACGCCGACCGCATCCGGTCCCTGTCCGTTGACCTACGGTCCGCTCTCACCCGCGGTGAACTCACACTCGTATATCAGCCGCTCGTCGAAATTGCGACGGGCAAGATCGTCGCTCTGGAAGCGCTTGCTCGATGGGACCATCCCGTGCACGGTCACGTTGCGCCGGACGAGTTCGTTGCCGTAGCCGAACGAACCGGTCTCGCAATGGAACTCGGTTCATGGGCGCTCACCACCGCGTGCAGTCAGGCCACCCGATGGCGTACGTTCGTCGACGTCGCCATCCGTGTCAACGTGAGCGCACTGCAGCTACGCACTCCTTCCTTCCCTGGCCATGTAGCACGCGTGCTCGCCGATGCCGGCCTGCCACCACAGGCCCTCGGGTTGGAGATCACCGAGACGGTGTGGGTATCCGACACGGCCCGCGTTGCCGACACCCTGACCGAACTGCACGCGATGGGCGTCGCCATTTTGCTGGACGATCTCGGCAAGGGGCACAGTTCGATCTCGTACCTCGACAAGTACCCCATGTTCGAGTGCTTCAAGATCGACAAGTCCTTCGTGGCCGCACTTCCCGCACCGCGATCGCACGCCATCGTCTCCGCCATCGTCACGCTCGCCAAAGCCTTCGACGTGACGGTCGTCGGTGAGGGCGTCGAGACGCAGGAGCAACTCGACGCGTTGGCCGCTGCCGGCTGCGATTTGGCCCAGGGGTACTTCCTCGGCCGTCCGATCGACGCGGAAGCCACGACCGAGGCGCTTCGTCGGGCCGTTCCGTACGCCACGTAAAAGTCCGGTATTTCGCGCCACCTTCGTCCGAGGTCGCTGTTCAGGTCGTCTCGTCGTCGAGGTGTGTGAGCACCACCGCTGCATTCAATTCGGCTGCCGCCCGCACGATCATCGCCGCCCGGGCCGGACCGCACTCACCATCGGCAGTCGGGGCAACGGCGTCGTTGAGGCGTTTGCACAGTTCCGAGATGCTCGGCGCAACAGGCTGCTCGAGACTCTCACCGGGCTCGCAGTCCCCCTCTGCTTCGGGCACATCCGACAGCGGGGGGACCATCCGCAGCGGGCTGTCACTGCTGGTTCGTTCCGTCGCTTCCCGCTCGGTCTCCGGCCGGTAGTTTCGCGCGTTTCCGTTGAGAACCGTTCGTTCGCCCTTGGACATCGCCACGAACGTTGCGCGCCCCGTGTCGGGATCACCGCTGACCCGAAAGACGCTGCCCGGGCGACCTGCCCTACGCACAGCCATTCCGTGCTCGAGTTCGTGTGGGTTTCCTTCACGTGTCACGCGCATCGGGCTCACGCCCTCTCTGTCTCGGCGACCGGTTGGCGGAGGATGGTTCGCAGTCTCGACGGATCGGCCCGACGATCAGGTAGCTCAACGGCGGCACGTCGACGACGCGAAACTCGTTGTGCCGAGCGCGATATGCGTCGAGTGTCTTCTTTGGATCCGTTTTCATCGCTGACTCCGCCCGTTGGCCCGACACCGCATTGCCCGGTCCCAATTTATCGCCGGTCTCGCCCGTGTCGACCGACGATGATGCGGTCCTTCTTCACCCCCGTCCGGGGGTTAGTGGTTATGGCGCAGGTCACATATGGTTCGAGTTCCCCGACATCAGTCGATCGGTGACGATCCATTCGCCTGGAGAGCCATGACTTCTTTGACCCCGGACGATGCGCCCGTTCGCGCCTCGCCGATTCCTCCCGAACCGACCACGACCGTTCGGCGGGTTGCCGTCGCCAGCGGGATGGTACGACTATCGAGTTCTACGACTTCTTCATCTACGGCACGGCCGCCGCACTCGTTTTCCCCACCGTGTTCTTCCCCGCACTGGGGTCGACGGCCGGAGTCGTCGCATCGTTCGCGACGTTCGCCGTCGCGTTCATTGCGAGGCCGGTCGGCGCGGTGCTCTTCGGCCACTTCGGCGACCGGATCGGTCGCAAGAAGACGCTGATTTCGACGCTGCTCCTGATGGGCGTCTCGACGTTCGCCATCGGCTACTACCGGGAGCCGAGACGATCGGCGTCGCCGCCCCGATCATTCTGGTTCTGTTGCGTTTCGGGCAGGGATTCGCGGTGGGCGGCGAATGGGCGGGCGATACTCTCTTGACCGCTGAATACGCGCCCGCCGCGAAGCGGGGTTTTTATGCGATGTTCCCGCAATTGGGGCCGTCCGTCGCTTTCGTTCTGTCCAGCGCAACATTCGTCGCCACCGGTGCGGTTTTCGGCGACACGAACAAGGTGTTTCTCGATTTCGGCTGGCGTATTCCGTTCCTGCTGAGTGCTGTACTGGTTCTGATCGGTCTCTACATGCGGCTGGCGATCGAAGAAACGCCGGTCTTCCGCGCGAACCGGCTCGCGGACGAACAAGCGCCCGATGTGCACACCAAACTTCCCATCCTGCAAGCCTGGCACGTACAGAAAAAGGAGATCCTGCTCGCCGCCGGCGCGCTCGCATCGCTCTTCGCGCTGTTCTACATGGGCACCGCCTACCTGACGAGTTACGGCACCAAAACCCCCGGCTTCGACCGCCCCTTCGTACTGTGGACCGGCATCGGAGGCGCGGTTGTCTTCGGCATCACGATCGCGATCTCGGCGACCTATTCGGACACGGTCGGAAGACGTCGCGTGATCATGACGTCTTGCGCGGTGGCGATACCGTGGTCGCTTGCGCTGTTCGCGATCCTCGACACGGGCAGCCAGACGGCGTATGTGTTCGCGGTGTGCGTCACCCTCGCGATCTTCGGTATCGCCTACGGGCCCACCGGCGCGCTGCTCCCGGAGCTGTTTCAGAGCCGCTTCCGCTACACCGGCGCCGGATTGGGATACAACCTCGCCGGGGTTCTGCGGCGCCATCCCTCCCCTGCTCGCCGCACCTCTGACCGCGCAGTTCGGCAGTATCGCGGTTGGCATCATGCTGGCGATGTTGTCGGTTCTCAGCCTGGCGTGCACCAAGGCGTTGATCGAAACCCGAGAGGTCGACATGGCCTGAGGGTTTGGACCCCGCCCGATCGGGTAGTGCTCGGGCAGCCGGATCGTTGAGACAACAGCGCAAGGTCAGCATTGCGACTGTGTCGGAGTGCCAACGCCCGCGTGCTGTACCTGCTCGATGGGTACAGCACGCTGGTGTTGCGTGAGGCTTTTCTGCGCTGGATCCCCCGGAGTACAAGCCAATCGGCGTAACGGATCGATAACGCACCGGTAACGCACACGCATCGGTCGCCTTCCGACTCGGAACGGCCCAGGTGGGGCCACAACGCATTCCCCGTTTGCTTTTGTGTTGGCCCCCGAGTGTCAGATAATCGGGGGATGGACTCGTTCGAAGCACGGGCAGCAACTGCCGACTCGATGCCCGACCTCGGTGCCCCCAGCATCCGTTGGGGCGAGCCCGCACAGGCCGCGGATCTGCACGCCGCACTCGGAACCACCATCGACACCGACACCGACCTCGACGTCGCACTACGCACCCTCGTGTCCCTCGCCGCGAAAGCCATCGACGGAGCTGCCAGTTGCGGAGTCACTGTCGCCATCGCGGATCGCACCTTCACCGCCGTGCACAGCGACGCCCGCACGCTGATCGTCGATTCGGATCAGTACGAAGCCGGTGAAGGCCCGTGCCTGCACGCCGCGAGAACGGGCGAAGTCGTGCGAGTCGACGCAATCTCGGCCGAAACCCGCTGGCCCGAGTTCGTCGCTTCGGCGCGCCGAGAGAACATCCACTCGTTTTTGGCCGCTCCCCTGTACAGCCCCCATGCTCGCTTCGGTTCGCTCAACCTGTACGGCGAGGCTCCGTCCGCTTTCGGCGACGAAGACGTCGAGACCGCGAAGACCCTCACGCGGGCGCTGGCGCAGACCCTCGGGGAGTACGACCGGTTCGACCGCGTCACCTCGGAGAACAACGGGCTTCGATTCGCCCTTACCCATCGTGCGCCGATCGAACAGGCGAAGGGCATGCTGATGGCAATTCATCGCATCGATGCGGACGACGCGTTCGCCATGCTCGTCGACAGGTCACAGCGCAGCAATCGCAAGATCCGCGACATGGCCGTCGAACTGGTGGCCGAGTATTCCGCGGCGCCTGAATCCGCGTCGTCTCGAGCAAGCACGTCCTGAGCAAGCACGTCCCGAACTGACGAGCCGGCCCGACACGTTCCGTTCATATTCTGGCCACTTCGGGACCCCAAACGAGATACCTCACGCGTGAAGCCTTGGGAGTAGGCGTGACCCACGCCTACAACGACCCCTACATCGAAACGGGAGTACATCATGTTCGATCTCGCATTCCTCGCAGACTTCTTCGGCGCAGCGGCTGACCTCTTCGGTGCACTGGACTTCTTCAGCGGTTCGGCCGACGCCTGATTCGAGTCGTCGACGACAACCCCGGGTGTACCGCACGCGTGCGGTACACC
>NZ_JBAWFH010000410.1:0-5645 GCF_049591685.1 Rhodococcus sp. (in: high G+C Gram-positive bacteria) | reverse complement strand
CGGCAGGTCCATGTAGCGGGCGGTCAAACCCGCGATCGCAAGCAACGTCCCAGCCCCGGCGAGCACTGTTGTTGCACTACGAATCCCGCGCAACAGATTCTCCCACCCAGCGGAGCGTCCACTTGCTCACGAATGCACGATGTCGAAGTCGCCGCCCTCACGGAGCGCTGTCTGGATGCGCACCTCGCTGACTGCCTCCGTCGCATCGATCATGACCGTCGAGGGCTCGTCGGTGCCCAACTCCACCGAGACGGCGGTGATCTCGGGAAGGTTGGACAGCTCCTCGGTGACGGTCCTCACACAGCTCTGGCAGTGCAGTCCATTTACGCGAAGTGACCACGAGGGCACAGCTGTTCCTCCATTTTCGACCATTGATTGGGTTTCGACAGTGGACACGCGACTACAGATTGATCGACGGGTGACTCAACCAGGCCGTCGCCCGCCCGAGAGATATCGGGTCGGTGGGGTCGAACTCCCGTCGATGGCATCGGTAGGCCGAGTCGACGACCACGATCACCACCGATTCGAGAGGCTCGCTGATTACCGTGCTGGTCCAGCCGAGCGCGTCTTCGAGGTTCGACGAAAGTCGCCGAGCCCATCCGGCGGAGGACGGACTACTGCACAGCATGATCGAAGGGATCGATCGTTCGTCCGGAACGAGACCGATGCTCGGCGGCTCGACAGGTCCGTGATCCCGCTCGTCTCCACCCATGCTCGATCAGTCGGTCACGAGGCATCGAAAGTTCCCGCGTCGTGAATGCGCCGTTCTGCTTACGTTGCGCGGGAACTTTCTAGGCGAGTGCACCGACTACTGGCCGTTCCCCTACACACTTGATTCGTACCGCAGAGGAGGATTGCGCACAGTGCACGACGACTTGCGTGACTACCGAACAATGTTTGCGTCGATCGAGAAACGTGTTCTGTACGGGATGGACATGACGGTGGCCGAACGACTCCGGCTGGTAGGTCTTGTGGCACTGTCCGCCGCGGGACTGTTCATGTCACAAACAGGTTCCGTGTCAGGTTGGTCCGTGCTCGTCAACAGCTCTGCTGCACAGTCGGAATCTACGAACGTGCTTTCGGCCCTTGCCGTACACGGAATTGCGGTCTTCTGCATCGCATGCTCTATGGCAGCGCTGTATTGCCGGACGTTTCCTGTCCTCTTCCTGGCTACTGCTGGGTGCGCGGTGACGTCGGTGGTGGCGATGGTGGCGATCTGGAGCCGCCAGTCGCAACCGGTGTCTTCGGGGTTGTCCGGACCGGGGCCTGGGGCGGTGGTCGGGTTCCTAGGCGCGGTAACTCTGACAATCCTGTGGACGAACATACTCGCGAAAGCGCCGCGGTTGGGCGTAGTCGCTTGTGAGCCGAATGTTACTGCAACAGTGAAAAAGTGGGGCCCACGGCGTGGCCAGATCGAGTAAAGCGGACAGGAATGTCCCGGCAGCGGCAGCGGCAGCGGCAGAGCGCAGGCGCAGGCGCAACGTCATCGTGCGAATTGTGTTCACCACCAACACCGTCGTTGTTTTCGCGCTGGTGGTTGGCATCGTGGTCATCGCAGGGCGCGATTCTGGGGGAGAGGCAGGTGCTTCGCCGTCGTCGGTGACCGAGTCCGGCGCTGTCCGAGCCGCGGCAGCCGATGTGGAGCTCGCCGAGGGCACCATGACTCCGAAACGTGTGGTGACCATCTACGAGGACTTCCAATGCCCGGTGTGCAAGAATTTCGAATCGACATTCGGTAACGCGCTCGACGAGCTTCGGACGTCGGGTGCTGCGGCGATCGAGACGTGGCTCGGCTTCCACTCGGATGCGTACGCCCAGCAACCCTCCGAAGGGGGACAGGGACTTTCGGACGATCAACTCAGCGCGATAGCAGCCCAGGCCGGAGCTCCCGAATCGATCGGCGACTGTATTTCGAGTGGCAAATACACCGATTGGGTGGCCTCGACTACGTTGTCCGCAGCGGTCCTTGCCATCCAGTGACAGCCTCGGGGCATTTCGGTGACATTCCGGTCGGTACTGAGGTTCCCTCTCGGGTAACTGCGTGGGCGATTACGGTGGGAGGCGTCCTCGGTCTGCTCGCTTCGCTGGTACTGGTGGTCGAGCGTTTCGAGTTGCTCGCCGACCCGAATTATGTGCCCTCCTGCAGCCTCAACCCGGTTCTCTCGTGCGGATCCGTGATGACATCCAGTCAGGCAGCATTGTTCGGGTTCCCGAACCCGATACTGGGTATTCCTGCATTCACCGTCGTGCTGGTGGCAGGGGCGCTCGGAGTCGGTTCGGTGCGGCTCCCACGCTGGTTTTGGGCAGGATTGGCACTCGGCCTCTCGGTGGGGGTGGTATTCGTCCACTGGCTGATATTTCAGAGTCTGTATCGAATCGGTGCCCTCTGTCCTTATTGCATGGTCGTGTGGGCGGTGACGGTACCGCTGTGGGTAATCGTTGTGTCTCAATTCCTCACTGGGCGTGGCGAGTTCTTGGATCGGTGGAAGTGGTCGTTGGTGGCGTTGTGGTTCACAGTCCTGATTTTGCTGTGCCTGGAACGATTCTGGAGCTATTGGAGCACACTCGTCTAGTGTGTTCGGGTACCGGTGATCTCACCGGACTCGATCTTGCCCAAGACGTAGGCACCCAGCACGAGAACCGTCATGATCGGCAGGACACCCATCCAGCGCGGGTCGCGCCAATCGTCGGCGCGGCTGGCAAGGAATGCGGCCGATCCGAGGAGAAGCAGAAAGATTCCCGCACACAAAATCTGAAACGTCTTCACGATCGACCACTTTCGAGTCCGAGCCAATTGAGCGAGCATGGCGTTGTATGCAGCGCGTTCGTCGTCGTTGTTGTTGTCCGCGAATCTGTCCTCGCGAACTTCGGTCTTTCTGTCCTGGCGCGACCATTGGGTCACCAGTGCGATGACCACGAGGACCAATGGAACCTCGCTAGAGGCCCAGGCCAAGCCACCACCGATGCGTTGGTCACCGACGAGATCCTGAACCCAAGGGGAGTCGAGGTAGTGATAGAAGTCGTGACCGATGACCCGGTCCATCGTCATCACGGCAATTCCGAAGGATGCATGAAAAGGCATGACCGCGAACAGGATTGCGAGACGTCCGAGGTGCGGAAGCCGCTTGGGCCCCGGATCGATACCGATGATGACCCAGTAGTACAGGTACCCGGTTATGATGAAGTGGATGTTCATCAGCTCGTGTCCCCGGTGATATCGAACCAACTCGTCGAACAACGGGCTGAAGTACCCCGCATAGAGTGAAAGCACGAACAGGGCGACTGCGACAGCCGGGTTGGACAGCAGGCGCATCTGGGGTGAATGCACGACAAGCACGATCCATTCACGAACGCCGGGCATTCCGCCGTCGTGTGCGGGCGGGATCGCGCGTAGTGCGAGAGTGACCGGTCCACCGAGCACGAGAAGAACAGGAACGAACATGTTCAGTGTCATGTGCACACCCATATGCACGCTGAACATTGCCGAACCATAAGCCCCGACGCCTGAACTCGTGGCGATCAACAGTGCGCCGCATCCAGTCATCCACGCGATCGTCCGGCCCACCGGCCAGCGATCTCCGCGCCGTCGCAGACGTACGACCGCCCACCCGTACAAAGCTGCCAGAACGATTGCCGCCGTGCCGGTGACGAAGTCGAATCGCCAGAAGGTCACGAACTGTCCCAGCGAGGGCCCCTCGGTCGGCTCGAAGCCGAGGAGCACGTCGTACACGGTCGCGGGGTTGATCAGAAAGGCCGGTGCTGGACGAATGGCCATCAGTGTGATGGCCGACCACGCCACAATCAGTGCAGCCGAGGCCGCATCACACAGAAGCTGGGGGTATCGGTGACGCTCCTGCCGGTTCCGCCGACCTCCGACGCCGGCGACACACAGGGCGGCGATCGTCGTTGCCGTTGCCGTTGCCGCTGCCGCTGTCGCGACCACAGCGAGGCGTCCGTACCGCGTCGTGAAGATCGAGGAGGCCGGAAGCAGGATGACGCCCAGCACCGGCGACAGAACGGCGACGCCACCCACCGCACACGCCGCGATCACGCGGTACCTGGCGATCGCCACATCGAGGTCGCAGGCGTTCTCGGTGTCGTTACGGCGTAGGTGAGAACGAAGCGACAGCGTCATCCAGGTCCACGCGGACAGGGCTACGATCGCGACGATGACTGCGTTGGTGGCGATATCGTGGTCGGGTCCCTGACCTGCGTTCCCCACTACCCAGGCCGGTAGAACTCCGATTGCCGAGACCGTTGCTGCGATGGCCATCGGCACCCACGTCAGTGACCATCGGGTGATCACGACAACAACCAGGGCGGCGACCGCGCCGAATATCTAGGCTTTGGGTGCCTCGTTCGGGGGAACAAGATCGGCGATGACACCGCGCCGGAGAGCTTCGCCGATCCCTATTCCCGTGGCGTCGGCCGCGGAAAGGGGGACGAGAACGATAGCGGACACCAGCCAGACCACGCTGGATTTACCGGCGAGCAACAGGCCCGCGTAGCCGTTCGGGCCCACTTTGCCGTGACGGGAGAATCGAGTACTTGTCAACGAATACACCAGCGACCCGAGCGTGACAGCACCCGCGAGTTTGTCTAAGACGTCGCTGAAACCCTTTCTCGCGCAATTCCGTTCGTCGACGCAGACAAGCTCTACCCGAGTAACAATTGCGGTATGGCCCCACTCGGCCGACGCGTTGCACGAGAGAAGATGGTCGCGCTCGCAGCTGGCGCTAAATTCCTGCGACGTCAATTGTCCGAGTAGTACGACCGCGCCGACGGTGAGGGCGGCTCTGCGCAGGGACGCGGACAGCCGCTCGCGGTCGCCCCTGCGGTACGAAGAAGCCCAGGAGCGGTAGCACGCCCAGCGTCGCACCCATGACCAGAAATCCGGAACCTGCGCGATACGGACCGCCGCACTCGCTGTGACGAGTGAGCCACGTGACAAATACGCGACGGCAATGACGTTGGCCAGACCGACGGTCAAGGCCGCACCTGGCACGCGCCAGTGCAATACGAGGATGAGGAGCAGATCGAACACGACGTTCGCGATCGTCGAGGCAATCAGCCCGATCATCACCTGTCGCGCTGCGCCGTCTGCTCAGAAGAACTGTTCGAGGCAGAAAGCTGCGGCGAGCACGGGAACGAACGCGAGCATGATGCCGACGAATTCTCGGTTCGCTCCGACGGTGATGGCGTCGGCACCCAGCAACGAGACTAAGGACCGAGAAACACCAGACCGAGGACTCCGATGACCGTTCCGACGGCCGCGGCAACCCCATACTGTAGGGGAGGCAACTTGTTTGATTTCTTCGGCGAGTCTGCTCGACGTTCCTCCGAGTCGTGGTGGAGATCATCGGAGTGTTGTTCCGGAATGCGACGCGCACTTGATTCGATCAGGTGCGGGGGAGTTCGATCGACAAGTCGTGCCGGAACAGGTTGCCGGGATCCCACGTCGCCTTGATCTCCTGCAGCCTCGAGTAGTGGTCCCCGTAGTACAGCGTGGACCACGGCACCCCCGAGGTGTTCCAGGCGGGATCCTTCAAGTCGGAGTCCGGATAGTTGATGTAAGCGCCGGCGTTGGCGTCGTTCGGTACCGGAACGCCGCCGGTGTCGGCGTAGATGTCGCGATACATGTTTCG
>NZ_JBAWFH010000409.1:0-4038 GCF_049591685.1 Rhodococcus sp. (in: high G+C Gram-positive bacteria) | reverse complement strand
GTCCGACACTGTGGCGATAGTCCTCGCCAGAAATGTTCTAGCCCGACCTCTTACCGAATAGCGGAACGACGTTCGACGGCGAGGCTGTGGGCGTCATCCCGACAACGATTGGCTCGGGGAGATTGTTGCCTGCGCCGCCGTCCTCCTCAGGGATCCAATCGCCGTACGTATCGAGCGTGAGGGTAAAAGTGTCGTCTGCCATGAGCATGGGACCAGCTTGATCTGATTTTGCCAGGGTGATGGGACCACCTGGATTGCCAGTTATGGGACCACCGGCGCGCCTTGCCGGTGGTCCCGTCGTTTGCTCGTTCGATCGTCTGTGACAGCACGAAGTCCGTCACGGAGGTCGGTGAGCATGGCTTTTCGGGAGATCAGTGTGAACGAAATCAGAGAAGTACTGCGGTTGTGGCTCGGGACGCCAGCATTGCCGGCTCCCGGTTCACGCAAGATCGCCGAGCATGCCGGGGTGGACCGTAAGACCGTCCGTCGGTACGTCGAGGCCGCCCAAGCAGGTGGCCTCAAGAGAACCGACACTGCCGCTGCGGTGAACGACGATCTCATCGCCGCGGTCGTCGATGCTGTCCGTCCCGACCGACCGCACGGGCACGGCGCGGCATGGGAGCAGCTCGTGCCCCATCAAGAGCAAATCACCAAGTGGGTGGCAGGCGATGGTGAACAGAAGCCGCTGACGATCACCAAAATCGAAGTGCTACTTGCTCGTCAAGGCTGCGTGGTGCCGTATCGGACGTTGCACCGGTTCGCCACCGAGCGGTGCGGTTTCGGCCGCAAGAACCTCACCGTCCGTGTCGTCGACGGTGACCCGGGGATCGAATGCCAGGTCGACTTCGGCTACCTGGGGATGCTCACCGACCCCGAGGACGGGCGAGCCCGTAAGGTCCACGCCCTGATCTTCACCGCGGTCTACAGCCGGCACATGTTCGTGTGGTTGACGTACTCGCAGACGTTGGTGGCGGTGATCGCCGGCTGCGAAGCAGCGTGGAAGTTCTTCGGCGGCGTCTTCGCGGTCCTGATCCCTGACAACCTCAAACCCGTTGTCACCAAGGCAGACCCGATCACTCCACGATTCAGCGATGGCTGGCTCGACTATAGCAATCATGTCGGGTTCATCACCGATCCAGCACGGGTTCGGTCACCGAAGGACAAACCAAGGGTCGAACGCACCGTGCAATACGTGCGCGGTAACTTCTGGGCCGGGGAACGATTCACCAGCCTCACGCAAGCGCAGGAGGCAGTGGTCCGCTGGTGCAACAGCACCGCAGGGATGCGCGTCCACGGCACAACCTGCGCACGGCCGCTGGAAGTATTCGAGGACTCCGAACTGTCGGTACTGCTACCGGTGCCGCCGGAGTACGACGTCCCGATCTTCAAGGACGTCAAGGTCCACCGCGACTTTCACGCAGAAGTCGCACGCGCGTTGTATTCGCTGCCACAGCAGTGGATCGGATCGAGCTTGTCGGTCCGCGCAGACACCGAACTGGTGAAGTTCTACCACCGCGGCACCCTGGTCAAGATCCACCCCCGTCAGCCTCCCGGTGGCCGCAGCACCGATCGCGTCGATCTCCCCGAACACAAGACCGACTACGCCTTGCGCGACGTCACCTCGCTCATCGCGAAGTGCACCTCGCACGGGCCGAGCATCGGCATCTACGCCGAACGAATACTCGACGACCCACTGCCGTGGACGAGGATCCGCAGTGTCTACCGACTTCAGGGACTGGTCCGCCGCTACGGAGCCGAACGAGTCGAACAGGCTTGCTCGCTCTCACTCGATCTCGACGTCGTCTCCGTCACCAAGATCGCCTCGATGCTCGAACGCGCCACCGAGTCGACGTCACCGGATCTACCGAAAGCGGTCGGCCAGACAACGACTCGATTCACCCGCGATCCAGCCGAATTCCGTTCTACTGCAACTAAATCTCTGTCAGTCGTAGACGGCAGCCCCGCAACTTCGGAGGAAGACTCATGAGCACCACTCGCACCGCAGGCACGACCGAACCGGTCGGCACCGACCTCGTCCGACTACTCAAAGCGCTCAAACTCGGCGCGCTTGCCGACACTCTGCCCGAACGCGCAGCTCTGGCCCGGCAACACAAGCTCAGCCACATCGGATTCCTCGAGGTACTCCTCGCCGACGAAGTGAACCGCCGCGACTCCCGTTCAGCGATGCTGCGGGCGACCAAGGCAGGGCTCGACCCGGCGATGGCGTTCGATTCCTGGAACGCGCTCGATGATCTGAGCTACGACCGGACACTGCTCGGGGATCTGACCTCACTGCGCTTTCTCGATGCTCACCAGTCCGCGATCATCCTCGGGCCGGTCGGGGTCGGCAAGACTCATCTGGCAACAGCGCTGGGGCACATGGCAATCCGAAGACGACACAGTGTGCTGTTCGCTCGATCGGACAAACTGTTCACAAGGCTACGAGCAGCCCGGCTCGACAACACCGTCGAAGCCGAAATCCGGCGACTGACCGCCATCGAAGTTCTGATCATCGACGACTTCGCGCTGCGACCACTCGATGCCACCGAGACCAGCGACTTCTACGAACTGATAGTCGAGCGCCACCGGAAGAAAACCACGATCGTCACCTCGAACCGAGAGCCATCGGAGTGGTTGACCATGACCGCCGACACCCTCCTCGCGCAGTCAGCGATCGACCGACTGACCTCCACCGCGCACACCCTCATCATCGAAGGACCGTCCTACCGCCAACGCACCCGACCCGGAACAGTTGACGAAGCCACCGACAACCAGCATCCTCAATAACGCGCCACGGTGGTCCCTACCCTCTGGCAATCAGATGGTCCCATCAACCTGGCAAGCGACAAACACCGGTCTATATCGCGTTGCGTAAAAATCCGGCATTTACAACCTACTACCCCATCACGTGCCGTAAACGTGTCCGTGGCCATGAAAAAGTACCCACTGGTGGCCAGATAAAAGTCCCCACCCCGTGTTCGTCGTGTCGATCAGGAACTTTTGGCCCGAGCGGTGACGGTGAAGGTGCCAACCACACACCGCACCACCCGGGGAGTTCCATTGAAGTCTGCGAGGGACCGTATGGACATCATTTCCACCTACAACCAAGTCGGGTCGTACCGAGCAGCCGCCGAACTGTGCGGCACCACCCACAAGACCGTCAAACGCACCGTCGAACGATTCGAAGCCGAACAAGCAGGCCACACCCCTGCCGACCGTGTCGAACGTGAACACAATTACGACGCGGTCGCTGAGCTCATCTGCGAACGCGTCGAGAAATCGCAAGGCAGGATCTCCACGAAACGGATCCTGCCGATCGCGCGCACCGCCGGCTACGACGGATCGGACCGCAACTTCCGCCGTCTGGTCGCCGAGGAGAAAGCGAAGTGGCGGACCGAGCACCACCGCGGCCGCCGACCAGCCGTGTGGGCACCGGGCGACTACCTGGTCATCGACTGGGCCACCGTCGGTGGTCTGCATCTGTTCTGCGCTGTCATGGCCTACTCCCGCTGGCGATTCGTAGCGTTCGCTACCGACGAGAAAGCGACCACGACAATGGCTTTGATCGCAGAAGCGTTCGCCGCGGTCGGCGGTGTCCCGGCGAAAGTACTCGCCGACCGAATGGCATGCCTTAAAGGCGGTGTCGTCGCGAACGTCGTCATCCCAACCCCGGACTATGTCCGGTTCGCCACCCACTACGGGTTCGCGCCGGACTTCTGTCACGCCAACGATCCACAGTCCAAAGGTGTGGTGGAGAACCTCGTCGGCTACGCACAACGAGATCTTGCCGTGCCGTTGTTCACCGAAGCGTCCGTTGCCGGCACTAGTGTCGATGTCCATGCTGCGAACGCAGCGGCGAAAGTCTGGTGCGCGGAAGTCAACGCCCGGGTGCACTCGGAAACCTGCGCCGTCCCCGACGAACAACTCGATTCAGAGCGAGAGTTGCTGTCTGCGTTGCCCTCCTTGCGTTTGGAGATCGGTCCACCGCCGGTCACCCGGAAGGTCGACCGCCTCTCGTGCGTCCGGTTCGCCTCGGCC
>NZ_JBAWFH010000408.1:0-9012 GCF_049591685.1 Rhodococcus sp. (in: high G+C Gram-positive bacteria) | reverse complement strand
GCGAAGGATGCAGCGTGCTGAGGTGTGCGAGTAGTTCGTCGAAATCGTCGAGTGTCGCGCCCTCGATGTCGGCGGCTCGTTCGACGAGTTCCGCCTCGGACGTCGGATCGGGCGCAGGCGGCAGATCGCGGTGGCGGTAGTCGGGGCCGTCGACACGAATCGACTCGAAGATGGAACCGAGCTTCTTGATCTCACGCATGAAGTCCTCGGCCGCGAAACGGCCCTCGCCGAGCTGGCCCGGCAGGGTGTTCGACGTCGCGACGATGGATACGCCCCCGGCAGACAGCTCGGAGAGCAGACGCGAGACGAGCATGGTGTCGCCCGGGTCGTCCAGTTCGAACTCGTCGATACAGAGCACGCTGTGGTTCGACAGGCCCTCGAGTGCTTTCACGAAGCCCAGCGCACCGACGACGTGCGTGAGCTCGACGAACGTGCCGAACGCTTTGGGCTCGGGAACGCTGTGAAAGATGGACGCCAGTAGGTGGGTCTTGCCCACACCGAACCCGCCGTCGAGGTACAGACCGGCGCCGGTCTGCGGCGTCTTCTTGCCGAACAGTCCGCGCTTACTGCCCTTGGTGGTGATCTTGGTGACCTTCTGAGCGAACTCCTCGGCCTTGGCCACTGCCTCGGCCTGGCTGGGTTCGTTGGGGTCGGGAATGTACGACCCGAAGCTGACGTCGTCGAACATGGCCGGCGGAACCATTTGAGCGATCAGCTGATCGGACGGAACCACCGGATTGATATCGACAAGACGTGCGGGCATTGGACGAGCCTAACGACGTGGTGTTATCTACCTTGTGCAGCTACTCGATATTGCGACCTACTTCACATCCGAGAGCGATGTGTCACGCGTGGCGAGAGGGCCGTTGGGGTACGCCGAACTGAGGCGTCTCTACGCCTACCCGCCCCGGCCCCGGCGGCCGTGGATTCGCGCCAACTTCGTCTCGAGCATCGACGGTGCCGTATCCGCCGACGGCAGGTCGGCCGGGCTCGGCACCCCCTCCGACAAAACCGTCTTCTCCGTTCTACGCTCATTGGCCGACGCAGTGCTCGTGGGCGCGGGCACGGTGCGGACCGAGAATTACGGAGGCGTTCGGTTCTCGGACGAGGACCAGGCCGCCCGCCGCGCGGCATCGATGGCACCCATTCCCCCGGTGGTGGTCGTGACCGCATCGGCCGATATCGATCCCGGCAGCCGAATCTTCACCGACTCCGAGGTACCGCCCGTCATCCTGACCACGACGGCGGCGCCCGAGCGAACGCGGCGTGACCTCGCTGCCGCCGGCGCCCGTGTGGTCGAGTCCGAGGGCGACACCGTTTCCACCGCTTCGATCCTGGCGACATTGGACGACCTCGGGTTGCATCGAGTGTTGTGTGAGGGCGGGCCGGGACTCTTCGGTCGCCTCGTTGCCGACGGCGCGGTCGACGACCTGTGCCTGACAATGTCTCCCCATGTGGTCGCGGGAGACGCTGGACGCATCGCGCACTCGGCTTCCGCCGCCCTGCGCCGGATGACCCGCGCCCACGTTTTGGCGGATGACGACGGCACGCTGTTGACGAGATGGGTCGCGCACGTCGGTGACGCAGGCCGAACCCGGTGAGAGTCGAGCGCGGACAAAAGTCGATAGCCTCGCTGTCGTGATGCAGAAACGATCGTGGCTCGCAATTCTCGGATGCCTGGCGTTGACGAGTGCCGCGTGCGGGGCAGGTCCGTCGGAGCGGCCGGAGGTGGCCGTCGAACAGAATTCACCAGGCGAGGTCGCAGAGAGCGATAGCGCGGCGCCGGAGCAAGCCACACTGCCTCTGCAGGTTCCGGCCACCGATCTGGCGTGGACGGAGTGCACCGACAGCACGCTCGACGGCTTGGGCCTCACCGCACGTACCCCGGGCCTGATCCTCGAATGCGCGGGCTTCGAAGCACCCGTCGACGCCTCGGGACAGATGTTCGGTTCGTTCGAGGTTGGGACCATGCGGGCGCGACTGAACATCACTCCCGAGGACTCGGCGCCACTCGTGTTCACCTCCGGGTCGGACCGCTCGTCCATCGAGACCCTCGCCGACATGGCGGCCGGCCCGAGTTCGACGCTTCTCGCCGCCCATCCGATCGTCGCCGTCGACCGCCGCGGCATCGGTCGTTCCGCCGCGGTGGACTGCGTCGACGTCGGTACCCGTGGCCCGCTCTCCGACCTGGGCCAGTTCGAACGATCGGACGGCGACATCGTCGACCGGGCCGTGACCGTCGGTCGAGACGCCACGATTCAGTGCACGGATCTGCTCCAGCCTCAGGAACTCGCATTCGGGACGAGCTACGCCGCCGACGATCTAGAACAATTGCGGCTGGCCTGGGGCGTCGACGCCCTCGGGATCGTCGGTACGGGCAACGGCGCGGCCACGGCACTCGCGTATGCGGCCCAATATTCGGACAGGGTGGCGCGCCTGATCCTCGATTCTCCCGCCGGCGTGGGCATCGACCGGATGACCGCGGCCGAACAGAAGACACAGGGCCGCGAGGCTGCTTTCGCCGCGTTCGCTCAGCGCTGCCTCGCTCTGCAGTGTTCGCTGGGCCCCGACCCGCTGGCCGCGGTGAAGAACGTGATCGGTGTAGCCAGCGGTGGCGGTTTCGCACCGATTTCCGCGCATGGCGTCCTGGACGGCATCGCGTACGCCCTGGCGTCCACGTCGGGGGATTCGTCACAGCGGGCTCTGGAGCTGTCCGACACATTGAGCGCAGCGAATGCGGGTGATGCTGGTCGGCTGCGCGCGCTCGCCGCGAGAGCGTCGGACGCGTACGACACCGACGGTCAGTTCGTCGCCCGCTGTACGGACGGCCAGTCCTGGCCGTCGCCGCAGACGGTGCGTGACGTGAGCGCGGCGTGGGCCGACCTCTACCCTGTCTTCGGCACGGATGCTGCGCTGGCGGCCCTGACGTGTTCGTCGTGGCCGACTGCGCCCCCTGCTCCCTTGCCCACGACGCTGACGGTTCCGGTTCTGCAACTGAGTGGCTCCGCGGATCCCGTTGTGGGCAGTGGCGGCTTCGGGAGCGTGACGGGTCTCGTGGCGTCCACCGGTGCCCCCTCGTCGGCGATGACGTGGCAGGGGTCCGGCCACCCGATGCTGGGTGGTTCGCAGTGCGCGCAGGCTGCCGCGGTGGCGTATGCAAGTGATGGCACGCTTCCACCGAACGGGAGTGTGTGTCCGGCGTGACTCGCCGCGTGGGACGCTCGGCCACGCCGCGGGGTGTCTGGGTCGGTGGCGGGTGACGGTCAAGGTACCGTTCTGCGAGTGTCACTCAGCTTCCTCGAACCGCGCAACGGGCGGACAACCGCCGACGTAATCAAGTTCGCTCTGTGGCCTATCGCCATCATGACCGTTGTGCACCGCGTTGTGATTCGCGCGGTCAACGGCGACATCACCAACGACTTCAATCCGGTGTACAGCGCTGCACTTGCTTTCTTGAATCGTCAGCCCGTGTACACGGCCAACTTCGATTCTGTCGATCCGCACTACCTGTATCAGCCCAGTGCCACGATGCTGCTCTCTCCGCTGGCGGTACTGGATCCGGAGCGATCCCGATGGCTGTTCATCATCGCCAGCACCATTGCCATACTGGTTGCCCTCTACATCCTGCTGCGCATTTTCGGCTTCGGGCTCGATTCCGTTGCCGCTCCCGCAGTGCTGCTCGCGGCGTTCGTCAGCGAGACGGTGACCAACACTCTCGCGTTCACCAATTTCAACGGATTCGTGCTGCTCGGCGAGGTCGCGTTCCTCGGGTTTCTGCTCAAACGCAAAGATCTCTCGGCCGGTGTGGCGATGGGACTCACGCTCGCCATCAAACCGATGCTCGCGCCCCTTCTGTTGCTGCCGCTCATGACGAGGCAGTGGAAGGTGTTCGTCACCTCTCTCGCAATCCCCGTGATCATGATGGCCATCGCCTGGCCACTGTCGGTCGACCCGATCAATTTCCTCGATCACACCCTGCCGTATCTGCTGCAAACTCGCGACTACTTCAACAGCGCGGTAGTCGGTAACGGCAGCTACTACGGCTTGCCGGAGGCACTGATCCTCGGCATCCGCGTGATTCTCGGTCTGATGGTCGCCGCATCGCTGTGGCTGCTCTACCGCTACTGCCGTGAGGATCGACTGTTCTTCTTCGCCACGGCATCCGGCCTGATCCTGACTGCACACTGGCTGTTGGGTTCGCTGGGCCAGATGTACTACTCCATGATGCTCTTCCCTCTGTTGATGACGGTCGTGCTCAAGAACTCACTGCTGCGCAACTGGCCGGCGTGGCTCGCGATCTACGGGTTCATGAATGCGGACCGCTGGCTGTCCGGTCGCTGGGTGGAAACGGGCCGCGCCTTCGACTACATGCGCACCACGTTCGGCTGGAGCTTGCTCATCATCGTCATCTTCGGCGTCCTCGTCGGTCGTTATCTCGCGGCACGCAACGACGGCAGACTCGGCGACGGAATAGAACCGGACTACTTACTCGAAGCACCTCGAACAGGCGAAACGACGAAATCCGCGCGATCGTATTAGCGTGGGGGCATGAGTTCAGCCACCGACAACAATTCTGCCCCCGCCGTGCAGCTCACCGACGCGCAATGGCGCGAGAAGTTGACTCCCGAGGAGTACGCGGTTCTTCGCGAGGCGGGTACCGAGCGTCCCTTCGTGGGCGAGTACACCGACACGAAAACCGAGGGTGTCTACTCCTGCCGCGCATGCGACGCCGAACTGTTCCGCAGCACCGAGAAGTTCGAATCGCACTGCGGTTGGCCGTCCTTCTTCGACCCGGCCGACTCGGATGCGGTCATCCTGAAAGAAGACGTCACCCTCGGGATGCGACGGGTGGAAGTGATCTGTAAGAACTGCCACAGCCATCTCGGGCACGTGTTCGAAGGCGAGGGGTACCCCACTCCGACCGATCAGCGGTACTGCATCAACTCGATTTCTTTGGTTCTGAAACCTGCGTAGAGCGCCGGACGGGCAGTTCTGCATACTGTGACGATGCGCACCTTCACATCGGCAGAGCAGTTGAAAGCGGCGGTCGGCCAGGATCTCGGAGTCAGTGACTGGCTACAGATCACGCAGGACCGGGTCGAGAAGTTCGCCGACGCGACCGGAGACCACCAGTGGATCCATGTGGACGTCGAACGGGCGAAGAAGGAGAGCCCGTTCGGCGCACCCATCGCACACGGCTTCCTGAGCCTGTCGTTGGTGTCCATGCTCAACTGGCAGATCTACACCATCGAGAACACCAAGCTGGGTATCAACTACGGCTCCAACAAGGTTCGCTTCATCAACCCCGTCAAGGTCGGATCACACGTGCGGCTCCACACCACGCTGACGTCCGTCGAAGACGCGTCCGGCGGCGCGCTGCAGATCGTTGCCACCTGCACCCTCGAAATCGAAGGCGAAGACAAGCCGGCGCTGGTGGCTGAGATCATCAGTCGAATCGTGTTCTGACGGTTACCTCGCGGCTGTCCGCAGGCACGAATCGGGGCGGATCGAACGCAGTGATCGGCGGTAGTTCGTCGTCGTAGCGTTCGATCTGCACCAGCACGTGTTGTCCCGTGCATCCGCGGGACAACGACGACGCCCCGATATCCGCGGTGAGAACGTTCGGATTGCCGTGCTTGCAGAGCGACCGAGCGTCTCCCGGCACCAGGGGGTCGTACCACGCTCCCGTCGACAGCTGAACGACATCGGCGCGCATACCCTCGTCCACGATCACGCCGGCCAGGCATGCACCGCGGTCATTGAACACTCGCACCACGTCACCGTCCCCGACGCCGCGTGCGGCCGCCGCGTCGGGATGCAATCGAAGCGGTTCGCGGTCCCGTATCTTCGACGCTCGACTGACCGCACCGTGATCGAGCTGACCGTGTAGCCTGCTGCGCGGCTGGTTCGCGATCAAGTGCAGCGGAAATCGTTGAGCGCGTTCACCTTCGAGCCATTCTTCGGGCTCGTACCAGGCAGGGTGCCCGACGCAGTCGTCGTAACCGAACCCGTCGACGACTGCGGAGAAAATCTCGATCTTGCCGGTCGGTGTTCGAAGCGCGTTGCGCACTGGATCCTGCCGGAAGTCCTCGAGGAACGTCAGGTCGTCTTCGGTGTCCATCCGCACCGAACCCGCGCGTCGGAACTCGTCGAAATCCGGAGTGTCGACACCGGCGGTTCCGAGGTAGCCGCGCCATTGACCGTACAGATGCCGAATCCACTCCCCCGACGTGCGACCTTCGGTGAATTGTCTTCCGACACCGAGTTTCTGCGCGACCTCGGCGAACGTGTCGTAGTCGTCCCGCGCCTCCGCGTACCGAGGAACCACCCGGTGCATTGCGACGAGCAGCGGGTCGTTGCGGGTGCAACTGATGTCGTCTCGTTCCAGCGACGTAGTGGACGGCACGACGATGTCGGCGTGTTTCGCCATGGGTGTCCAGTACGGATCGTGGACGACGACGGTGTCCGGGCGCGCCAGGGCACGGCGCAACCGACCGATGTCCTGGTGGTGGTGAAACGGATTGCCGCCTGCCCAGTGCACGAGCTTGATGTCCGGGTAGGTCATGCGGCGGCCGTCGTAGTCGAACTCGCCGCCGGGGTCGAGCAACATGTCCGATACCGCCGCGACCGGGATGTGCGCGGCCACGGAGTTGAGGCCCTGCGGGAGCGTCGGCAGTGGGTATGGCACGGGTCCGAGGCCCGGTTCGTTCATCGAGCCGTAGCCGTGACCGAAGCCGCCGCCCGGAATGCCGATCTGGCCGAGCATCGCTGCGAGAGTCAATCCCATCCACGGCGGTTGCTCGCCGCTCTTGATTCGCTGCAGCGACCACGTGACCGAGACGAGGGTGCGGCCCGACGCCATCGACCTCGCGAGGTCGACGATAGTGTGGGCAGACAGCCCCGATTTGTCTGCGGCCCACTGCGCGGACTTCGGGGTGCCGTCCGACGTTCCCAGCAAGTAGCGCTCGAAAATGTCGTAGCCCGAGCAGTAGGTGTCGAGAAACCGCCGGTCGTGCAGGTTCTCGGTTGCCAGAACGTGCGCCAATCCGAGCATGACCGCGACGTCCGAACCTGGCCGCGGGGCCAGCCACGTCGCGTCGCCGGTAAAATCGTCCCGCAGCGGGCTGATGGTGACTATTTTTCCGCCGCGTGCACGCAGCGATTCCAATGCCGACCGCGCCGGGTGGTTGGATGTGCCGCCGTGATTGACCGAGGTGTTCTTGAGTGGGACCCCTCCGAACGCAACGAGGAGGTCGGTGTCGCGGGCGATGACATCCCAGGAAGTGGAGCGGGAGAACATCTTCCAGTGCGCACCGACGACATGCGGCATGATGACCGACGTCGCGCCCGTCGAGTAGCTGTTGACCGAGCGGGTGAATCCGCCGAGGCAGTTGAGAAATCGGTGGACCTGGCTCTGGGCGTGATGGAACCGGCCGGCACTCGCCCATCCGTAGGATCCGCCGTAGATCGCTTCGTTTCCGTGACGGTCGATCACTCGGCGTAGTTCGGCGGCGAGGAGGTCGGTCAGTTCGTTCCACGACACCGAGACGTACTCGTCGCTGCCGCGCCGCTCGCTGGGCCCGGGGCCGTGCTCGAGCCATCCGCGGCGCACTGCCGGGCCTTCGATTCGTGCTCGATGCCGAATCGAGCCGGGGATGTTGCCCAGGGCCGGGGACGGGTCTACGTCACCGGCATGAGGTTCGACGGCTGTCACCTCGCCGTCGGCAGCCGAGGCGGTGAACATGCCCCAGTGCGCCATGTGTTGCGCGCCGCTCACCGTCAGATTCCGTTGCTCTCCACCACGGTCAGCAACGCCGTGGGGCGCTTCGCCGTCGGAAGTGGATCTACGAGTGCGAACGAGCACCCGATGGCCCGCGCTGCCCCGTCGGCCTCTTCGCTGTCGCCGACCATCAGCGTGCGCGCCGCGTCGACGCCCAGTTTCTCCACGGCATGGCGGAAGATCTCCGGTTGCGGCTTGACGGCGCCGATCTCGAACGACAGGACGAACTCGGACACGTACTGGCTGATGCCCAGGGCGTCGAATGCGGGCCTGATGTCGAACGCGATGTTGCTGAGCACTGCAACGGGAATGGACTTGTCGGCCAGCGTCTTCAACACCTCGACGGTGTCCGGGTACGGAGTCCAGCACGACGGATCGATGACCCGGCCATACAGCGAACTGGCCTGCTCCGGATCATCGACACCGGACATGGCCAGCACGTGCAAATATGCCTGACGGTGCAGTGCCGGATCCAGATCGCGATTGCGCCACGCGTGCCGGGTGACATCGTCGAACTCGACGACCTCGCCCACCGGTGCCGTCATGCGCCGCATGAGTTCGGCCGCATGATGGCCGTCGACGACGGTGCCGTCGGAGTGGGTGACCCCGTCGAACCAGCTCTCGTCCTCGTCGAGGCGAAACAGTGTGCCGGAGAAATCGAAGATCACCGCATCGATCGAGGCGCTCACGGCAGAGATGCGACGAGGGCCTCGACGTCCACGCGGGGGCCGGTGAAGAAGGGGATCTCTTCGCGGACATGGCGTCGCGCCTCGGTGGCGCGGAGATCACGCATGAGATCGACGATTCGGTCGAGCTCGGGCGCCTCGAACGCGAGGATCCACTCGTAATCGCCGAGGGCGAACGAGGGGACGGTGTTGGCTCGCACATCCTTGTAGCCGCGGGCAGCCTTTCCGTGATCGGCGAGCATGGTGCGGCGCTCCTCGTCGGGCAGCAGGTACCAGTCGATGGACCGAACGAACGGGTACACACAGATGTAGGCGCCCGGGTCTTCGCCTGCGATGAACGCCGGAACGTGGCTTTTGTTGAATTCGGCGGGGCGATGCAGCGCCGAATTGCTCCACACCGGGGTGCTCGCCTTGCCCAGTGCCGTGGTGCGACGGAAATCGGAGTACGTGGCCTGCAGGTCCTCGATTCGTTCGGCGTGAGTCCACACCATGAAGTCCGCGTCGGCGCGCATTCCTGCGATGTCGTACACACCGCGAACTGCGACG
>NZ_JBAWFH010000407.1:0-14266 GCF_049591685.1 Rhodococcus sp. (in: high G+C Gram-positive bacteria) | reverse complement strand
CTCAACAGGATGGGTCTTGCGGCGGGGAAGAAGCTGGGCGTGCTCCAGAAGTAGCTCGCCACTCTTCCTCGGCTCGGCCCAGTTCGGTCACGGCCGGCTCGTCGTAGATCCATTCCCGGGCGATGCGGTGCCAATTTGCGGTGGCTTCGAGTTGCCCGAGTACGCCGAATGTCAAGAAGTCGGCGCGCCGCGAGAACAGGTGCTCGGGCGGGAGGGTCTGGCTCGTCATGCCCGCGAACTGTGCTCCGCGCGGATCGATTGCGAGCAGTAGTCCACCGGATGCAAGCGACGGTGTGACCGTGAGGATGCGGTCCACCAGGTTCCACCCCGAGGCGGCGTAGGTGTAGTCGAGGCATTCCTCTGCGGTGACGCCCGCGTCGGCTTCGACGGTGCCGCGGGAGATCATTGCAGCCAACAAGTCGTCGCCGCGCTCCTCAGATGCCGCACGAAGACACCGCAATTCGAACTCGACGTGGGGGCGCAACATGCGGTTGTAGAGACCGAAATCGATGAATGCGACCCGCCCGTCGTCGCACAGGATCACGTTGCCGGGGTGCGGATCACCGCAGAACTCGTCGAACCTGTACAGGGAACCGACGTAGAACCGGTAGATGATCTCTCCGATTCGATCGCGCTCCGGCGCGCCGAGGGTTCGGATGTCGTCGAAACGCCGGCCATGAACGAATTCGGTGACGAGCACCCGACTTGTGCACAGTTCCATCACGGCGTCGGGCACGAGTACGAAGGGATGCCCGGCGAATCGACCAGCCAGAATGTGTTGTGTTCGTGCTTCTTCCGCGTACTCGAGTTCTCGCTCGAAATTCACGCGCAGCTCCTCGGTGAGGGCCGGAGCGGAGATGGACGGGAACGACGACCGCCAGAATTTGAGGAAGAGCGCGAGGTTTTTCATGTCCGCACGGATTGCCACGTCGACGCCCGGATATTGCACCTTGACCGCGACCTCTCGGCCGTCGTGCAGGACAGCGCGGTACACCTGCCCGATCGACGCCGCTGCAATCGGCACCTCGTCGAACACCGCGAACGCGTCGCTGATCGGCCGGCCGAGATCGTCTTCGACGACCGCCTTCATCGCGTCGAAAGATACCGAGGGCGCACGATCCCGCAGCAGGGCCAGTTTGTTCTGAAACCGTTCACGGTGCTCTTCGGGGACCAGTGCGAGGTCGAGTACCGACAGCATCTGCCCGAGTTTCATCGCAGCACCCTTCATGCTGCCGAGTACGTTGACCAGCTGATCGGCCGCCTGAATCGACGCCTTCTCTGCTGCGCGTGCCCGTAGTTCCTCCGAACGTCCGACCATCGACATGCGTGTTCCCGCGCTGCGCACCGCTTGTTGAGCCGCGGCGCGCCCCAACTTCGATCCCCGGGCGATACGGGAAGTAGGTATGGCGTGATCGCGGGATCGTTCGGACATCGGCGGCTCCGTTTTCGTGCGAGTGTGCGGCCACGGTACAGGCAATTTCTTGCGAGTCGAACAGCCATCTTCAGATCACCGCGTGGGCTCTGCCGGTAACATCGGACGGAAACGTCGGCAGGAACCAGCGGCGGGGTGGGGACCTATGGGCTCGGGGTGGGCAATGAGAGATGACGTGTATCGGAAAGATCGATGAGCGGGGCCGAGAAGAGGCAGACCGGCACGATCAAGCGCGGCCGCCCACCCGAGCACGGATTGGCCGATCGGCGACGCCAGCAACTGGTCTCGTGTGCCGCCGAGGTCTTCGCCGAACGAGGGTACGAGCGCACGACGGTCACCATGTTGGCGCGTCGGGCGGGTGTGGGGCAGGGCACGGTGTACCG
This sequence comes from Rhodococcus sp. (in: high G+C Gram-positive bacteria), assembly GCF_049591685.1. Taxonomy (GTDB): domain Bacteria; phylum Actinomycetota; class Actinomycetes; order Mycobacteriales; family Mycobacteriaceae; genus Rhodococcoides. Next base: position 12,451 of record NZ_JBAWFH010000407.1, on the reverse strand, counting down.
CTATTTCGACAGCAAGCGCGACCTGTTCGACAGCGTCTTCGACCACGCGACAGAGCACTTGTTCGCGTCGATGGACACGACGGTGTTGCTCGAGCCCATCGATTCGGTGCAGGAATTTCTGTCGACGGTGACGAGGCTCGGTGACGACATGTTCGCGCTGATGAACGCGGCGACGCCCTATTTGAAGCTGATTCTCGTGGAGGCAGTTGCGGTCGACGAGGAAATGACACGTCGCGTCGGGGGTGTACAGCAGATTGTCATGAGCATTATCGCGACGGCGCTCGAGCAGGGTAAAGACCGTGGGTGGGTGCGGCGCGAAGTAGATACCGAGCTCGTGTCGGTTGCGATGGCGGCGTTGGCGCTGCCAGCAATGTTGCGCGGGCTTCAGGGCAAGACTGCGCCGAGTCGCAACTCCGGTGCGTTGGTTTTACTGGCGCGTGGTGTGGCGGTCCGTCGATGACCATGACGGTACCTTCTGCACGCGCCGACGCACGCAGGTCCGAGCTGGTCGGCGCTGCATCGGAGGTCATCCTGACGCGCGGCTACCGCAACTGTTCGGTCGCGGACATCACGGCTCGGGCAGGTGTGGCTCACGGAACCTTCTACAACTACTTCGACAGCAGGCGTGAAGTACTCGACGCGGTCATCGAGCACGAGTTCGGCGCTCTGGTCGCCGAAGTCATCGGCGATGATCAGCTCGAAGCCGCCGAGTCGATCGATGCGTTCGTGGCGCAGTTCGCCCGCATGCTCGGACGTGTCAAAGCCACGGTGGCCCAGCGTCCCGAATTGATTCGCTTCGTGTTGTACGACGCCGCCGCGGTGGACCAGGAGGTCATCGCCCGTCTTCTGGGTCTGTTCGATCGGATCAGCGAATACAGCGCGGTGTTCGTCCGTAACGGAGTCGCGCACGGCTTTTTGTGCAGCGGTATCGAGGTAGCCGTGGCTGCGGACACCATCACGTCGGTGTTGTCAGCGTGCGCTTTGGTGGTGTTACGTGAGCTCGAGAACGGGGGAACACTCTCACCCGAGGCCAACGCCCGGACCTTGGAGCCGTACGTGGATTTCGTCGTTCATGCGTTGACGTGAATAGTCGGATCAGAAGTCTCGCTGGGCGCGTAGAATCTCGATTGTCGTGGCCAGGCCGTCGTATTGATCGACCAGTAGTACGAATTCGATCATCTGCCGCCCGTCGAACTCGTGTCCCAGCGCCGACCATGCGACGTCCGAGATGTCCTGGGAGCCCAGCAGCTCGTCGGTGGCCGTCAGTATCGTGCGGTGTCGTTCGCTGAGCCCGAGTGCGTCGGGGTGTTCGTGCACCTGGGCGAGCAGCTGGTCGTCGACGCCGAGCGCCGGCCGATGCGATTGTGTGGTCCTACTCGTAGCCGCAGTTCCGCAGGCGCGCAACATTGTTGGTGACGATCTCGGTCTCCTTACGCGAGATTCGCCGACCGGCATGAGCTTGCCGATGTGGAACAACCACCCGCGGGTTGTGCCCAGGGTGCTGAACAGGTGGGCGTCGGGCGCACCGGCGGCCTTCGACAGGGTTCGGCTACGTGCTCGAGAGCCACGGCGTCGACGTCACCAACGTCGAATTTTTGGACGGTGCGCTCCCCAGCGAGTACGCCGATGTCTCGACGGCGGTTCCGAGGTCACCGTCGCGATCAAGAACGATAATTCCGGTGATACCGAGACGTTGCCCACCGGTTCCCGCCGAAATCGAGGTTACGTACCGGAACAAGCCAATTGGGCGACACAACCTCGATCTCGGCGAAAGGGGGAGGCTCTAGAAGTCGCGCTGGATTCGCAGGGTGCGGATGGTCGTGGCGAGCCCGTCGTATTGAGCTACCAGCAGCAGGAATTCGATCAGCTGCCGTTCATCGAACTCGGAGGCCAGCGCTGCCCAGGTGGCGTCGGAAAGGTTCTTGGTGCCCAGGAGCTCGTCGGTCGCAGTCAGGATGGTGCGGTGCCGTTCGCTGAGGCCGAGTGCATCTGGGCCCTCGTGCACCTGCGCGAGTAGATCCTCGGTGACGCCGAAGCGTCGGCCGATGCGGCGGTGGTGGTCCATCTCGTATCCGCAATCACGCAGGTGAGCAACACGATTGATGATGACCTCGGTTTCCTTGCGCGAGATCCGCCCACCCGGCATCAGTTTCCCGCTGAAGAACAACCATCCGCGGAAGAGGCCGCGGGTGCGCCCGAGGGTGCTGAACAGGTGCGCGTTCGGAGTCCCCGCTGCCTTCGAAAGAATCCGCCACAGCACCCAGTTGATCGGGCCGAGGTCCTTGAACGAGCCGGTCGGGATACGTGGTGTGCTCACGAGACCCGACGCTACCCGCGCGCCCTACCGCGCACCAGGAAGTAGGAGTCGTCGACGAGGTCTTGATCAGGATTTTCGCCAGTGATCGAATCGATTCTCGATGTCCGAGGAGAGTGCAGCCTGCGGAATGACCCAGAAGAACAGCCGACCCGGTCTGCTACTGCTACACCCGTGAGGTCAGCACGGCAGCGGCGTCGGCGGGGTGGGTGTACGGCCACCAGTGCTGCGCGTCGACCTCGACCACCCGGAGATCCGGGATCCACTGGTCGAGTCCGTTGGCCAGGTCGGCGGAGAGGAACCGATCTTTCAGCGGAACGACGACGGTGGTGGGCACCTCGCATCTCGGTGACGGGCCGGACAGAAGTCGACGAACGATGTTCGCGCGGTACAGGGCTATGCCGCGCCGCTGATTGTCCTTCTGTGGGTCCGGCGAATCCTCGCTTCCGAGCGAGGAGAACAGCTGCGGGACGCGAGTGCCGACGATGGGGAGGTGGAACCCCCAGATGTACCAGGACCGGCCGAGCTGGGTAACCAGGGAGAGCCAGCGGCCCGGGCGGACCAGACGGTTGCGGGACACTTCGCGCATGTGGTCGAGACTCGGGCCGGACACGGACACGAAGGACGCGAACGCAGTCCGTGCGCGGGGCGACGCCATGGCCTCCCACATCTGCACCGAACCCCAGTCGTGGGCGAGGACGTGCACCGGTCCGGCACGGTCGGGGATGGAGTCCAGCACGGCGAATGCGTCGGCCGCGAGTCGCTCGATGGAGTAGTGGACAAGACCGTCGTCGACGACGGTGTCACCGCCACCTCGCGTGTCGTAGGCGATGATGCGCACACTGTCGCCGAGTTCGCCGATCAGCGGATCGAACACGTGATGATCGTCAGGATAGCCGTGCACCAGCAGCACAGTCGTCTCGGCATCGGGTTTGCCGTACTCGAACACCGCGAGCTCTGCGCCCGGCACCTGCACCGCCCACTTGTTCATCACCTCATACTGCCTGTTGCGATGCGGGACTGCTGTACACGGTTCCGCCGCGCAGTAGGTGGGCGATCATCGTCAGGCGCATGTCTTCCTGTTCGGATTGCGGGTGGACGACGGCCGCGAGGGCTTCACCGTCGAGCAGATGCACCACCGAGAACACCACCGTGTCGAGTTGACGGGGGTCGATCGTCGCGGCGATCGGCAGCGTCCGCGCGAGTGTCGCGATCTGCTCGTGATATCGAACAGTGAACGGGATGAGCCGCTCTCGCAGTTCGGCGTCACTGCGCGCGGCGATGAGCAGTTCGTACCAGGCGCCGTTGACGGGTGCCCGGCATGCGGCGCGCAACAGCGTGAGGCAGTGTTCGATGGAGGTGTTGCCGAACGAGCTCAGACCTGCGTGAAATTCGTCGAACTGACGCCTGCGAACCTCGTCGGCCGCAGCGACGACGATGTCGAGACGAGTCGAGAAGTGTCGGAACAGAGCCCCCGAAGACACCCCGGCGCGAGAGGTGATCTCGTTGACCGTCGTTGCTGCATAGCCTTTTTCGCACAGCGACGAGATAGCGGCGTCGAGCAGTTTCCCGATGGTCTCGGTGCGCCGCTGCTCCTGCGTCCGCGTCATACACGCGCCGCCAGGTCTCGGGTCGCGACGCGGGGCTTCGTGGGAGTTCCCGCGCGCAGGAAGCTGCCGACCCGCTCCGAGACACCGAACCACGGTGCAAATTTCCCGTCCCGATAGACGACGCGGCCCGCGACGAGCGTGGCGGTGACCGCGCGGTCGTTGCGATTGACCATTCGGCTCAACCCACCGAACTCCGGCATCGTCTCCTCGCGGTAGGCGGTGACCTCGTCGGTGAGCCCGCTCGGATCGACGACGACGATGTCCGCACGGTCCCCGACACGCAGGTGCCCCGCGTCGACGTTGTAGAAGTCGGCGAGTTCGGCGCTGAGCTTGTGCACTGCTTTCTCGACGGTCATGAACGGAGTGCGGTCGTTTCGAGCCTCGTGGACGCGGTGCAGCAACCTGATGCCGAAGTTGTAGAACGCCATGTTTCGCAGATGCGCGCCGGCGTCGGAGAATCCGACGGTGACGCCGGGTGCGTTGATGAGTTTGTCCATCTGCCGCTTGCGGTGATTGGCAATGGTCGTGTGCCACCGTAGCTTTCGGCCGTGCTCGACGACGAGGTCGAGGAACGCGTCGACGACGTGGATTCCGCGTGCGGCGGCGACCTCGGCGATGTTCTTGCCCACGACGGACTCGTCGGGACATTCGGTGATCTGTGCGTCGGCGAAATCGCGGTGCCAGACGCGTGAGCTGAACTTCTTCTCGAAGTCCGCGCGGAACCAGCGTCGGTAGGCTTCGTCGCTGAGAAGTTCGTTGCGTCCCAGCTCTTCACGCAGGTGCAGAGCGGCGCGGCCGGAACCGAACTCCTCGAACACGACGAGGTCGATACCGTCGGAGTACACGTCGAACGTCGTCGGTAGGTGCTGCCAGCGGAAGAGTCCTCGGCCGGGCCCGTTGGCCAGCCGCGCCAGTGGCCCGAAGATGCGGTGGATCCACGGCGACGCCTTGGCATCAGCCGCGGCCAGGAGCGAAACCTTCAGCGGTTCGCGGCCGATTCCGGTGGTGGTGCCGAGGAAGAACGCCATGTCGTACTTGGTGTTCAGGTTGGGGATGCTCTGCAGCAGGCGTCCGCGCCGACGGAGGATCTTGTGCAGTCCGCGGAATTCCGACCACCGCGCATACGACGACGGTAGCGAGCGCGATCGGTAGCGGTCACCGTCGAGTTTGTCCCACGGATTGGTCATCGTGGACATGCCCAGCAACCCGGCGTCGAGGGCGGTGTTCAACGCCTCGGCCATCACGTCGAATTCCTCGCGCGTCGGTTTCTGGCTGCGGTCGGTCGACCTGTCGAGGCCCATTACATGGGCGCGCAGATCGGAATGGCCGACGAGCGCAGCGATATTGGGGCCGAGGGGGAGTCGTTCGAGCGCCTCGATGTACTCGCCGGGACCCGACCACGTCTTGTGCGTGTCGACGGCTTTCAGCACGTGATCACGCGGTAGTGCTTCGACGCGGCTGAAGAGGTCGGCGATGTCGACCGGCGTCGAATACAGCGTGGAGAGCGAGCAATTGCCCAGGAGGACGGTCGTGACGCCGTGCCGAACGGACTCTTCGAGACCGGGCCCCACCAGGACCTCGGCGTCGTAGTGCGTGTGCACGTCGACGAACCCCGGCATCACCCACCTGCCGGTCGCGTCCACGACCTCGGTGGTGGGGGAGATGTCCAGCGGCTCCGCCGACACGGCTCGTACCACCCCGTCGGTGATGCCGACATCGGCGACGACCCCGGGACCGCCGCTCCCGTCGTACACGGTTCCACCGGTCAGGATCACGTCGTACGGACCACGCATGTTCATGTGACCTCCATCACTTCGGAATCTTGAACCTAACTTAGAGAGTGATTGCTCGCAATAGCTGGCTCCCCAAAATCCGGGCCGGCGAAGTTACCCTTCGACAGCTGATCCGGTTGAAAGTTGGAGGTTTCTCGGTGCTGTCCAGAACCAGAGTGTTTGCCGTGCTGATGATGTGCGCGGTGGCCGCGGCCGGGTGCTCGTCGACTACCGACAGTGCAGGGTCAAGCGGCGGTGCAGAGTCAGGCGGCGGTGCAGAGTCAGGCGGCGGTGCAGAGCCGACCGAGGGCACGGTCGTGGAGGAAACCACGCGCACGGTCGAGCACGCGCGAGGAACGACGGAGGTCCCAGCATCTCCTCAGCGGGTCGTCACGCTAGAACCCGTCGAACTCGACACCAGCGTCGCACTCGGCGTGATACCCGTCGGCACCTCGGTACTGAGCGACGTGACGGGTGTGCCGGCGTATCTCGGCGACGAGGCGGCGGGAATTCCGAAAGTCGGCACCGTCCCGGAGCCGAGCGCCGAGTCCATCGCAGCGCTGGCGCCCGATCTCATTCTCGGCACCCAGTCACGGCACGCCGAATATTACGACCGGTTGTCGGCCATCGCGCCGACCGTGTTCCTGGAAGACCATGCAGCGCCCTGGAAGGACAACGTGCGCTCGGTCGGCACCGCCCTCGGATTGGAGGACCGAGCCGAAGCCCTGCTGGCCGACTACGACAACCGCTGCGCCGACGTCGCCGCCGAGCACGACACCGCGGGCCGAACCGCCCAGCTTATCCGTCCGCGCAACGGATTGCTGACGCTGTACGGACCGTCGTCCTTCGCGGGCAGCACCCTCGAATGCGTCGGCTTCACCACACCTCCGCGGCCGGACTGGGCCGATGAAATATCGGTCGACCTCTCTCCCGAACTCGCTGCGCAAGCTGCCGCGGACTTCATCGTCGTCACGGCAACCGACCCGGCCGACCCGGCAGCGATACCGTCGTCGGTCACGGCGAATGCCGCGATTCTGCCGAATCCGCACGCGGTCGATCAGGCCTACTGGATCACCGGCGTCGGACCGGAAGGCGGAATGGCCGTGCTCGACGATATCGATCGCATTCTGTCGCAACAGAACTGACGGTCTATGCGCGTACCGCGCCCGCTAACACCGCGGCCTGTGCTGCGCGCGCGATGACGCGATCGCGCGATGCGTCCATGTGCGTCAGAAGGGCAGCGAGCGCGTCGTCGAGTCGCCCCTCGATCACGTATTCACCGATGGCGATGTGCTCGTCGATCTGAAGTCGAATGGCCTTTTCGCTCGAGGAGCCGAGTACGCGGACGGGACGCACCCTTGCATTGACCGTCCGCAAAGCTTCCGCCAGCGCTGCGTTACCCGATGCGGCGAGGAGCGTCGTATGGAAACGTTCGTCCATCGCGACGATCTCGGTGTCGTCCGGTGGTGTCTCGCGCGCGTACAACCACACCTCGAGTTCGTCGGCGACGGCGGCTGTGTCGTGCCGAATGGTCGGATCATCCAGTGCCCGAACGATTCCCCGCATTTCAAGGGTTCGGCGCAATTCGTAGAGGTCTGCAAGATCTTCGACGCGTGGGCGGTAGGGATGCAACCCGTCGTCGCCTCGGACGACGAGCCCGTCCGCTTCCAGCCGTGCGAGCGCCTCACGCACAGGTGTGCGTGAGACGCCGTACAACTCGGCCAGCCGGCCTTCACCGAGGCGTTCGGTCGCGACGATCGCACCCGAGACGAGGTCGCGGCGCAACGACAGGTACACCTTCTCGCGAAGGTCTGTGCGGGCCATGTTTTCGTGACCGGTCAGATCGCCATCGCCGCGCGCACGTCGGCCTCGGACTCCGAGCCGCCCGCGCCGGTCGTGGTGATGCGACCTGCCTCCAGAATGTGGTAATTCTGTGCCGACTCCAGGGCGAATCCAATGTGCTGTTCCACCAGGAGAACTCCGAGTCCGCCGCGCCGGGTGAGGTCGAGGATGGTGCGCTCGATCTCCGCGACGACGGACGGCTGGATTCCCTCGGTGGGTTCGTCGAGAACGATCAGTTTCGGTTCGGTGATCAGTGCCCGCGCGATCGCCAATTGCTGACGTTGCCCACCGGAGAGCAGCCCGGCGCGGCGAGTGAGGAGCTCTTTCAGCGCGGGAAACAGATCCAGCGCCTCGTCGATCAGTGCCTTGCCGCGCTTGCGGCCGTCGGCGACCACCTGCAGGTTCTCGGCAGTGGTCAACTGCCCGAACGACTGCTGGCCCTGGGGCACGTAGGCGAGGCCGCGGGCAACGCGTGCACTGGGGCGGAGCGAGGTGACGTCCTCGCCGTCGAACAGCACCTTCCCTGACGTGACCTTCAGCAGGCCCACTGCGGCGCGAAGCAGCGTCGTCTTGCCTGCGCCGTTGTGCCCCATGACGGCGGCCACCCCGTCCGCGGGCACCGTGAGCGACACACCGTGGATCACTTCGCTCCGGCCGTAACCCGTGCGTACATCGACGAGCTCGAGCATCAGCTTTCTCCCTCTAGTGGAATCTCGCCCGCGGCAGCGGTGCCGAGGTAGACCTGCTGGACTTTCGGGTCGGCCTGCACTTCGGCCACGGTGCCCTCCGACAGGACGCGTCCACCGGCGAGTACGGTGACCGATGTCGCGAAGGCACGCATGAAGTCCATGTCGTGCTCGACGACGACCACCGTGCGTTCGGCACCGATGCGCCGCAGTAGTTGGCCGGTCTCCTCTCGCTCCTCGTGACTCATGCCGGCAACCGGTTCGTCGAGCAGCAGAACGTCGGCGTTCTGGACCAGCAGCATTCCGATCTCGAGCCACTGTTTCTGACCGTGCGCGAGAATGCCTGCGGGCTTGTCTCGTTGTTTGGTCAGGCCGATGGTCTCGAGAGCTTCCTCGATCTCCGGCATCACCGTCTTGCGCTTGCGCAGCATCGTCATCATCGACCTGCCCGAGCCGGCGGCGATATCGAGGTTCTGCAACACCGTCAGTTGCTCGAAAATGCTGGCGGTCTGAAAAGTTCGGCCGACCCCCAGGCGCGCAATCTGATGCACCTTCTTGCCCAGCAGTTCGGTGCCCGACTTCGTGACCGACCCGGTGGCCGGGACGAGCCCGGTGATGGCGTCGATCAGCGTGGTCTTACCGGCGCCGTTGGGCCCGATCAAGAATCGCAGATCACCCTGCATCAGGGTGAGATCGACGTCCGTGTTGGCTTTGAACCCGTCGAAGCTGACGGTCAGACCGCGCACCTCGAGGTACTGGCTCGACATACCGGCATTGCCGCCGAACGCCGGCTGATGGTTGTCGACGTGAATCATTTGACCAGCTCCTTCTCTTCGACGCCGATGACGTCGACCGGATCGCCGCCTGTGGCCTTCTTCCTGCGTCGCAGAGCGAACAACCCGGCGATACCTGCGGGGAAGAATCCGACGACGACGATGAACAGGAGGCCCTGCGCGTATGTCCAACCCGACGGGAACTGCTCGGAGAGCGTCGTCTGTGCCCACGCGACACCGAGTGCGCCGAGGACGGGACCCAGCAGCGTGGTGCGCCCACCGATCGCGACGCCGATGAGGAATGCGATGGACGGAACGATGCCCACGTCGTTGGGGGAGACGATGCCGACGATCGGAACGAACAGCGCCCCGGCGAGACCGGCGAAGAAGGCCGCCGCCACGTAGGCGACGATCTTGACGTTGGCCGGGTCGTAGCCGAGGAAGCGGACGCGCTCCTCTTGATCACGCACTGCGACCAGGAGCTCGCCGTAGCGGGAGTACATCAGCTGCCGCGTGATCGCGACGACCGCCAGCAGCACCCCGGCGGCGATGAAGAACAGCATCTGCTTGTTGACCGGATCGTTCAGGTTGAACCCGAAGAACGTGCGAAACCTGTTGAGGCCGTTCGATCCACCGGTGCTCTGTTGGCCGACGAGCAGGATCGCGAATGCCGCCGCGAGAGCCTGACTGAGAATGGCAAAGTACGCGCCCTTGACTCGTCGCTTGAACACTCCGAGACCCAGAACCAGTGCGACGAGGGCCGGGACGAACAGGATGCCCAGGATGGTCACGAACGGTGAGGAGAACGGGACCCAGTACGACGGCAACTCGCGAATGCCTGCGATGGACATGAAGTCCGGTACGGCGTCGCCGCGGATGTCTGCGTCGGCGATCTTGAGGTGCATCGCCATGATGTACGCGCCGAGTCCGAAGAACACGCCCTGGCCGAGGGTGAGCATTCCGCCTCGGCCCCAGGCCAATCCGATACCGACGGCGACGATGGCGTAGCAGATGAACTTGCCGAGCAGGCTGAGCCTGAATTCGCTGAGCACCGCGGGCGCCACCGCGAACAGGAGGACGGCAGCGACCGCGAAGCCGAGGAGCGCACCGCGCTTGTGAAGGAAGGTACTCACACCAAACTCCTTGTCTTGACCGCGAACAGGCCTTGCGGGCGAGCTTGGAGGAACAGAACGATGAGAACGAACACGATGACCTTGGCGATGGACGCCGTCGTGCTGTACTCGATGAAGGAGTTGACGATGCCGAGCGTGAACGCGGCGATCACCGCACCCTTGATCTGGCCGAGACCACCGACGACGACCACCAGGAAAGCGTCGATCAGATAACTCTGGCCGACGGTAGAACTCGTCGATCCGATGAGCGTCAGCGCCACGCCCGCGACGCCGGCGAGGCCCGAGCCGATGAAGAACGTCGAGATGTCGGTCCTGCGTGAGGAGATACCGGACGTTTCGGCGAGGTCGCGGTTCTGCACGACCGCTCTGATGCGTCGACCCATCGGGGTGGTCTTGAGCGCGAAGGACAGTGCCACCACACAGACGACCGCGAGGACGAGAATGAAGATGCGCGTCTTCGGGACGACCGCGCCGAGAATGTCGACTCCGCCCGACAACCAGCCGGGGGAGACGACATTGACGGCGGGGGCTCCGAAGATGTCGCGGGCGAGCTGCTGCAACACCAGCCCGACACCGAACGTGACGAGCAGTGTGTCCAGCGGCCGGTGGTACATCCGTTGAATCAACGTGACCTCGAGGAGGACGCCCATGGCGCCGCCGACGAGGAAGCCGACGATCAACGAGATGAACAACGATGCTCCGCCGGTGGAGAGAACTTGCTGCACGACGTACGCGGTGTACGACCCGGCCATGATGAACTCGCCGTGCGCCATGTTGATAACGCCCATCTGACCGAACGTCAGCGAGAGTCCGAGCGCGGCGAGCAAGAGAATCGATCCGATCGACAGGCCTGTGAACAGCTGCCCGACTACGACATCCATGTGTGACTCCTTGACAGAAGTGAAACGCTCTGGGTCAGTTGAGGTCTGCGGCCCAGTCGTAGCTCTCCAGGAACGGATCGGGCTCGATGGCGGCGGGGGACTCCCACACGGTGTAGATCAATCCGTCGGGACGGATTTCGCCGATGCGCGCTGTCTTCGAGATGTGATGGTTGTCCCCGTCGATGACGACCTCACCCTCGGGTGCTGCGAAGCTGACGCCGTCGGCTGCGGCCTGAATGTCGCCGACCGCGAACGAGTTTGCCTTCTCGACGGTGTTCTTCCAGAGGTAGACGCTTATGTACGCGGCTTCCATCGGGTCGGAGGTGGGCTTGTCTGCGCCGTACTTGGCCTTGTACTCGGCGACGAACGTGTTGTTCTCCGGAGAATCGACCGTCTGGTAGTAGTTCCACGCGGTGAGCTGACCGGCGATGTTCTGGGCGCCGATACCGGCGACTTCCTCTTCGGCGATGGACACCGAGATGACCGGCATATCAGCGGCATTGAGGCCGGCGTTGGTGTACTCGCGGAAGAAGGCGACGTTCGAATCTCCGTTGAGGGTGTTGAACACGGCGTCGGCGTCGGCGGCACGCACCTTGTTGACGATCGTGGAGAAATCGGTCGAACCGAGTGGGGTGTAATCCTCGCCCTTGATCTCGATGCCGTTCGCGGCGGCGTAGGCCTTGATCTCACGATTTGCGGTCTGCGGGAACACGTAATCGCTACCGACCAGGTACAGCGACTTGACGCCCTGTTCCTTCAGGTAGTCGAGCGCGGGAACGATCTGCTGATTGGTCGTCGCACCGGTGTAGAAGATGTTGTCCGACGCTTCGAGGCCTTCGTACTGCACGGGGTAGTACAGCAGCGCGTCGTTGTCCTCGAACACGGGGAGCATCGCCTTACGGGACGACGAGGTCCATCCGCCGAACACTGCTGCGACACAGTCACTGCTGATCAGCTTCTCTGCCTTCTCGGCGAATACCGTCGGTTCGGACGCGCCGTCCTCGGCGACGACCTCGATCTGTTTGCCGAGCACTCCGCCCGACGCGTTGATCTGCTCGACCGCCAGAGCGATCGAATCACGCACCGTCACTTCACTGATGGCCATCGTGCCGGACAGCGAGTTGAGCGATCCGACCTTGATGGTGTCGCCCGCGGTGTCGACGCACGACTCGGCGGCAGCGCCACCCTCGCTCGACGCGGTGTCACTGGCTTTGCTGCCGCACGCGGTGAGCGCGAGACCGACCATGGCCAACGCTGCAGGCGCAACCAGTGCACGAGTGGCGAACTTGCTGGAAGAGAGTGCAGGCATCTTTGACGCCCTTTCGCTTGTATACGGAGTTGTATTCGCGATTGCAGACAGTAGAGACGAGTTGTTGCGCGAATGTTCTGTCCGGTGACAAGTTGATTTCACGGATTACGGGGCTGTGAACAACTGCGCAG
>NZ_JBAWFH010000406.1:0-26012 GCF_049591685.1 Rhodococcus sp. (in: high G+C Gram-positive bacteria) | reverse complement strand
GATGCCGTCAGCGAGGGCGCCGGCTGGAGTTACGAAAACCCCACCGCTGCCTTTCTCCCCATCACGGGACATCTCGCGTTCTCCCCGAGTCGGCTCGAATGCGAGGTGGACGGCAAACGAGTCACCCCGCAGGAAGGCGGCTTCTACGAGGGATGGATCACCGACGATGTCGTCGGCCCGTTCAAGGGTATCCCCGGCAGCTGGGGTTGGTGAGGGCCACACCAGGTGAGCAACACCAGGTAAAGCAACCCCCGCTGAGCAACCCGAGGTCACACCGACTCAGGGTGCAACCAGTTCCGCGGGAATGATCTGCAGCGAGCTTTCGTCGTCCGGGTTGCTGCCCGTCACGAACACCGAACCGGACGCAGGGTCGACGGCAATCGAATTGGGTTGCCGCACGGTGGCCACGTCGCGAACGGTTCTGGGGTTCGAAGGGTCGGCCATGTCGACCACTCTCAGAAGGTTCGATTCGGTGAGCGTGATGAGCAGCAACCGTCGTTGCAAGTCGTACGCGAGGCCGTAGGGCTTGCCGGGGGCATCGATTCGGGCGATCTCTTCGACGCCCGGGGTGATGCGTTCGACGAATACAGCGCCGCCGTCGGTGTCGGCGAACGCGACGAGGTCGTCACCTGCGGCCACTGCGTGGGTCAGCTTGGTTCCCACGGGAGCTTGGGTCAGAAGTTCTTGCTCGCGGCCGCCGTAGATCCACACTCCGTTGCCTTGGACGTCCGCGACCGCTGCGTAATTGCCCACTGCTGCAGCACCACCGGGCTGGACGGGTCCGGCCGGGAGTGATGCGGTGACTGCGCCGTCGCGAACGAAGACGACACCGCCCCCCATCTCGTTGGTGACGACGATGGTTCCGTCTGCAGTGGCGACTGCGTCGTGGGGTTGTCGCCCGACGTTCGGCACGGTGGCCATGATCGCTGCGCCAACGGGGTCGACGAGCAGCAATTCGTCGCTCTGCTCGAGCGGGGCGAGCACGGGTCCTTCGGGACCGGCCAGCGAGAGGTGCCGCGGCGAGCCGGTGGTGGGCACGAATGCGCGCTCGGTGCCCGCGGTGTCGAGTAGGCGGATACCGTCGGGTTCGCGCACTCCGACGGCGACCGTGCCCGATGCCGTGATCACGATTCCCTCGGGCGCTCCGGCAAGCGGCACGATTGTTCCAGCCGGTGGCTCGGCTGTCGGCGCTGCGGCGGGTTCGGCAGCCGGTATTGCCGTGTCGGTGGGTGGGTCGGTGTTCTCGACCTCGCCGCCGCTGCCGTTGCCGTTGCTGCAGCCCACCACGAGGGCCATGGCGGTGATCGCTATCAGGTGTCGTCTCATCGTCTGTCTCGTCATCGTCCGCCGTACTGTTCGTAGTGCACCGCGTCGGCGAGTGGGCGACGTGCGCGCCACCCGAACCGTTCGAGGTCGGGTACCTGCTGAAACCGGGTGACGGGCCCGACGCACAACCAGGCGATCGGGCGAACCGGTGCGGGGACGGATAGCAGCTCGCTCAAGAACTGCTCCTGGTAAAACGACACCCAGCCGACGCCGATGCCCTCCGATATCGCTGCGAGCCAGAGATTTTCGATGGCGAGTACGGCGGAGAAAATTCCGGTCTCGTCGACCGTGGCGCGCCCGAGGACGTGTCGACCTCCGCGTTGGGGGTCGTAGGTGACGACGATGCCCGTTCGGCTGGTCTCGATGCCTTCTATTCGGATGGGATCGAAGGTGTGTCGGCGGTCCGGCGGCAGACTGTTGGCGAATGCGACTCGTTCGCCTGCGACGTGGTGCGCGAATCGGGCAAGGGTTTCCGGCGAGCGGACTACGACGAAGTCCCACGGTTGTGTGTTGCCCACGCTCGGCGCTCGATGTGCAGCGTCGAGGATTCGCTGCAGCACTTCGTCGTCGACGGTCTCGCCACTGAATTCTGCACGGACGTCGCGCCGGGATCGGATGGCGGTGTACACCGACATCGGATCGTCGGAGGTTCTCTCGTCTCGGGTGTCTGGTCGGGCTCCGTCGCTCATGTCACCTCCGTGTACTCACTCAGCTCGGCGTCGAGCTTGTTCACCGATTCTGGAATGTCCTGGGCGGGCATCGGTCGTCCCAGGTGGTAGCCCTGAGCGTAATGACAGCAGAGTTGCTTGAGTTCCAGCAGGGTTTCGCGATCCTCGACGCCCTCGGCGGTGATGCTAAGACCCAGCGCCCGCGCCAGGTCGATCGTCGAACGGACGATGACGCGGTGCGCCAGCACACTCGTCATATCGGTCACGAAAGCCTTGTCGATCTTGAGCTGTTGCACGGGTAGTCGCTGCAGGTAGGTGAGCGAGCTGTATCCGGTGCCGTAATCGTCGATGGCGAGCCCGACGCCGAGCGCTCGGAGTGCGAGCAGGGTTTCGACGGCAAGGGAGGGGTCCGTCATGGACGCGGTCTCGGTGATTTCGATGGACAGCTGTCGTGGATCGACGCCGACGGTGTCGAGGGTGCGTGCGACACAGTCGACCAGGGTGGTGTCGAGGAGGTTGCGGGTGGAGATGTTGACCGAGACGGTGAGCTCGACCCCCTGCGCCGCCCACGACTTCTGTTGCGTCAACGCGTCCCGCAGAACGTAGTCGAGCAGCGGACGAATGAGCCCGGTTCTTTCGGCCATCGGCATGAACGAATCGGGTTCCACGAGGCCGAGTTCGGGGTGGTTCCATCGCAGCAGCGCTTCGACGCCGACGGCTTTCATAGTCGTCAGATCCACCTGTACCTGGTAGAAGATCTCCAGCTGGCGATGCTCGATGGCCGAGGTCAACTCGCCGAGAAGCAGCAGTCGGCTGGTGTCGTCGCGCTCCATCGAGCTGTCGTAGTGCGCGTATCGGGACGGCAGCGTTTTGGCAGCCTCCATGGCGAAGTAGGCATGTCGGCCCAATTCTTCACCGAACAGTGGGGGATGCGAATCGGACGAGCAGGCAACTCCGATACTGACTTCGACGAGCAGGGTCGCGTGCCCGACCGTCAGGGCCTGTTTCAGCGCTGCGAACATGTCGTCGGCGACCCTCGTCGTTTCGGGACGGTGAGCGGTGACGACCACCGCGAACTCGTCGGCGCCGATCCTGCCGACGACTCCCCGGTCGCCGACGGCGCGGGTGAGCCGGTCGCCGACCGCGCGGAGTACATCGTCACCGAGGGCGTATCCGAACGTGTCGTTGATGTCCTCGAAGCGGTCGATGTCGACCATCAGGAACGCAATCGGCCCGTCTTCGTCGGGGAGCTGATCCACCCAAGCCTCGAGACCCCGGCGGTTGGGCAGACCGGTGAGTGGGTCCGACTCTGCGTAGCCGCGCAGCGTCTGAGTCTGGCGGTCCAACAGTCGCAGCAGGTCGGTTACACGAACGAACACCAGGCCGATGAGAAGCGTCGCGCACAGGACGACACCCCAGCCCCACTCCGTCACGGGTTCGCCGCGGGCGATGAGTATGCCCATGGCGAGCGGTACCGTCAGCGTCGCTGCCGTGACCGCCACCACGGTGGTGGTGTTGAAGGACGAGATGAGCGTCGACGGTCGACGACGTGAGGGGTGCGCTCCGAGCGCGCTCATCGACGGGTGCAGGGCCGCTGTTCCGACGAGTACGTAGCCCGCGAGGTAGCCGGCGTCGATGACGTGGGGGCCGGTGGTGACAAATTCGACGGGCTCGACGTCGGCCGCGATGTCGGCGATCAGGACCGCAACGACCGATGCGGTGAGCAATCGAAATGCCGTGCTCTCCCACTGGGTTGCACCGACGAAGTGGATCAGCAGGCCGAGCAGAAAGACGTCCATTGCCGGATACGCGACGCCGACGAGTCCTTCGACGGTGGAGACGTCGGCCGATGCCGGCTGCACGACGAACACCCACATGAGCAGGCCGAACGCGATCATCACGATGGTGCTGTTGGCGACGTGGCCCAATTCTCCTCGACGCCAACTCTGGTGAACGAGCGTGTACAACCCGGCCGCCAGTACCGGGTACCCGGTCAGGTAGACGATGTCTGCTGCGGACAGGATGGGCACGACGCTCTGGTCGAGGTAGATAGCGAGGAATGCGGCGTCACCGAGTACCCAGAGACCGACGCCCGCCGCGATCAGGTACCACGCTCCGGCCGAGGAAGGACGGTTGATGCGGATGCCGGCAACGATCGCGAGGGCCGAGACGACGGCGATCCCGAAGTACACGGAATTGGACAGAGCGCTTTCGGGTAGGAAGAAGTAGGTCAGGCACAGGGCAGTCGCCAGCGCAGGGAACAGCCACCATTTCATCGGGCGCGTCCTCCCATGCCTCGTACGACCGTGCTCACCCCCTCGTCCAACTTCCCACACTCGGACACTCGAGTCGGCTCGAATGGGCAGGAAGGAGCGCCGTGTCGGCCGATCGACGGCCGCGCCGCGGCGCTCAGGGCAGAAGTCGGTCGATCAGGGTGTTGCTGTAGATCCGGTGCGGATCCAGTTCGTTGTATCTCGCTCGCGCGGTGTCCCAGTTCTCGGAGGCCGGAACGCCCTCGCGGTAGGTGGCGGGCAGAACGGTGTCGATGACGGCCGCGTCCTTGTAGGGCAGCTGCGTGTCGAACGCCCACCCCTTGGACCACTCGGGGCGGAACGTCGCCCAGCTTCCCGAGTAGTGGGAGCGCATCCACTGCTCCATCTCGCGATAGAAGGCGAACATGCCCGGTGTCCCCGGCACGCCGAGGACGTTGAGCCACACGGCGGTGTCCCACTCGGGGTGGTCGGGTCGGGGGCGCATCGCCGAGATGGTGGGCGGACCGGCGGACTCGACGACGACGTCGTCGGGGTCGTCCATGCCGCAGCACCTGATTTCGACCGGCCCGTTGATGGGAAACTGCCCGAGGGATTGGTAGTGCGACACCCGCTCGTCGAACCACGCAGTGAAGTCGCGAATCACCTGGGCGACGTTCGCGCGCGAGGTGATGACGGCGCCTCCGCCTTCGGTGAGCAACAGCGTGCTGGGTTTGATGTAGAACTGCAGGTCCTTGGCCCAGCCCCAGATGTCCTGCGACGCGGTGGCGGCGAGTCCTGCGACGGTGGTGCCGTAGAAGACCTGCCCGAACGCCGGCGCGATGAAGGTGTTGCCCGCGGTCAGACCCCCGATGAGGTCGGAGGCGATTTCGGGAAGGTTGTCGGAGAACGCATAGTTGTACGGTCCAGTCACCGCCCGTGACGTGGGCGGCTTCTCGGGGCAGATCGACCACACCTTGACCCACGGGTTCTCGGTGAACGGATACCAGATGGCTTCGATGCGGCCGGTGCGGTCGAGGAAACTCTCGAATGTGCGACCGCCTGCGCCGGGAGCCGCGAAGAGTTCGCGCCAGCCGATGTCCGTGTAGCTCTGGCAACGCATCCGGGTGTTCCCGCCCGCCTGCATCGTCACCGATGTGATGAACGTACGGCCCAGATGAGTGAGCAGCGGCGTGATCTCCGGCTCGGACCGGTCGAACGTGCGCAGGGAGTAGCTGCTTCCGTCCCAGACGACGGCGGTCAGCGATGTCACGAGATTGCTCAACGAACCGTATGTCGTTCCCGGTACGGGTGATTCGCCGACCGCTGGCACCGCGGCACCGTGGGCGTCGACGGCCAGCGCGCCGGCGATGGACAGGACTCCGGGCGCAGGCACGCATACCCATCCGAGACCGTTGTTCTCGAGCTGCTGGAGAATGGCTTCCAGCGTGGCCCCGGCTCCGGCGGTGACAGTCGAGGATGCCGGATCGACAACGACGCCGTTCAGGTGAACCATCGTGTCCACCAACACCGTTCGTGCAACACTTTCACCGTTCACGATGGTGAGCGGTGTCCACCCGTGCATCGCGCCGCGGGGCCTGATGCGGTAATCGTTGGCGTGAGCCCAGTTGGATAGGCGCACAACGTCGTCGGCGGTAGTCGGAGAGCACGTCCAGATGGCGTCGAGGATAATTTCCTTCGACCAGTTCTGGTAGCGCTGCTGATACAGCGGTATCCCTGCCGGAAAGTCGGGCGGCGCGGGGATCGTCGTGTCCGCGCTACCGAACGGTGCAGCGCCTGCGGGTACCGCGCGCACCAACGACGCGGTGGCGACCGCTCCTGCTCCGGCAGCGATGAACTGTCGACGATTCAGCGTAGGCATGTTTCTCCGAGTTTGTTGTCAGGGAAGGTGGGTGAGCAGGTCAGCGGATGGTAGCGACGACGTCGGCAAGGGCAGGGGCGTCGCCGCGTCCGGGAATTGTCACGGCGATATCGATGCGGTCGTCCTCGCGCCAGAACCTACACTCGAGGCTCTCGCCGGGGTAGACGACGCCGGCGAAGCGCGCGGCGATACTTCTCAGCGCATCGGCGTCGCCCCCCAGGAGGGTGTCGGTCACCGCTTTCGCGACCATGCCGTAGGTGCACAGTCCGTGCAGGATCGGCCTCGAAAAGCCTGCAGCGGAGGCGAAAGTGGGGTCGGAGTGCAGAGGGTTTCGATCGCCGCACATGCGATACATCAGCGCCTGCTGCGGCAGGATTCGGACGACCGCGTCGGCGTCGGGTGCGCGGGTGGGCGGCGCCGATTTGGTCGACGGTCCGCGCTCGCCGCCGAATCCGCCCTCGCCTCTGGCGAAGATCGAGGACCGTGTGCGCCACAGTTCGGTACCGTCCGGCGCTCGCGTGGTGGCTTCCTGGACGATCACGGCCGCGCTGCCCTTGTCCCATATCTCGGTGATGCGGGTGGTCGTCTCGGCCTCACCCGTTGCCGGGACGGGCGCAAGCACGTGCACCTCCTGGCTCCCGTGGACGACCTTTGCCAGATCGATGTCGATGCCGGGGAAGTGCACGCGCGGCGCCTCGGTGGCATGAAACGTTGCTGCCACCACCGCGAACGTCGGGAGTACCTGTGGCTTCTCGTCGTCCAGGTATCGAAGCTCGGTCGGGTCGAGCGGATTCGCTCCTGCACCGATCGCGAGGTGGTAGGTCTGAACGTCGTTCGCAGACCACGTGAATCGCTGTATCGGAAGTTCAGCACCGAGTGCGACGCTCCGGTCGATGCTCATCGGACGTCCCTGCTGATCATGTCGAGTACGGCCAGGTATCCGAATGTCATTGCGGGGCCGATGGTTGCACCCGGTCCGGCATAGGTATGACCCATCACCGGAGCGCTGGCATTGCCGACGGCATACAACCCGTCGACGACGCTGGCGTCCTGCCGCAGCACTCTGGCGTCGGCGTCGGTGACGAGACCGCCTTTCGTGCCGAGGTCACCGGGCACCATCTTGACTGCGTAGAACGGTGGCTTGTCGAGCACGCCGAGGCTCGGATTCGGCTTGTTCGTCGGATCGCCGTAGTACTTGTCGTAGCCACTGTTACCTCGGCCGTAATCCTCGTCGACGCCGGTGCGCGCGAAACCGTTGAAGCGTTGGACCGTCGCGGTCAGTTCGGTGGCGGGGAGACCTGTTCTCTGGGCCAACTCGTCGATCGTGTCCGCGCGGACCACGACGCCCGCGTCCAGCCACCGCGACGGAAATCGCTTCTTCGGCTGCAGTCCCGCGAAGATGTAGCGGTCGCGATACCGCTGGTCGATGATCATCCACGTCGGGATGTTCTCGCCCGGACCGTCGCCGACGCCATATTCACCGCCGTACATCGCGTGCACGGCCTCGACGTAGGGCGCAGCCTCGTTGAGGAAACGCCTACCGGCCGCGTTGACCATGATGCCGCCGGGAAGAGTGCGTTCGGCGATGCAGAACCAGGGCCCGCCCGTCAGCGGAATCGACGGGCCCCACCAGGCATCGTCCATGAGATCGACCGCGGCACCGAGCTTTTGGCCGGCGCGGATTCCGTCGCCCGTGTTCGCCTTCGCGCCTACCGTCCAGTCGGTGCCGATGGGCTGACGCTGGTATTGCGCGCGCATCTCGGGATTGTGTTCGAAACCCCCTGATGCGAGCACTACTCCGAGCCGGCCGTGAATCACCCGGCCGTCGGTGGTCTCGACGCCCCGCACGCGGCCGTCCTCGACGTGGAAGTCGAGCATGGGGGTGTCGAGCAGGACCGGCACCCCTGCGTCGAGAAGTCCCGCACGCAGTCCCGCAGCCAGCGCCTGCCCACGTCCGAGTAGGTGTTTCCCGGTCAGTTTCGCTGCCATCCAACGCATGCCGACGCGCACGACTCGCGCGACCCCGCTGGGATGGCGGCGCAGCAGGTTGATGGTTCGGTAGTCGGCCTGCGTGATCACCACGTTGAGTGGCGCCTTGCCGTAGTCCGGCTCGAGGTTGGCTGCTTCCTCGCCCAGGCAGGAGGCGTCGAACGGGGTGGGTTCGACGGATCTACCGCCGACGCGTCCTCCGGGCGCTTCCGGGTAGTAGTCCGAATAGCCCGGCACCCACTGCATTTTCAGAGGGGAGTTACGGAGAACGAAGCTCAGCATCTCCGGGCCGCGTTCGAGGTAGGTGTCGATTCGTTCCTTGGATACGACGTCCCCGATGATCGCGTGCAGGTAGTCGCGGGCGGCTTCCGGTGTGTCGTCGACGCCCGCGGCCGCCAGCGCCTCGTTGCCGGGGATCCATACGCCGCCGCCGGAGCGGGCCGTCGAGCCACCGAAGTGCGACGCCTTCTCGATGACCACCACGCTCAGTCCACGGTGGGCAGCGGTGAGTGCGGCGGTCATCCCGCCGGCGCCGCTGCCGACGACGACGATGTCGTATTCCTGCTCGCTCATGTAGAACACGTTATAGAATGATGCGGCAGTGAGTCCATGCTTTCTGCCAGTAAGAATCGAACCGATGTCGTTCGATAACCACAACGTGTTCCACTTTGCGAATCGGGGTCTGTGAGTGAACTGGGATCTGCATACCGACGTCGTCGTGGTGGGATTCGGCGCGGCGGGCGCGGCTGCCTGCGTCACGGCTGCGGAGGCCGGTGCCGAGGTCGTCGCGCTCGATCGGTACAGCGGAGGCGGTGCGAGCACCATCTCGGGCGGAGTCGTCTACGCCGGAGGGGGCACGTCCGTACAGACACACGCCGGTGTCGAAGACAGCGCCGAGCAGATGTTCGCCTACCTGGAGAGAGAAGTCGGCGACGCGGTCAGCGCGGCGACACTGCGGCAGTTCTGCGAGGACAGTCCGGCAATGGTCGAGTGGTTGCAGGCCCACGGCGTGCCGTTCGAGGCGTCGCTGTGCCCGTACAAGACGTCGTATCCCAGCGATCGGCACTACCTGTACTACTCCGGCAGCGAAGCCGCGGGGGAGTTCCGGGCAGTCGCGACACCCGCGCCGCGAGGTCATCGCGCCAAGGGCAGGGGCACGTCCGGCAAGATGCTCTTCGGCCCCCTCGCCGCGTCCGCGCGCCGAGCAGGGACCACGCTCGTTCCGCAGACGCGTGCCGTGGCACTGGTCACCGAGGGGGAGCGGGTCGTCGGCGTCGAGTGTCGTTCCCTGCGGAACGCGCCCCGACCGATACGAGCGTTACACGCGAGAATCGGTGCACTGTCGGCCAAACCGGGAATTTATGCTCCTGGCCTGCGCTACCTACTCGAACGCAGGCTCGCACGGATCGAGCAGCGGTACGCCGAAACGTTTCGGGTCGAGGCCCGCGGCGGGGTCGTACTCAGCGCAGGCGGATTCGTCGCCGACCGCACGATGATGGCCACCCATGCACCGAAGTACACCGGTGGCATCGCCCTCGGTACCGCCGGTGACGACGGCAGTGGCATCGCGCTGGGCACGGAAATCGGCGGGGCAACAGCGAAGCTCGGCAACGTCTCCGCCTGGCGCTTCATTGTTCCGCCCGTACCGTTTCTCGGGTCGCTGCTCGTCGATCGCGCAGGCGAGCGCATGGTCGACGAGTCTCGCTACGGTGCGGCCCTCGGTCACGCGATCGTCGAGAAGGGCGGCGGACGCGGATGGCTCCTCGCCGACGCCGATCTGGTGCGTGATGCCAAGGCGCAACTACCCACGCAGTCGATGTGGTTCCAACGCGTGCAGAACGCCGGTCTGATGCGGACGGCCAAGCGCGGCAACACCATCGAAGAAGTGGCACGTGCAGCCGGCGTCGATCCCGTGGGGCTCAGAGCAACGGTCGATCTGCACAACGACGCCATCGGATCCGCATCGCCCGATCCGTTCGGCAAGCACGACGACTTCCGCCGAACCGTCGGGCGGCCACCGTTCACACTGTTCGACGCCGGGATACCCGCGGAGTCGACCATCGGCCGAGCCATGAATCCGTGCCCGATGATCACCCTCGGCGGACTCGTCGTCGACGAGCTCACCGGCGGTGTTCGTAGCGAAACCGGCCACGTCATCCCCGGTTTGTACGCGGCGGGCCGCACGGCTGTCGGTCTTTGTTCCAACTCCTACGTCAGCGGTTTGTCGCTGGCGGACTGCATTTTCGCCGGACGCCGCGCAGGCGCACACTCAGCCCGAGGAGCACACGATGTTGCCGACGCAGACGCGCGCTGAACTCGCCCACCGCCTGGCGGTCGCCGAGACCACACGGTCACCCATCGGGCCGTTGATCGCGGACGAACCGGACATCGATGTGGTCGACGCGTACGAGATTCAACTGCACAATATTCGCCGACGAGTTGCCGACGGCGCAACGATCGTGGGGCACAAGGTCGGGCTGTCCTCGCTGGCAATGCAGCAGATGATGGGAGTCGACGAACCCGACTACGGGCATCTTCTCGCCGACATGGAGGTGTTCGAGGACGTACCGGTGGACACCTCGAAGTACTGCTTCCCGAGAGTGGAAGTCGAGGTGGCCTTCGTCCTCGGCGCCGATCTCCCCGGCGAGGACTGCACCGTCGAGGACGTCGTGGCAGCCACCGAATATCTCGCACCGTCGATAGAGCTGATCGACAGCCGCATCGAGAACTGGAAGATCGGGCTCTCGGACACTATCGCCGACAATGCGTCGTCCGCCGGGTTCGTTCTGGGCAAGCAGCGAGTACGCCCCACCGAGATAGATCTGCTGACGATCGATGCCGTTCTGTGGCGCAACGGCGACGTCGCCGCCGAAGGGCGAAGCGACGCCGTGCTGGGCAATCCCGTCACCGCGGTGTCGTGGCTCGCGCGGAAAGTCGCGGGATTCGGGGTCCGCCTGAAGAAGGGCGACATCGTCCTCCCGGGCTCGTGCACCCGTGCCATCGATGCCCGCGCCGGCGACGCGTTTCGAGCCGAGTTCGCGGGCCTCGGAACGGTATCGCTCCGATTCGACCGACCAGAGAGGTCCTGAAAATGAGCAAGGCGACAGTAGCGATCGTCGGGTCCGGCAACATCAGTACCGACCTGCTGTACAAGCTGCAGCGGTCGGAGGTGCTCGAGCCGCGGTGGATGATCGGAATAGACCCAACGAGTGAGGGTTTGGCGCGCGCACGTTCGATGGGTCTGGAAACCAGCGCCGAGGGCGTCGATTGGCTTCTCGCGCAGGCGACGCTGCCCGACTTCGTCTTCGAGGCGACGTCGGCGTACGTGCATCGCGAAGCGGCGTCACGCTATGCGGACGCCGGCATCACGGCGATCGACCTGACGCCTGCCGCAGTCGGACCGGCCGTAGTGCCACCCGTCAACCTGCGCGAGCACCTCGCCGCCCCGAACGTCAACATGATCACGTGCGGAGGCCAGGCGACCATTCCGATGGTGCACGCGGTCTCCCGCGTCGTCGAGGTGCCATACGCCGAAATAGTGGCATCGGTGGCGTCGGTGTCCGCCGGGCCCGGCACCCGCGCGAACATCGACGAGTTCACCAAGACGACGAGTCGCGGGATCGAAGAGATCGGCGGCGCTGCGCGTGGCAAAGCCATCATCATCCTCAACCCGGCAGACCCGCCGATGATCATGCGAGACACCATCTTCTGTGCCATACCCGAGGACGCCGACACCGACGCCATTGCGGAGTCCATCTTCCGTATGGCGCGCGATATCGCCGAGTACGTTCCGGGCTATCGCCTGCTCAACGACCCGCAGTTCGATCCACCGTCCGAGATCTCCGGTGGGTACGCGAAGGCGTCGATCTTCGTCGAAGTCGAAGGCGCGGGCGACTTCCTGCCGCCCTACGCGGGGAATCTGGACATCATGACGGCAGCGGCCACCCGGGTCGGCGAACACATGGCACAGCACATTCTGGAAGCGAGGGTTCGATGACACCCACGGTACGAGTGACCGACACGTCGCTGCGAGACGGCTCGCATCACAAGCGACACATGTTCACCGGTGACGACGTACGAAACATCGTTGCCGCGCTCGACGGCGCCGGGGTGCCCGTCATCGAGGTGACGCACGGCGACGGTCTCGGTGGATCGTCCTTCAACTACGGCTTCTCTCGAACACCCGAGCAGGAACTGATCTCCATCGCGGCCGACACGGCGAAGAACGCGTCGATCGCCTTCCTGATGTTGCCGGGCCTCGGCGTCAAGGACGACATACTCGCGGCCCAGGACAACGGGGCGTCGATCTGTCGGATCGCGACACACTGCACCGAGGCGGATGTGTCGGTGCAGCACTTCGGGCTGGCCCGGCAACGCGGCCTCGAAACCGTCGGCTTTCTGATGATGGCACATTCGCAACCACCGGAAATGCTGGCGAAGCAGGCCCGCATCATGGCGGACGCGGGCTGCCAATGCGTCTACGTCGTCGATTCAGCAGGGGCCCTGGTGCTCGAGCAGGTCACCGACCGAGTCTCCGCGCTCGTGGCGGAGCTCGGTGACGACGCGCAGGTGGGATTCCACGGTCACGAGAATCTCGATCTGGCAGTGGCAAATTCGATCTGCGCGGTCCGAGCCGGGGCGCAACAGATCGACGGCAGCGCCAGGAGATTCGGTGCCGGAGCCGGAAACACACCGGTCGAAGCCTTCGTCGGGGTGTGCGACAAGCTCGGCATCGAGACGGGCATCGACTTCTTCGCCATCGCCGACGCCGCCGAGGACGTGGTGCGACCGATCATGCCCGCCGAGTGCCTACTCGATCGACAGGCACTGATGATGGGGTACGCCGGGGTCTACTCGAGCTTCCTCCGACACGCAGAGCGTCAAGCAGAGCGGTACGGAGTGTCCTCGGCCGAGCTCCTGGTCCGTGCAGGTGCGCGCAAGCTGGTCGGCGGGCAGGAAGACCAGCTGATCGACATAGCGCTGGAACTGCAGAAGGAAGCCCGGATGCTGGTGACGTAGCCAGCTGCACCGGCGTCAGGCATCGAGCCCGGCGTCCGATGTTGCCGCTTCGTCGGGAACCGTCAGGATGCCCTCCAGCACGGCGTGCCGGAGGGAGTCCTGCATGCGCGGGCAGCCTTCCTGCGTGGCGGAGCCGCCCGCCTCGCGGAACACCGGGCATGTGTCGGACGGTCTGCCAACCCACTCCACCGAGGTGTGCCGAATGCTGTTCTTACGCGCCAACACCCGCGTTCCGCAGGCCCGGCACTCGACCGGCGCCAAGTTCGACTCGAGGTACGCCTCTTTGTCGCGCACGGTCTGAGCGTGAATCTCGTCCACGCGAGCAGGATCGTCGGTGAACGCCGGCGCCTTTGCCCAATGCGGGCTCATGCGTCGGCTTTCTCTCCAGCCTGCTTGGCCATGTTCTCTTCGACCTCGTGTTGCCACACCTCGTTGGCCTTCGTGGTGTCGACCTCGAACTCGAACCTGCCGGTCATCTTGTCGGTCACATCGGCAGCGTCGACATAGAACTGGTCGTACCACCGCCGCAGCTGGTAGACAGGGCCGTCTTCCTCACAGAGCAGGGGATTGTCGATCTTGGTCTTGTTCTTCCAAATTTCGACGTCCTGCAGGAATCCGACGCTGATGCCTTCGGTGAACTTCTCGGCCAGCTTGGTGGCGGTCGCGTCGTCGATGCCCTCGGGCTTTTTGACGGTGATGCCCCACTGCAGAACGAACGAATTCTGGTCGATCGGGTAGTGGCAGTTGATCAGTACGCTTTGCACCTCGTATCCGCCGTAGATGTTGACGAGCGGATTGATCATGTACGAGGGCCCGTAGTACGAGGCCTCCGATCTGAGCAGGGTATCGCCGCCGTACTGGGACGCCATTCCGATGTCCGGCCGGCCCTTCGTGTTGAGGTACTGCGAGGCGATGTGCCCCTCGAATACGTTCTTGAAGTACGTCGGAAACGCATAGTGAATGTAGAAGAAGTGCGCCATGTCCACGACGTTGTCGATGATTTCGCGGCAATTCGCGCCCTCGATCACCATCGAATTCCACGTCCAGGAAGTCCACTCGTCGCTGTATGCGCCCTCGATGCGTGGGATGGTCACCTCGATGGGAGGCGGGTTGCCTTCGGCGTCGTTCCAGACGAACAGCTGCCCATTCTGTTCGAGCGTGGTCCACGAACGGGTTCGGGCCAGCGGGGGCACGCGCCGAGCGTAGGGAATTTCGGTGCATTTGCCGCTCGCGCCCCAGCGCCAATCGTGAAACGGGCAGGCTATCTCGTTGCCTTTCACGGTCCCCTGCGTCAGGTCGCCGCCCATGTGGCGGCAGTAACCGTCGAGCACCACGATCTTGCCCGTGGATTCGGCGAAGACGACGAGCTTGGTGCCGAACGCGCGCACGGCGTGCGGCTTACCGTCCGCGAAGGCCTCGAGCAGGCCGAGGCAATGCCACCCTCGCGCGTAGCGGGTCGGGGTCTGGCCGACGTCTATCTCACGAATCTTCGCCATGGGTGCCCCTTCAGTCCGATCTTGCGTACTAGAACACGTTATAGAATAGGTGGCATATTGGCTAGTAGAGCGATTGGAACGGGTTCTCGACAGGCGCGATAACGTGTTCTAGTCTGGGGTTCACGGGACCCACGGAAGGCAGGAGTAGGCAACAGTGACTCACGAGGTGATGGAGAGGCTCGACGCCTTGCTGCCCACGCTGCGCGAACGCGCGCAGGAAACCGAGGACCTCAGGCGCCTCCCCGACGAGACGGTCAAGTCTTTGCAGGAGACGGGATTCTTTCGGCTGTTGCAGCCGGCGCAGTGGGGCGGTTACGAGGAAGACCCGGTTCTGTTTTATTCGGCGGTGAAGAAAATCGCTGCCGCATGCGGATCGACAGGATGGGTGTCGTCGATCATCGGCGTCCACAACTGGCATCTCGCACTGTTCCCACAGCAGGCGCAGGAAGACGTGTGGGGCCTCGACACCGACGTGCGAATCTCCTCGTCGTACGCACCGATGGGCGCAGGCACCGTCGTCGACGGGGGTTACCGGCTGTCCGGTGCATGGCAGTGGTCTTCCGGATGTGATCACGCGTCGTGGGCGATGCTCGGCGGACCCGTCATCAAGGACGGTCGGCCCGTCGACTTCGTGACCTTCCTCGTGCCGCGTGAGGACTACCGCATCGACGACGTCTGGAACGTCGTCGGCTTGCGCGGCACCGGCAGCAACACGGTAGTTGTGGAGGACAAGTTCGTTCCTACACATCACGTTCTGAGCTTCAAGAAGATGAACGATCACACCGCCGAGGGGCTCGAACGCAACACCGCACCGGTGTATCGGATGCCCTGGGGGACTGTTCATCCCACCACCATCTCCGCGCCGATCGTCGGAATGGCAGAGGGTGCGTATGCGGCGCACGTCGAGCATCAGGGCAAGCGGGTGCGCAAGGCATTCGTCGGCGAAACTGGCAAGGACGACCCGTTCGCCAAAGTCCGAATTGCAGAGGCCAGCAGCGATATCGACGCCGCGTGGCGTCAACTGTCGGGCAATGTCGCCGACGAGTACGCCCTGCTGAAGGCAGGCGAAGAGGTTCCGATGGAGATGCGGTTGCGCGCTCGCCGCGATCAGGTGCGCGCCACGGGACGCTCGGTCGCGTCCATCGATCTGCTGTTCGAAAGTGCAGGTGCGACCGCGTTGCAGAACGATGCACCGCTGCAGCGCTTCTGGCGTGACGCGCACGCAGGCCGGGTGCATGCGGCCAACGATCCGGAGCGCGCCTATCAAATGTTCGGCGGAGGCGAATTCGGTCTCCCGTTGAAGGACACGATGGTATGACCGCGGTCGCCGAACAGATCACCTACGAATCGACGTCGAAGTTCGCACAGGTGCGCGAGGACCTCACGTTGCACTATCACGAGGCGGGCGCCTCGAACGACACGACGATCGTGTTGCTGCACGGAGGTGGTCCCGGCGCGTCGGGGTGGTCCAACTTCGCCGCCAACATTCCCGTTCTCGCACAGCACTTTCACGTACTGTGCGTAGACCAGCCGGGATTCGGTGAGTCCGACAAGCCGACGGAGCACCCGCAGTACTTCGTGCACAGCAGTTCTGCCCTGAACGACCTGTTGAGCCACCTCGGCATCGCCCGGGTCCACCTACTGGGCAACTCGCTCGGCGGCGGAACCGCAGTGCGATTCGCACTGGACTACCCGGAGCGCGCAGGCAGATTGGTGCTCATGGGTCCCGGAGGGTTGAGCATCAATCTGTTCGCACCGGACCCCACCGAGGGCGTCAAGAACCTCGGCAACTTCTCTGCGCCACCCGGCCCGTCCAAGGACAAACTCGAAGCGTTCTTGAAAGTTATGGTCTACGACCAGTCGCTGATCACCGAGGAGCTGCTGCAGCAGCGCTACGAGCAGGCGTCGACTCCGGAGTCGCTGGCCGCGATGAAGGCGATGGGAAAATCGTTCGGAGGCGTCGACTACGAGAAGGGCATGCTCTGGCGCGAGGCGTACAAGCTGCGTCAGCGGGTGCTGCTCATCTGGGGCCGCGAAGATCGCGTCAACCCGATCGACGGTGCGCTCGTGGCACTGAAGACCATTCCCCGGGCGCAGCTCCACGTGTTCGGGCGCTGCGGGCATTGGGCCCAGGTGGAGATGGCCGACGAGTTCAACCGCCTGACAACGGCATTCTTGACCGAAGGGAGCTGAACCACATGGGTATTCGATCGCTCGCGTACATGCGCATCGAGGCAACCGACATGGACGCCTGGCGTCAGTACGGACTCGAGGTACTCGGCATGGTCGAGGGCAAAGGTAGCGTGCCGGGAGCGCTCTACCTGCGCATGGACGACTTCCCCGCACGGCTCGTCATCGTTCCGGGCGAAAAGGATCGACTGCTCGTATCGGGTTGGGAAACCGCGAATGCTGCCGAGCTGCAGACGATTCGGTCGGCCCTCGACAGTGCCGGTGTTCCCTACAAGGAGGGAACGGCCGAGCAGATCCAGGACCGGCGCGTCGACGAACTGATTGTCTTCGAGGATCCATCGGGCAACACGCTCGAAGCCTTCCACGGTGCGGCACTGGAACATCGGCGGGTCGTCAGCCCGTACGGTCACAAGTTCGTCACCGGCGAGCAGGGGCTCGGGCACGTCGTGCTCTCCACGGACGACGACGACGCGTCGCTGCGCTTCTATCGGGACGTCCTCGGCTTCCGGTTGCGCGACTCGATGCGACTGCCACCCCAGATGATGGGTAGGCCCGCGGACGGCCCGCCCGCATGGTTGCGCTTTTTCGGATGCAACCCTCGGCACCACAGCCTGGCGTTCCTGCCGATGCCGTCGTCGAGCGGGATCGTTCACCTGATGATCGAAGTGGAGAACTCCGACGACGTCGGACTCGCTCTCGACCGTGCGCTGCGCAAGAAAGTTCCGATGTCGGCGACTCTCGGCAGACACGTCAACGATCTGATGCTCTCGTTCTACATGAAGACGCCCGGCGGATTCGACATCGAATTCGGTTGCGAAGGAAGACAAGTGGAAGACGACGACTGGGTGGCCCGCGAAAGTACCGCGGTGAGCCTCTGGGGCCACGACTTCTCGGTGGGAATGAAGTAGTGACGAGTGAATTCCGGGCGGTGATGGGCCAGTTCTGCACCGGAATCACCATCATCACCACCGGCGACGACGGAACGCCGATCGGCTTCGCGTGCCAGTCGTTCGCGGCGCTGTCCCTCGACCCGCCGCTCGTGCTGTTCTGCCCGACCAAGGGTTCGAGGTCGTGGGCCGCCATCGAACGAAGTGGGACGTTCGCCGTGAACGTGCTGGGGGAGGACCAGCAGGATGTGTGCGCCCGCTTCGGATCCCGCGAACCGGACAAGTTCGCCGGGGTGCACTGGACCCCGTCCCCGCTAGGGTCGCCGATCTTGGCCGGCGCCCTCGCCCACATCGACTGCAGTGTCGAGACCGTCCACGACGGCGGCGACCACTTCATCGCCGTCGGCCGAGTGCACACGCTCGGCGATGTCAACGGTGAGCGCCCGCTTCTGTTCTACCGCGGGCAATACACCGGCATCGAGCCGGATAAAACCGTCCCGGCCCCCTGGCGAGACGACCTCGAGGCCTTCTTGACCTCGACGTCGTCGGACACGTGGCTGTGAGGCGGCTGGCGCCACCGGTGCGTGAAAGGCGGCTGGCGCCACCGGTGCGTGAAAAGGGCGGTTCCAACAACGTTTTGTGCACACGGGCGCGGAGCCGCCGGTGCGTGGAAAGGGCGGTTCCAACAACCTTTTGTGCACACGGGCGGCGGAGCCGCACTACCCTCACCTGCGTGATCACCTTCCGTCGCGTGGCACCCGACGACTTTCCGATGCTCGCGCAGTGGCTCTCGCGTCCGCACGTGCACCGGTGGTGGCATCAGGAATTCACGGTCGACGCGGTCGAGCGCGACTTCGGGCCCGTGGTTCGCGGTGAGGAGCCGGCCGAGGACCTACTGGCCTACCAGGATGGTGTCGCCTTCGCGCACGTGCAGCGATGCCGGTGGGGCGACTACCCCGAGGACCTCGCGGCAATCGAGCGCTTCATCGACATTCCGGCCGAGGCGACGACGATCGACTACCTCATCGGTGACGCTGCCGAGACCGGGCGAGGACGCGGCCCCGCATTGATCAGGGCATTCGTCGAACACACCTGGCGGGCGTACCCGGCGTCGACTGCGATCGTCGTTCCGGTCGTTGCGGGCAACAGACCCTCGTGGCGTGCGCTGGAGAAGGCTGGTTTTCGACGTGTCGGCGAGGCCGAACTCGAGCCGGACAACCCGATCGACTCTCCCCTGCACTACGTTTCACGAATCGACCGACCGTCCTAGGACGTCGGCATCGCCGAACGTCATCTTCAGTGCCGGCATGTGCGTTGTGACGAGGGCGCGGCGCGACAGGCCGAGCTCGCGCAGTTCCCGCGCCATCGGATGCGACCCGAGCGTGAGAGAAGCGCCGCCGAGCCGGGCTCGTACCGTCCCCGGACTCATCGTCCACGTGGTTCGACGCGTCACCCCGTCGAGACACGAATACGCGTCGAGCGGCCGCGAGAACATCCGTCCGGGTGCGGGGAGCCCGGCGCCGATCTTCAAGCGCAGAATGCGGGATCCGCCCTGGTCGAGGGTGCCGTCGAACTGCTTCCCGTAGTGCACGTCGAACTCCGCCAACTCTTTTGGGAAACCCCAGATCTGCCGTCCGGCCGCCATCGTGAACTCGCCGTCCACGGGCAATCTGTGGATGAGGACGGAGTTGTTGCGAGTGGAGAAGACGACGCCGAACTCGTTGTACGGGCCGAGGTCCCCGTCGTCGTAGCGCACGAAGATCAGCGCGCACAGGCCGCGCCCGGGCCGGACCGTCTGCAGCGTCAGCCCCGAGTAGTCGATGGCGCGTCCCGCCGCCGCGGCGTCGACCGTGTACATCGCCATCGCGGCGGATGCGCGACGCACCTGCACGGGCATCTCGACCGTGGCGCCGAGGACGACGTGGGCGGTCATTCGACAACGCCTCGAAGACCGTTGGGTCCGAAGACCTGCTCGAGCATCGAGGTGTAGTCGGGCCCGCGTCGTAGCATGTGACCGCCGTCGACGTTGACGACCTGGCCGGTGATCCACGACGACGCCGGACCGAGCAAGAACAGCGCGAGGGCGGCGATGTTCTCCACCTCGCCGACGCGGGCGAGCGGGGTGCACGTCATGTAGTCGTCGAGAATGGGACCACCGCCGCGCACGACGGCGACCTCGTCGGTGACGTCGGAGGCGAAGGGACGCAACGTGCTTGCGTGCGCGGCGTCGTCGAGCTTGCTGTCGGTGCGGCCGACGATGGTGACGGCGGCGCCCGCGTTCGCCAGAGCGGTTGCGATTCCGAGGCCGATTCCGCTGCCCCCGCCCGTGACGAGAACGGATTTTCCTTCGAATTCGCTCATGGGTGCCTTCCTTCGAGGTCGCCGTCGTCCAATAAGAACACGTTCTAGTTTTCGTCGGAAGGGTTTCCGAGCTCGTCGATGCCGGCTTCACTCGGCGCAAGGTCGAGGCACCGCCGATGAGGATGAGCAGCGCTTCTTTGATGATGTCCGGATTGCCGAGCCTGTCGCCGTCCGCTTCCGAGTGGATCAGCACGCTGATGAGATCGTCGGTGGGGTCGCGGCGTCGTTCGGCGATGGTTCGCATCGGGAAATCGGTGAACTCGACGTGGACGAGACGACGCGGCACGTGCTGAGCGGCGGCATGGAACAGCTGCTCCGGCCCGTTCCTGTCGGAGCCCCGTTCCTGTCGGTGCCCTGTTCTTGTCGGTGCCTGTTCTTGTCGGTGCCCTGTGCGATCCTGGCGGAGTGATCATGCACGCCGATCTCGACTCGTTCTACGCGTCGGTCGAGCAGCGCGACGATCCGCGCCTGCGCGGTCGGCCCGTGCTCGTCGGCGGCGGAGTCGTGCTCGCAGCAAGCTACGAGGCGAAGGCGTTCGGGGTGCGTACGCCGATGAGCGGTTCGCAGGCGCGCGCGCTGTGTCCGAACGCCATCGTCGTGTCTCCGCGGATGGATGCGTACATCGAGGCGAGCAAGGCGGTGTTCGAGATTTTCCGGAACACCACTCCCTTGGTCGAGGGCATATCCGTCGACGAGGCGTTCTTGGACGTGGAGGGCCTGAGCAAGATCCGCGGCACCCCCGTTCAGGTTGCGCAGCGCCTGCGCCGTGAGGTGAAGGAGCAGGTGGGGCTACCGATCACCGTCGGCATCGCAAGCACGAAGTTCCTCGCCAAGGTGGCAAGCGCGGTGGGTAAGCCAGACGGTCTGCTGCTGGTCGAGCAGGGGCGCGAGCTCGAGTTTCTGCATCCGCTCGGCATCGAGCGACTGTGGGGCGTGGGCAAGGTGACCGCCGAGAAGCTGCATGCGTTCGATATCAGGACGGTCGGCGACATCGCTGCGCAGAGCGAGGCGTCCATCGTGTCGATTCTCGGCAAGGGCGCCGGGCACCACCTGTACTCCCTCGCGAACAATCGGGATCCGCGCCGAGTGCAGACGTACCGCGGTCGCAGTTCCATCGGCGCACAGCACGCTCTCGGACGCGGGCCGACATCGCCGAAGGACGTGGAGGCGTCGCTCATCGCCCTGGTGGATCGCGTCACCCAGCGCATGCGTGCTGCGGAGCGAACGGGCCGGACGGTGGTGCTTCGGCTGCGCTTCGCCGACTTCACCAAGATCACCCGTTCGCACACGCTGCCCCGGGCGACGGCCGACACTCAGGACATCCTGGAAGCCGCGCTCACGCTGTTGCGCGATGCGGAATCGTTGATCGCGAATCAGGGCATCACGCTGGTGGGCGTCACGGTGGCCAATATCGAGCGCAGCGGCGCCGAGCAACTCGAATTGCAGTTCGAGCAGCCGCAGGACGCGCCGAGTGCGTCGGCGCTCGACCTCGCTCTCGACGGTGTGCACAGCAAGTTCGGCAAGAAAGCGCTGACGCGGGGTGTGCTGCTCGGACGCGATTCGGGTCTGTCGGTACCGCTACTCCCGGACTGACACGTCCAGGCGGAAGTTCTTCGGCATCAGCGTCAAGCGTTCCTCGACCTTCAAATCGTACGACGGGTCTGCTCGAATATCGAACTGCTGCAACACCGTTCCGAGAACCAGGACGGCCTCGTGAATGGCGAACTGTCGGCCGATGCATGCGCGTTCGCCGGTGCCCCAGGGTTTGTACACGTGCCCCGGCCGTTTTCGGACGTTGGCGGACAGGAAGCGGTCGGGGTCGAAGGTCGTTGTGTCCTCGCCCCAGACGGGATCGCGATGCAGGCCAGGGATGAGCACGAGTACCCAGTCACCCTTCCTCATCTCATGCCTCGTTCCGTGTGAGTCACCGATGACGGTGTCCTCTCGTGCCTCGCGGGCGAACGCCGGAGCCGTCGGCCACAGTCTCAGAGTCTCGTCGAGAATGCGTCGTACCAGACGTAGTTTCGGCACCTGCTCGAAGGCAGGTGGCGCAGACCCCCACACCTCATCGACCTCCGCGCGGGCGGCCGCCAGAATCTCGGGATTGCGAGCCAGGTAGTACAGCGCGAACGACAGTGCGCCCGAGGTGGTCTCGTGGCCGGCGATGAGGAACGTGACGATCTGCTGGCGAATGTTGGTTTCGCTCAGCGCATTCGAATTGTCGGCGTCGCGGGCGGCGTCCAGCATGATGTCGAGGAGGTCGCCCCGGGCTTCTCCCGTATCGGTGTCACGCCGGGTGCGCACGATGTCGTCGAGCAGTTCGGCCATGTAGCGCTGGTTGGCCTCGTTTCTGCGATCGGCTCGGCGGAAGACGAGGTTGCCGAGCCACGGCACGGGCACCAGTTCGCGGCGCTGGTTGTGCGAGAGAACGCCCACCATGGCGCTGACGAACGGGTGCGGCTCATCGCGGGTGAACGAGTCGAAGGTGTAGCTGAAGCCCGTGCGGCCGATCGTTTCGAGCGTCAGCTTGGTCATGTCGGCGGAGACGTCTACGTTCGGCCGACCGCGCCAATGCGTCACCAGTTCGTGGGCGACGGTGAGCATGATGTCGTGATAGCTGCGCATGGCGCTCTGCGCGAAGGCCGGGCGAAGTAGGTCGTGAGCCTTCTGCCAGTTCGGTTCGTCGGAGTAGGCGGTGAAGAGGCCGTCGCCGCCGATGGACCGCAGCCCTTCCACCGCCGGTGCCACGTGCTTGACGAATCGTTGCTCGTCGCAGAGCTCTCCGACGAGTTCCGCGCCCGACACGATGACGAATTGCCGGCCCATGACAACACGTTCGAAGATCGGGCCGAGCTGCTCGGTGAACGCGATCGAGTCCTGCACCGGCGTCGAGGCGTGGACGCCGAGAACGTCGCCGACGAACGGGACGCGCCGGGGCGGGTGGGGGAGAGCGGCAGTGCGTGCTGCGACGTCGGCGACCATCATGACCTCTTCGTTCGTTACTGAACTCGAATGCAATAACGAACCTACTCGCTGTTGAACCCGTGTCAAGTAAAATCGGCGGCAACATGACGAGTCCCAGAAAACGGCTGTCCCCCGACGCACGAAGAACCCAGCTGCTCGGCATCGGCTCGAGGTTGTTTGCCGACAGGCCTTACGACGAGGTGTGGATCGAGGAGGTCGCGGACCTGGCGGGTGTCTCGCGCGGGCTGATGTACCACTATTTCTCGTCGAAGAGAGATTTTTTCGCCGAGATCATCAGGGTGGAATCGGCACGCATCCTCGAGGCCACCGACCCCGACACCTCACTGCCCGTTCTCGAGCAGGTCGCGGCCGGCCTCGACGCGTACATCCGATACACCAGCGAGCACGAGCACGGCGTCCGTGCCGTCAACCGTGGTGCGATGTCGGGCGACGCCGAGATTCAGGGCATCCTGGCGGCCGAACTCGAACTGCAGCAGCACCGCATTCTGGCCGCACTCCCTGCCGAGATGCGCGACGATGAAATCGTCAAAGCGGCGCTACGAGGATGGGTGACGTTCGTGCGCGCCGTGTGCATGGATTGGCTCGACCGAAAAACCATCACCGAAGACGACGTTCGCCGATTGTGTATCAGTGCGCTCGAAGGTCTTCTGCGGATCTGAGACCAGGACTATCGTGGCCCGCATGTGCCGAAACATCACCACGTTGCGCGGGCTCGAACCGCATGCGACCGACGAGGAAATCGAAGCCGCGGCCCGCCAATACGTACGCAAGATCAGCGGTGTTCAGAAAACGTCCGACGCCACACGCGACGCGTTCGAGATCGCCGTCGCCGAGGTGACCGCGACGACCCACCGGCTGCTCGACGCATTGCCGGAGCGCCGCCAGCCACCGCCGACCGTTCCGCCGCTCCGCAGACCCGAGGTCCAGGCGAGGATTGCTGCGAAAGCGGCCGGCTGACCCGAGGTCAGATCCGTTCGATGATCGTCCCGGTGGACAGCGCGCCCCCGGCGCACATCGTGATCAGTGCGGTCGAACCGTCTCGCCGCTCGAGCTCGTGCAGCGCGGTGGTGATCAGCCGAGAGCCGGTGCTGCCGACGGGGTGGCCGATCGCGAGCGCGCCCCCGTTGACGTTGACCTTGTCCATGTCCGGCTCGTGTACCGACGCCCACGACAGCGGCACCGATGCAAAGGCCTCGTTGACCTCGAACAGATCCAGGTCGCCGATCTTCATACCGCTGCGCTCGAGTACCCGGGTCGTGGCCTGGACGGGGCCGTCCAGATGGAATTCGGTCTCCGCGCCGACGAGACACTGCGAGACGATGCGCGCGCGAGGAGTCAGGCCGAGGGCTCGCGCCCGATCCTCGTCCATCAAGATCACCGCCGCGGCGCCGTCGGAGATCTGTGACGACGTACCGGCCGTGTGCAGTCCGTTCTCCATCACGGGCCTCAAGGTCGCCAGCGACTCGGCAGTCGTCTGCCGCAATCCCTGATCGCGATCGACCACCTGGTCTCCGACGCGCACGGGCGCAACCTCGCGATCGAACCTTCCCTCGTCCCACGCCCGCCGAGCGAACGCCTGCGACCGGACGCCCAGCGCCTCGAGGTCGGCGCGTGAGAAGCCACGACGTCGCGCGATGCGTTCGGCCGCCTCGAATTGATTGGGCAGATCGATGTCCCACGACTCGGGCCGCCGGGGCCCGGCACCTTCGCCGACGTTCGCGCCCAACGGCACTCGGCTCATCGACTCGACCCCGCAGGCCATGCCCGCGTCGATCGCGCCGACCGAGATGAGCCCGGCGACGAGATGGGCGGCCTGCTGAGCCGACCCGCACTGGGCGTCGACCGTCATGGCGCCGCTCTGCCAGGGAAGCCCGGCATGGAGCCACGCCGTGCGAGTGATGTTGTTGGACTGCTCGCCCGCCTGCGTGACGCACCCGCCGATGACCTGCTCGACCATCGCGGCGTCGACACCCAGTCGGTCGACAGCTGCGCGCTGCACGTGACCGAGTAGCTCTGCGGCATGGAGGCCGGACAGCCATCCACCTCGTTTTCCGATCGGCGTACGTACTGCCTCGACGATGACTGGAGTGCCCACGGCGGGCTCCTTTCTACTCGAGCCAAAACTAGAACATGTTCTCGATCTATGGCAAGCAATCATCTTCCGTGCACAGTGGGGTTGTGTTTGAATGAATCTAGAACGTGTTCCACTACCGCGCGTCCGCGGGGCTTTCAGGGCGCACCCTGCTTCAGTGACCGAAGAACCACCAGGAGACCGACGTGACAGACGTACACCAGGACCTCGCTCGTCCCGAACTCCCCGAGGGCTTCGACCCGACAGACCCTGACATCTACGAACACCGCATCCCGGTCGAAGAATTCGCCGAGCTGCGCAAGACCGCACCGATCTGGTGGTGCCCACAACCTCCCACGGTCGGCGGCTTCGGCGACGACGGCTATTGGGTGGTCACCAAACACGCGGACATCAAAGAAATCTCCAAGCGCAGTGACGTGTTCTCGAGCTTCGAGAACACCGCACTGCCGCGCTTCAACGACGACATCACGCGCGAGCAGATCGAACTGCAGAGATTCGTCATGCTCAATCAGGATGCGCCGCAACACACCAAGACGCGCAAACTGGTATCCAAAGGGTTCACCCCCAAGTCCATCAACGGCCTGCGCGACGAGCTGGAGCGACGTGCCAAAGCGATCGTCGAGAAGGCCGCAGAGAACCCGACGGGCGACTTCGTCACCGAAATCGCATCGGAACTGCCGCTGCAGGCCATCGCCGACCTCATCGGCATCCCGCAGGAGGACCGCAAGAAGATCTTCGACTGGTCCAACGAGATGACCTCGTACGACGACCCCGAATTCGACATCGACCCCGTCGAAGCGTCGTCGCAGATTCTCGGATACGCGTATCAGATGGCGGACGAACGCCGGAAGAATCCGCAGGACGACAT
>NZ_JBAWFH010000405.1:0-7503 GCF_049591685.1 Rhodococcus sp. (in: high G+C Gram-positive bacteria) | reverse complement strand
GATTGCACGTCATCGGCGGACTCATCGCCTTCGTGTTCCTGATCACCCGCACCTTGGTCAGCAAGTTCACGCCGGCTCAGGCCACCGCCGCGATTGTCGTGTCGTACTACTGGCACTTCGTCGACATCGTGTGGATCGCGTTGTTCGCCACCATCTACTTCATCCGCTAGTTCGCAGAGCAGATCAAGTGTTTTCACTTCGCCAACCGCAGCGGACGTCGAGTTTCAGCCCCCGGCGTTCGGTCCGTCCCGACACGACAAGGGATAGAAGATGAGTTCATCTCCCCCAGCAGCATCCGGTGCCAACAGCCCGGGATCAGGCAACCCGGCAGCAGAGGCAGCCGGACCCGCTTCCGCTGCCAAGAGCCGTCGCGCCCGTAAGACGCGCCGTCGCGTGACAGGTGCCCTGGTTCTGATGATGGGTCTGTTGAGCGCAGGCTTCCTCGCATCCGCACTCACTCCGACTCCGCAGGTGGCAACGGCCGATCAAGATTCGGCCGCACTCATCCGCGAGGGCAAGCAGCTGTACGACACGTCGTGCGTCACCTGCCACGGTGCAAACCTGCAAGGCGTACAGGACCGCGGGCCCA
This sequence comes from Rhodococcus sp. (in: high G+C Gram-positive bacteria), assembly GCF_049591685.1. Lineage (GTDB taxonomy): Bacteria > Actinomycetota > Actinomycetes > Mycobacteriales > Mycobacteriaceae > Rhodococcoides. Next base: position 6,914 of record NZ_JBAWFH010000405.1, on the reverse strand, counting down.
GCTTGATCGGCGTCGGTGAAGCCGCCGTGTACTTTCAGGTCTCCTCCGGTCGTATGCCAATGGTGCGCAACGAAGCTCAGGCAGAGCGCAAACCACCGAAGTTCGACGACAAGCAGGTCGACGCCCTGGGCGCGTACATCCAGGCGAACGGTGGCGGACCCACTGTCATCCGCGAGACCAACGGCGACATCGCTCAGTCCTCGCTGACCGACGGCGACATCGCACGCGGCAGCGAGCTGTTCCGCCTCAACTGCGCTTCGTGCCACAACTTCACCGGTGAGGGCGGCGCACTGTCCTCGGGCAAGTACGCGCCTGCCCTCGGGCCTGCCAGCGAGCAGCAGATCTATGCCGCCATGATCAGCGGCCCTCAAAACATGCCGAAGTTCTCCGACCGTCAGCTGACGCCGGAAGAGAAGATCGACATCATCTCGTACGTCAAGTCGGCGCAGGAAACCACCTCACCCGGCGGATTCGGGTTGGGTGGCTTCGGTCCCGCAACGGAAATGATCGCAATCTGGGTCGTCGGGATCGCGGCGGTCGTCGGCGCAACCATGTGGATCGGAGCAAGGTCATGAGCGATGCCGGTTCCGGACACAACCGTGGCAACACCGGCGATGGCAGCCATAGCGACCGCAGGAAAGTCGACAAGGTGGACGTGAACAAGAAGTACACCGACGAAGAACTCGCCGGTATGACCAACGAGCAGTTGGTCGAGCTCGGAACCAACCTCGATCACGTCGACGTGGCGTTCCGTCGCAACCGATGGGCCGTCGAAGGCACTCGGGCCGAGAAGCGTGCCGAGCGCAGCGTCGCCGCGTGGTTCACGCTGGCGGGAATCTCGGCCGTCGCGTTCATCGGCATCTACCTCTTCTGGCCCTGGCAGTACGCGGGCCGCGGCGAGGCGAACTATGCGGCGTACTCCCTGTACACCCCGCTGATCGGCCTCACCATGGGTCTTGCCATCCTCGGGGTCGGTGTCGGGGCGGTTCAGTTCACCAAGAAGTTCATCCCCGAAGAGGTGTCCATCCAGGATCGCCACGACGGGCAGTCTTCGGAGGTCGATCGCCGCACCGTCGTCGCAGAGCTGGGTGATTCTTTCCAGACGTCGACCCTCGGACGCCGCAAGGTCATCAAGCGATCGTTGTTCTTCGGTGGTGGCGCCCTCGGCATCATGGCCCTACTCCCCCTCGGCGGCCTCGTCAAGAATCCGTGGGCAGAAGGTGACGATTCTCCGCTGTGGGTTTCCGGCTGGACACCGCGCTATCCTGGAGAAACGATCTACCTTCGGCGCGATACCGGACGTCCACACGACGTCGTTCTGGTCCGTCCCGAGGATATGGATGCTGGGGCTATGGAAACGGTGTTTCCCTTCCGTGAGGCGGACCGCGACGACGATCACGCGCTTCTCGTCTCGCTGCGAGGAATTCGTAACTCCGTAATGCTGATCCGTCTGCGCACCGAAGACACTCAGAAAGTCATCAAGCGCAAGGGTCAGGAAAGCTTCAACTACGGCGATTACTTCGCCTACTCCAAGATTTGCACGCACCTGGGTTGCCCGACGTCACTGTACGAGCAGCAGACCAACCGCATTCTGTGCCCCTGCCATCAGTCGCAGTTCAATGCGCTCGAGTACGCCAAGCCGATCTTCGGCCCCGCTGCACGTGCGTTGCCGCAGCTCCCAATCACGGTCAACGAGGAAGGCTTCCTTGTCGCCCGTGGGGACTTCATCGAAGCCCTCGGGCCCGCGTTCTGGGAGCGCCCGCCCGGCGACACGGAGAGTGATCTATGAGTCCTTCACTGCAAACACTCGCAGCCAAGCAGGCCAACGACGTCGACAGTCGTTACCACCTGGCACCGGGGCTGCGCCGTCAGATCAACAAGGTCTTCCCGACGCACTGGTCCTTCCTCCTCGGTGAGATTGCGCTCTACAGCTTCGTCATCCTGCTCATCTCGGGTGTATTCCTGACGCTGTTCTTCGATCCTTCCCTCAGTGAGGTCGAGTACAACGGCATCTACGAGCCGCTGCGCGGCGTGACCATGTCGCGCGCCTACGCCACCACCCTCGACATCTCGTTCGAGGTGCGAGGTGGGTTGTTCATGCGCCAGATCCACCACTGGGCAGCGTTGATGTTCGCGTGCTCGATCATCGTGCACATGATGCGCATCTTCTTCACCGGTGCGTTCCGTCGTCCCCGTGAAGCCAACTGGGTTATCGGCTGCTTGCTGCTGATCCTGGCGATGTTCGAAGGCTTCTTCGGCTACTCGCTCCCCGACGACCTGCTGTCCGGCACCGGCCTTCGCGCCGCATTCTCCGGCATCACGATGAGCGTCCCGATCGTCGGAACGTGGCTGCATTGGTTGATCTTCGCCGGTGACTTCCCTGGCACGATCATCATTCCGCGTCTTTACGTCGCTCACGTGTTGTTGCTGCCCGCGATCATTCTTGCGTTGATCGCAGCGCACCTCGCGCTGGTCTGGTACCAGAAGCACACGCAGTTCCCCGGACCGGGACGCACCGAGAAGAACGTCGTCGGTGTTCGAATCCTTCCGGTGTTCGCGGTCAAGTCCGGTGCATTCTTCGCGGTGACCTTCGGCATCCTGGCTCTGATGGGTGGCCTGCTGCAGATCAACCCGGTCTGGAACCTGGGTCCGTACAACCCGTCGCAGGTCTCGGCCGGCTCGCAGCCCGACTTCTACATGATGTGGACGGACGGTCTGGCGCGGCTGTGGCCCGCGTGGGATATCTACATCGCCGGAAGGTACACCATTCCTGCGGTGTTCGCGGTCGCCTTGATCATGGGACTCGTGTTCATGGTGATGATCGCCTACCCGTGGATCGAGAAGCGGCTCACCGGCGACACAGCGCACCACAACCTGCTGCAGCGTCCGCGCGACGTGCCGGTCCGAACCGCTATCGGCGCAATGGTTCTGGCCTTCTACATCGTGCTGACTCTGTCGTGCATCAACGACATCATCGCGTACAAGCTGGACATCTCGTTGAATGCCATGACGTGGCTCGGCCGTATCGGCATGCTGATCCTGCCGCCGATCGCGTACTTCGTGGCCTACCGATTCTGCATCGGTCTGCAGCGCAGTGACCGTGCAGTGCTCGACCACGGCATCGAGACCGGCATCATCAAGCGTCTGCCGCACGGCCAGTACGTCGAGGTGCACCAGCCGCTCGGGCCGGTCGACGAGCACGGCCACCCGCTTCCGCTGCCGTACCAGGGTGCAGCCGTCCCGAAGCGCATGAACAAGCTCGGATCGGCCGGCAAGCCCGGCTCGGGATCGCTCTTCCGCCCGGATCCGACCGCAGAAAGCAAGGCGCTGGAAGAAGCCCACCACCACGGTGAGCTCGCTCAATTGAACATGTTGAAGGAGTACCAGGCGTCGCTATACGGCAACGGCTCGAACGGTCACTCCAACAGCAACGGTTCGAACGGCCACACCAACGGCAACGGCTCCAACGGCCACACGAACGGAAACGGCGCACATTCTGCCGCAACCAACGGCTACTCCAACGGGGAAACCCCCGAGCAGATAGCGGCCAACCAGGAGACCGACGGCGAACGTTAGTTACACCATCACGACGAAGGGCGACATCGATTCCGATGTCGCCCTTCGTCGTTCTCGGCAGTTGACCGACGGGACCCGCTCCCCCACCTGTAGGGCACCATGTTTGCCGACCGTGCACACGGCTACACCTGAACATGGCGGCGAGGATGTGCGCGTCGGATCCGCCGATAGACAGGTTGAGGAGGCCATGTTGACAAACGACGTCGAAAAGCGCTGGCACGACCCACGAAGCCTGCGGTCCACGACAATCTATGTTGCGGTTGTCATCGGACTGGTGGCCGTCGTAATCGTGGCGTCGGTTCTGTTGGCCAATGCGAACGCTGACCAATGTCGCGACGCCGCGTTCTTCGTCTGCCAAAACCCCGAGCGTCTTGTCTTTCTCCTTGGACCTCCGACCATCCTCCTTCTGGGAGGCCTGGGAGCCTTCGTACAGACCCTCCGGGTATGGCGCGCGGGGGGTTCGTGGTTCATCTGGCAGGGCGCGGGATGGGCACTGTTCGTGTTGATGGTCGTATACATGACCGCGTCGGCCGGAGTCCTGCGAAGCTGACCTGCGGCCGGGAAGTCTTTTCCGCGACCTGATTTCATCGTGGGGCCCGTTTGCGCGCGTTCTCCGGTACCGGACGACGCAGGCAAACAGAAGATTGCCGACTGTGGTCCGCCGAGAGCCCCCACCGTGGGGTAGTAGTCGCCTTTGACCCCGGTCACGTCGAAAACGAGACCGTACCCTCATCACATGCGCTGTTAGACTTGCGCAACGTGGTTGAAAAGCAGCCCGTAGTCAGTAGTCAACGACTGCGGAGTTGCTCCCACTCCTGAGCGTTCGAGCACCTCTCTTCAGTCGACCGAACCGGAGGTGTCACGCCATGGTCTTCTTGCATTCGGTACACAGCGGTCCCGATACCATTCGCTCGTCGTTCTGCGGCCCAACTCTGTTGGAAGACAGTGCGTTTGCGATGTCCGTGGACGAGCCCGTCGGTGGGCCCGTGGTCATCCGCGTCACCGGCGACATCGACCGCACTACGGTGCCCGTCTTCGGCGAATGCGTCGCAGAAGCCATCGTGTGCGGTCGCTCCCTGGTCGTCGACTTGCTCGACGTCGGTTTCGTCTGTCCAGCAGGGGTATCCGTGCTGTGTGCTGCGGCGACGCGAATGTCGGCCAACAGATGCAAGACCGTTATTGCGTGCTCACCGGGCTTGCAGTCGAGCCTCCAACACGCATGGAAGGGTGCCCCCATCGAATGCTTCGACACTGTTGCGGCAGCCATCGAAGTGGTCATGAGACCACGTGCCAGCAGTGCAACGCGCATCACCGTGCCGTGACCGCGGAGTCGAAGATGAAACGATCCGGGGCCGGCTACGGGCCGGTCAACAATTGGCGTTGGCGTTCCGCCCGCCGCTTCGTCCGCGAACAGCACGCGCTGACGTTACCGGGCTCCGATCTGGAGCAGGCTGAGGCGTTGCTGGGTATCGCACATGCTTTCGGCGCAGTGTCGCCGGCCGATCGGCGTGGCATCGAGCGCAGACTCGCGTAGATGGGACACGTCGGACGACAGGACGTCCATCGCGCGCCGGACCGTTCGACACAGCATGACCGACCTGGTTCGACCACGAAAGGACAAAGATCCATGGCCGAAGCCCCACCCCTTGCCCTGGTGACCGGCGCATCCAGCGAAATCGGATTGAAACTCGCCGAGTTGTTCGCCCGAGACGGATACGACCTCATCGCCGTCGCCGACAGCGCGGACATGCTCGGCCTTGCCGAAAAAATAAGTGCCGAACAAATAGGTGCCGGACAACTAGGTGCCGGCCAAACAGGTGGTGCCAGGACCACGGTCACCGCGGTCGTGGCCGACCTCGGCACCGAGGACGGAATCAGGGCGGTCGGCGAAGCACTCGACCTCGACGGCCGGACGCCTGCGGCCGCGGCGTTGAACGCCGGCATCGGCCGTGGAGGCAGGTTCGTCGACGCCCCAAAGGCGAAAGTCCATGGCGTGCTTGCGAAGACACGTTTTCGGTAATCGGCGCGGCTTCAGCCTCAGCCAGTCGCGTCGAGATCGTCCCCGATGATGTCGAGCGACAACGTTTTGTATCCCTGCTCGTCGAACAGGACCGTGATCCCGCGCATCATCTCCACCCGGGACCGCGCATACTTTCCGCTCGGTCTCCGACAACGACTTTGCATCCGCGACGGCATCGGCGGTCGTGGTGCCCTCCGAAGCGGTGACGCGTCCGTGCGAACAAATCACGGCCCCCGCGTCGACCAGAAGATTGGTCGTCATGGTCAGCTTGCGCGACCGAGCGCCGACCAGTTCGCGCAGGCGTCCGAACGGCAGCGATCGACCCGCATGGTTCAGTATGCCGACGACTCGTCGAACCAGAGATTCGTCGACCTTCCTGGTCGCGAAGAATCGCTGCATCGACAAGTCACCCGGGTAGTAGTGCAACCGCGCAAGAGCCGGCCGGCCGTCTCTCCCCGGTCGCCCGGCTTCCTGGTAGTACGAGTCGACGGAACCCGGCGCGGCTGCGTGGATGACGAATCGGATGTCGCCCTTGTCGATTCCCATTCCGAATGCCGAGGTGGCAACCACTAGGTCCAGATCACCTTTCGCGAACGCCTCGGCGACGCGATCGCGGTCCTTCTGCCTCATCCCGCCGTGATAGGCCGCTGCTGTCTTGCGACGCAATTCTGTTCCCGTCGACGATAATTCGCGTGCCAGGTTCTCGGTGTCGGCTCTGGTGTCGACGTACACGAGCCCCTGCCCGTCCTGACATGCGGCGTCTCGTACTGCTGCGTCGAAGGTCGCCGACTCGTCCGCGTGGGTGTCGACTTCGAACCGAATTTCCGGGCGATCGAAGCCGCCCGTGATCCGCACCGGGCCCCGCATTTTCAAATCCCGACGATGTCGTCGCGGACAGGTCGCGCGGCAGTAGCCGCAGCGACCGGCGCCGACCGCCCTTCCAGTCCTCGCAGGGACTCGACCTGATCTTGCTGCAGCGCGATGAGGGGCGACACCACGACGGTCACGCCGTCCAGCATTGCTGCCACGGTCTGAAAAATCGCCGACTTGCCGTATCCGGTTGCCATGACCGCCAAAACGTCGTGGCCATCCAGTATCGCCGCGATGGCGTCCGTCTGTCCGGCCCGTAGTTGGTCGGTGCCCAAGCTACGTTTGGCCGCCGCTCGAATCCGCTGTCGATCAATCGTCACGCATGTCGTATGCCACGGAAAGCTCCGAAGAAACGCAGCGCGCGAACATCATCGGAGCCGGGCTGCCACCCTTCGGCATTCGCGCGTCGTACTACGACACCAGCCCCAGAGACCACACTGCCCCGATA
>NZ_JBAWFH010000404.1:0-25252 GCF_049591685.1 Rhodococcus sp. (in: high G+C Gram-positive bacteria) | reverse complement strand
GAACCGCGGGAACAGACCATCCTCGAGCAGCTCGGTGGTCTCACGGGTCTGGTGTCGTCCACCCTGCCCGTACTCGTATTCGTCCCGGCCAACAGTTTCTTCGGATTGGCCGCAGCGATCTGGTCGGCACTGGCAGTCGCCCTGGGTGTGATGGTCTGGCGGCTGGTACAGCGCGTTCCGATTCAGCCCGCAATCTCCGGATTCTTCGGCGTGGGCATCTGCGCCTTCATCGCATACCGCACGGGTGACGCCAAGGGATACTTTCTGTTCGGCATCTACACCTCACTGGCGTATGCCGGTGTATTCGTGGTGTCGATCATCGCGCGATGGCCACTCGTAGGCGTCGCCTGGGGTTATCTCAACAGCAAGGGCACCTCCTGGCGCAGCAACCGGCGCGCCGTCGTTGCTTATGACATCGCCACGGTTGCGTGGGCCGTCGTGTTCGCGGCTCGGTACCTTGTGCAGTCCCAGCTCTACGACGCCGACGAAACGGGTTGGCTGGCAGCTGCCCGGATCGGCATGGGGTGGCCGCTCACCGGCGTCGCGCTGCTCGTGACTTTCTGGGCGGTGCGCAGGGCCGATCGCGCTCTGGCCGAGAGCAGCAGCGTCGAATCGGCGGTCACGCCACGAGATCTCGATACTCGGGATGCTTCGTGAGAAAGCTCACCACGTAACTGCATTCCGGACGGACCCGAAGTCCTCGGCTCCGTAGGTCGTCGAGTGCGGCACCCACCAGAACACCGGCGAAACCGAGTCCCTCGAACTGCGGGTACACCTCGGTGTGCAGAAATGTGACGACGTCGCCGTCGCGTGAGTACTGCTCGATACCCGCCACCTGCGTGCCGGCGACGATTTCGTAGCGACTCTGCTCCGGGTTGTCGCGGACAACGGCCGCGTCTCGATCGATGTTCACAGCAGGCCCACCGCAGCGCGCAACTCGTTCTCCACTTCCACCGAGGTGACGAACAGCAATTCGTCACCACCCTCGAGCGGGTCGTCCTGCTGGGGAACGATCACGCGCCCGCCGCGCAGAATGGTCACGAGGGCTGCGTCGCGGGGCAACGACAGCTTCTTGACCGGCTTGCCCGCGAGCGGCGTGTTCTCCGGAAGCGTCACCTCGACCAGGTTGGCCTGACCCTTGCGGAAGGTCATCAGATGCACGAGGTCGCCCACCGACACCGCTTCCTCGACGAGCGACGCCAACATGCGCGGGGTGGACACTGCCACGTCGACGCCCCACGAGGAGTCGAACAACCACTCGTTTCGTGGATCGTTGACACGAGCCACGACTCGGTTGACACCGAACTCGGTCTTGGCGAGCAGGCTGAGCACCAAATTCGTTTTGTCGTCACCCGTCGCGGCAATGACGACGTCGTACGTCTCGAGGCGCGATGCCTCGAGCAACGTCAGCTCACAGGCGTCGGCGAGCACCCATTCGGCCTCGGGAATAGCTTCGCGGTCGACGTGATCGAGTTTGCGCTCCAAGAGCATGACGGAGTGATCGCTGCGAATCAGTTCGCGCGCAATGGATCTGCCGACGGCGCCTGCACCTGCGATTGCGACTCTCATGAAGTCCCGTTCTTCTCGTGTGAATGGGTCTCAGTCATCGGACGGCTCAGTCATCGGTGGGCGGGGGATTCGAGGCGAGAGCAATCGCTTCGGCCACTGTTCCCGACACGGCCGCGACGTAGATTTCGTCGTCGGATTGAATGACGGTCTTCTTGTCCGGAAGCAAACCCGTGCCGAACCGGATGAGGAACGCCACACGCGAATGCGTCGAATCTTCCAACAGGGACAGCTTCTTGCCGATCCACCCCTCGTGGATGTCGAGCAGTACCACTGCAACGCTCCCCGACGGGTCACGCCACTTGGTGGTGGGATCGTCACGCAGGAGATTGTGCAGGAACCGGTCGGTGGCCCAGGGAACGGTGGCGACCGTCGGAATTCCGAGGCGCTCGTACACGGCAGCGCGTTTGGCGTCGTAGATCCGGGCGACGACCTTCTCGACGCCGAACGTCTCGCGAGCGACGCGGGCGGCGATGATGTTGGAGTTGTCGCCCGACGACACCGCGGCGAAGGCCTCGGCCTTCTCGATGCCGGACTTGACGAGTACGTCCCGGTCGAAACCCATGCCGACCACGCGGTGACCGTCGAACGAGGGGTCCAGCCGCAGGAACGCATTTTCGTCACGGTCGATGATGGCCACTTCGTGACCGATGCGTGCGAGAGCGCCGGCCAGCGATGCGCCGACTCGGCCGCATCCCATCACCACTACGTACACAGCCCAGCTCCATTCGGATGTAGTGCGTCGTTCCGGGCGCCTGTGAGCGCCTGCACCAACGTAACGGTCCGACCATCAGGAATCGAGTGGCGGACCGGGCGAGTCGGCGTCAGCCGGGGCAATTCGGGCGCGCGCCGGGAAGTGCTCAGCCGCTTTCGGCGCTCCGGTGGTCGACCGAGATTGCGACGGCCTACGCTTTGCACCGTGTCCAAGGTTTCGACCGCCGCCAAGCGGCTCGTGCTCGGCAGGCCGTTTCGGAGCGACAAGCTCGGCAACACGCTCCTGCCCAAGCGCATCGCCCTACCCGTGTTCGCATCGGACGCCATGTCGTCGGTCGCGTATGCGCCCGAGGAGATCTTCCTCGTCCTGTCGGTGGCGGGGATCTCCGCGTACGCATTCACCCCGTGGATCGGCCTCGCCGTCTGCGTGGTTATGGCGGTGGTGGTCGCCAGCTACCGCCAGAACGTGCATGCCTATCCATCCGGGGGCGGCGACTACGAGGTCGCGACGGTCAACCTCGGTCCGACCGCAGGCCTGACGGTCGGCAGCGCGCTGATGGTCGATTACGTGCTGACCGTGGCCGTGTCCATCTCGGCGGCCGCGTCGAACATCGGATCGGCCATCCCTCTCGTCAACGAACACAAGGTAGTTTTCGCGGTCCTGGCCATCGTTGTGATCACCTCGATCAATCTGCGCGGAATCCGCGAATCGGGAGCAGCATTTGCCATTCCCACCTACGCATTCATGGTGGGCATGGTGCTCATGCTCGTGTGGGGTCTGGTTCGGGTGTACGTGTTCGGGGACGACGTGCGGGCAGAATCGGCAGCGTACGAACTGAAAGCCGAGGACTCCCACCTCTACGGAATCGCGTTCGCGTTTCTCATCGCGCGAGCGTTCTCGTCGGGATGTGCAGCGTTGACCGGTGTCGAAGCCATCAGTAACGGGGTGCCCGCATTCCGAAAGCCCAAGTCGCGCAACGCAGCAACGACGCTGCTGCTTCTCGGCACCATCGGTATCACGCTGTTGATGGGCATCATCGTCCTGGCGCAGAAGGTCGGTATCAACTACGCGGCGGATCCGGCAACCCAGCTGGTGGGCGCGCCCGAGGGCTACCAGCAGAAGACGCTCATTGCCCAGCTCGCCGAAACGGTGTTCTCCGGTTTTCCCGTGGGGTTCTTCTTCATCACCATCGTGACCGCGCTGATCCTCGTGTTGGCTGCGAACACCGCGTTCAATGGATTTCCCGTACTCGGATCGGTGCTTGCGCAGGATCGATATCTTCCGCGCCAACTACACACTCGCGGCGATCGCCTCGCCTTCAGCAACGGCATCCTCTTCCTGTCCGGAGCTGCCATCGCCTTCGTCATCGTCTTCGGGGCCGAGGTCACCAAGCTGATCCAGCTCTACATCGTCGGGGTGTTCGTCTCGTTCACCCTGAGCCAAACCGGCATGATCCGGCACTGGACGAGATTGCTGAAGACCGAGCAGGACCCGGAGGCTCGCCGACGCATGGTGCGCTCACGCGTCATCAACTCGGTCGGTCTGGCGATGACGGGCACTGTGCTCGTCATCGTTCTCGTGACCAAGTTCGCCGCGGGGGCCTGGATCGCGATCGTGGCCATGGTCGCGATTTTCGGACTGATGCGAATGATTCGAAAGCACTACGACACCGTCGCCAGGGAGCTCGAGAACGAGGAATGGGACGGCGTTCTGCCCAGCCGGACACATTCCATCGTGCTCGTGTCGAAACTGCACATGCCGACGCTGCGCGCGCTGGCGTATGCGCGTGCGACTCGCCCCGACACCCTCGAGGCCATCACCGTCAACGTCGACGAACCCGACACTCGCCAGCTCGTCCGTGCGTGGGAGGCCAGCGACGTCACCGTGCCGCTCAAGGTGGTCGAGTCGCCGTATCGAGAGATCACCAAGCCCGTTCTCGACTACGTGAAGCGCGTCAGACGCGACTCTCCTCGGGACGTGGTGACGGTGTTCATCCCGGAATACGTCGTCGGGCACTGGTGGGAGCAGATTCTGCACAACCAGAGCGCACTCCGCCTGAAATCGCGGCTGCTGTTTCAGCCCGGCGTCATGGTGACGAGCGTTCCCTGGCAGCTTCGCTCGTCGGAGAACGCCAAGCGTGAAACGGTCGAGAATGCTCCGGGTGCGTCCCGCCGAGGATACGAACCGCCGTCACGCCGCGGCAGCGACTCGTCGGGGAAGCAGCTATGACGGAGTGGCTGGGGGAGACCTTCGAGGTCACGCTCGGAGCGCCGGGTCACGGCGGATTCTGTGTGGCGCGGCACGACGGGCGCGTGATGTTCGTTCGGCACGGCTTGCCGGGAGAAGTCGTCCGGGCGACGGTGACCGAAGATCGCGGCGGATCGTTCTGCAGAGCGGACGCGACGGAGATCATCACCGCCTCCGCCGACCGAGTGGATCCGCTGTGCCCGATCTCCGGCCCCGGTGGATCGGGTTGCTGCGATTACTCGCACGCGACGGTCGCTGCAGGGCGGTCGATGAAGTCGGCGGTGGCGGCCGAGCAGCTGCGCCGCGTTGCCGGTATCGACCGGAATGTGACGGTCGAAGAGCTGCCGTTCACCGGTGACGGCACCGGGTGGCGAACTCGTGTCCGTCTCGCGGTCGACGACGCAGGCCGCGCCGGTTTCCACCGACACCGCAGCTCGTCCATCGTCACCGACCTCGCGTGCCCGCAGGCGATGCCCGGAGCGTTCGACGGCCTGGACGGCGAGCTTTGGCGTCCGGGTTCGGAGATCGTCGTCGCTGTGGACGGGAACAGCGAACGCCACGTGGTGGAAATCGCCCCCGCCGAGGTATCGCGTACCGGACGCCGGTCGCCTGGTCGCCGTGGGGCGTCTGCCAGGCGCGCTGCGTCCACGCGCCCGCGTGCCGAGAAAGTCGTGTCCGGCGATCGATTGGCTGGAGGCAGTGGACGCGTGCACGAATTCGTCTCCGCACGTACCTGGGAACTCGACGCGACCGGTTTCTGGCAGGCGCATCGCGGCGCACCGCAGGTGTACAGCGATGTCGTCGCCGAATGGGCAGACGTCGAGCCCGGCTCCACTGCCTGGGATCTCTATGGCGGCGTCGGAGTGTTCGCGGCTGCGCTCGCCGGTGGCGTCGGTGCAGACGGGCGGGTCGTGAGCGTCGAGTCGTCCACACGCGCCGCCGCCGACGGACAGCGCGCGCTGTCCGATCTCCCGCAGGTGACGTTTTCGCCGGGCCGGGTGGAACGAGCGTGGGCCGCGTTGCCCACACCCGACGTCGTCGTACTCGATCCACCGCGGGCGGGAGCAGGTAAGGACGTCGTCGCTGCCGTGGTTGGTCGGCAACCCAAGCGCATCGTTCACATCGGTTGCGATCCGGCGTCGTTCGCTCGTGACGCCAGGCTCTACCTCGATGCCGCGTACGAACTTGCCGATCTACGCGCCTTCGACGCGTTCCCGCTGAGTCATCATCTCGAGTGCATCGGCGTGTTCGTCCGCTGAGCTGACACCCCACGAAACCGAATTGCTCGAGTAGTTTGATCGGGTGATTCGCTCGCGCAAGATGCGCCAGAAAAATAGTTCATGTTCGTCTTCGCGGCCGTAGCTGCAACCGCGATGCTCGTGTCGTGTTCCGCCGACACCGCTCCCACCTCCGAGGGCACAGCAGACGCGTCGTCGGACGGTGCATTTCCCGTCTCGGTCGACACCAAGTTCGGTGCGGTGACGGTCGACGCCCGACCGCAACGGGTGGTCGCTCTCGGCTGGTCCGACGCTGAAACTGCGCTTGCTCTCGGTGTGCAACCGGTCGGTGCGAGCGATTGGCTTGCGTTCGGCGGCGACGGTGTCGGACCGTGGGCCGACGGTGTGTACGACGAAGCACCGGAGATCATCGGCACGCAGGAACCGGCGTACGAGGCGGTGGCCGCACTGGTGCCCGACGTGATCCTCGACACGAAGAGCTCGGGCGATCGTCGGTCGTTACGACAAGTTGTCACAGATCGCACCGACCATCGCGTTGCCCGAGGGAGCAGACAACTATCTGACCACCATCGAGCATCAGGTGACGATGGTCGCCGCTGCGCTGGGGGAAGTCGACAGGGGCGCACAGCTGCTGGCGGAACTCGATTCCGATTTCGAGAACGCGGCTGCCGAACATCCCCAATTCGCAGGTAAGACCGTCACGGTCGGCGCGTTCAGCGGCTCGGGCTACGGCGCCTACGTTGCGGCCAATTCCAGGGTCGTCTTCATGCGCAAGCTCGGGTTCGTCCAGAATCCGGTCGTCGACGCGCTCCCTGCCAAGGGGTTCTCGGTGCCGGTGTCCGCGGAGGAACTGAACACCCTCGACGCCGATCTCGTGCTCGTGTTCCCCATCGAGAAGTCGCCCGCCGACGTGACCGTTGACCCGCTCTTTCAGGCGATTCCGGCGGTGCGCGACGGCAGGGCGGTGGTATTCGACGATCCGGCCGTCGCGAAGTCCTATTCCGCCAATTCCATTCTGTCGGCGCAGTTCGCTCTGGATACCGTGGTGCCGTTGGCGGCGGAGCGTCTTCAGGGGTGATGCCCGGAGTGCGCGTCGACGACAGCCACGGGCATCGGCTCCCAGGCTGCGGAGGTGAGGACGCGCTGCGCACCGCACGTGCAGTGCTGGTAGATGACGGTGCCCTGGCTGGTGGCGTGGCGGCTCGCGGTCGACCAGTGATGGACGTGGGCGGTGTGAGTGTTCGAGTGCATGACGACCACTGTGCTGTAATGGTCTTGTGCACATCAACCCTTACGGAACGTATGCGGTTCAGCTGGGCGTCGACCTCCTCAACTCGCCGCCCCTCTCCGCGGACGAGTTGGAACGACGGTGCATCGACGCCGGACTCGTGGTCGACACCCCCGCAACCGACGCGGACCTGAAGGACATCTCGGCGTTCCTCGCCGAGTGGGTCGACATCGTCGACGCACAGTCCGACACCGAGCGCGCCGATGTTCTCAACGGCTTGCTCGCGCGGGCGTCGGCGTACCCACGACTGACGAACCACGCCGGGGACGGCTGGCACATGCACTATCGGGATCCGAACATGCCGCTCGGGTCGGTGGTTCGCGCCCTCGTCGCCGTCGGGACCGCTCTGCACCTGACAGGCCGAGGGATGGACCGGTTGGGTCGCTGCGCCGCCGAGGGGTGCGACACGGTGTTCGCCGACGTCTCGCGTACCGGACGCCAACGATACTGCGGCACGGCATGTTCGAACCGCGACGCAGTCCGCCGACATCGGGCGCGGGCTACTGCGGCTCGCGCGGGGTGAATCAGGTCTTGCGGTTGTAAAGGCGCATGGTGATGGGCCCGAAAATCGCGAGGAACCCGGCGCACATGACGGCCGTCACGGCCAATGCCGTCGCGTCGAGGTTGCCGGCCATCAGGGACCGGATCGATGTCACCAGCATGCTCACGGGATTGACCTCGACGAATGCTCGCAGCCACCCCGGCATCGTCTGCGGATCGACGAAAATGTTGCTCGCGAACGTCAGCGGGAACAGGATGAACATCGATACGCCCATCACGGCGGCTTCCGTGCGGACGATCATCGCGATCATCGTCCACACCCACGACAGGCAGAACGAGAACACCAGCAGCAGCGCGATCGACAGCACGACACCGACGATGCCGCCCTCCGGCCGAAAACCGATGGCGACGCCGAGGGCCAGCACGATCACCGACGCCAACGAATATCGGACCACATCGCCGAACAGTGCACCGACCAGCGGCGACGGGCGCCAGATCGGTAGCGAGCGGAAGCGATCGAAAACCCCCTTCTCGATGTCCTTGTTCAGCGTCACGCCCGTGTACATCGTGATCATCACCACGGTCTGCACGAGAATGCCGGGCAACAGAAACTGGATGTAGGCGTCGGTCGAGCCGGCCAGGGCGCCGCCGAAGAGGTACGTGAACAACAGCGTGAACATGATGGGGAACATGGTCACGTCGAACAGTTGCTCGGGAACGTGCTTGATCTTGAGGAGCGCACGCCAGCCGAAGGAGAACGAGGTGGACAGTGCGCTCGGGCGTGCGGGGCGAGGCCCTGCGCTTCGAAGCACGGCCACGACCGCGGTGGGTTCTGCGGTCGACTTGGTTGTCGAAACAGTCATGATGCCTTCTCCGTGTCGGTGCTCTCGTCCGTGGGATGACCGGTGAGGGCAAGAAATACCTCGTCGAGGCTGGGTTGACCGATGGCGAACGACGCCACCGCGATTCCGGCTTGCTCGAAGGCCGGGAGCGCCGCCGCGACCGACGACGCCGAGTCGAGCCGAGCGGATAGTGCGGCCGGGTCGGCTTCGACGGTGACGGGCTCGGTGAGAATGGTCCGCAAGATGTCGGCCGCCTCGGCCCTGCGGGCGGGATCGACGCGCACGTGCAGTGAACCGGCACCGACCGACGCCTTCAGTTCACCGGTGGTGCCCTCGGCGATGACCTTGCCGCGGTCGATCACCGCGATACGTCCGGCGAGCTGGTCGGCCTCGTCGAGATACTGCGTCGTCAGCAATACCGTCGTGCCGCCGTCGACCAACGCCCGCACGATCTCCCACACCTGATTTCGGCTGCGTGGGTCCAGGCCCGTGGTCGGCTCGTCGAGAAAGATCAACTCGGGCGTGACGATGATGCTCGCCGCGATGTCGATGCGGCGACGCATACCGCCCGAATAGGTCTTGACCTGGCGTCCGCCGGCGTCGGCAATATCGAAGGCGGTGAGCAGTTCGTCTGCACGCGACCGCGCAGCCTGTCGGGAGTACCCGTAGAGGCGCGCGAGCAGAATCAGATTCTCGACGCCCGTCAGGTCCTCGTCGAGCGATGCGAACTGCCCCGTCAACGAGACCTTGCTGCGGACGGTGTCGGCCTCCGTGGCGACGTCGTGACCGAGTACGCGGGCACTTCCGCCGTCGATCGGGAGAAGGGTGGCGAGCATGCGGATGGTGGTGGTCTTGCCCGCTCCGTTGGGCCCGAGAACCCCGTATACACCCCCGGTCGGTACCGCGAGGTCTATTCCGTCCACCGCGATGTTGTCGCCGAAGCGCTTGATCAGGCCCGATGTTTCGATGGCCGGCACGTGTCCCATTCCTGCAGATTGTCCTGGATCGCACTCGACCGTGCAATTGGTTTACCTGCGCAGCCATCCGTTCCGGGTGATGCACCGAATATGTTGTGCGGCGGGAAAACGCGGAGGTTTCGGTGTGAGAGCCACATGAGCACTACTCTCTTGATCAATGAACGCGATCAGAATCGAATCCGTTGGGACCTTGTTCCGGTGAGCACCGACCCGAATACGGGCTCGCCGTACCAGGGAGCACCGGATTCAGAAGAGGACCCGTCGGTTGCAGGTAATGCTGTGGGCCCGGTGTGTGCGGTCCCGAGTGCCCAGCTACGAAACCTTCGTGCAGACGAGGCCGAGCGCCTGCGTCGCTTGTTGGCCGCTGTTGCCGGAGGTGATCAGCGCGCTTTTGCGGAGTTGTACGACGCCACGTCGGCGCGTGTGTACGGAATGGTGCTCAGGGTTCTCCGGGATCCGGGGTACAGCGAGGAGACGACGCAGGAAGTCTTCCTCCAGATCTGGAAGTCTGCGCCGAACTACGACCCGAACCAGGGGAGCCCCCTTGCCTGGATCATGACGCTGGCTCACCGTCGCGCGGTGGACAGGGTTCGATCCGAGCAGTCCGGCACCGACCGAGAGGCGGCGTACGGAGCGATCAGTCACACGCGCGAGCACGACGAGGTGCTCGAGGCAGTGACGCAGCGTCTCGAATCGGACGCAGTGATCGCATGTCTCGACACTCTGACCGATACGCAACGCGAGTCGGTACGAATGGCTTACTACAGCGGATGGACTTACCGCGAAGTGGCGGAACGGCTCGGTGTAGCCGTCCCGACCATCAAATCGCGCATACGGGACGGACTGATCAAGTTGAAGACATGTTTGGGGGTGACACCCTCATGAGTGAAGCATCGCGACAACGGCTGCTCGATGCCGCCGAGGTATACGCCCTCCACGCGGTGAGCGCGGCCGAACAAGCTGAGATCGAACGCGACCTCGCCTCCGTCGACGACACGGCCCGTCTGCAATTCAGCGTTCTCGTCGGTGAAATACAGGAAACGCTGGCTCTGATCTCGGTGCTCGATGCCACGGAGCCCCCGGCGGCGCTGAAAAGCCGCGTGTTGGAGCGCATCCCGCGCACGGAACAGGTGACGCCGCCGGCTGCGGCGTCCAACGTGTCCAGCATGGCGCGACACCGCGAGCGTCGCGGCAATCGCATGCGGACCAGTCTTATGGCTGCCGCCGCAGCCGTGGTCGTGGCAATCGGCGGCGCCGTGGTCGTGACGCAGGTGGTCGGTAACGATCCGGCCCCGAGTCAGGGCGAGCAGATCGTCGCGGCGCCCGACGCCCGCGAGGCAATCGCTTCGTTCCCGAGTGGCGGCACTGCGACGATCTCCTACTCGCGCGAGTCGGATTCGGTGGTCGTCCAGCTCGACGGTGTCGCTGCTCCGGCGCCGGGTCAGGACTATCAAATGTGGTTCGTCGACGGCACACCTCGTTCGGTGGGCCTGGTGACACCGGACCTGTTGGACGGTGACAACGGAACCGTCATCCCGGGAATGGGCGGGGCGACGAACTTCGCGTTCTCGCTCGAGCCGGCAGGTGGCTCGCCGCAGCCCACCGAAGTGCTCACGATGGTCACCTTGGACGCATGAGCCATGTCGGCTGAGGCTGGTTCGACGTCGAGCGCTCAGCGCCCGACGTCGAACTGACCCAGGGACTTGATCGCCGTGTTCATCTGCATGTAGGCGCCCGTAGCCAGATTGCGCAGCAGTGCCAATCCGACTGTCGTGTCGTCGCAGGTCATGGAATCGAAATCGGCGACGGATACCACCGCCACCGTCAACTCGGTGTCCGCGCGGAAGTCGAGTACGAACGGGGTACGCGCGAGCAGCGGCATCTCGCCGAAGCTCATGCCCGGAGACAACGTGGAGATGCGATGCCGAGTGCCACCGGGGGCCGTGTACGTCGAGCTCAGTTCGCCGGCCAAGATCAGAAACAGTCCGGCCGCTGCGTCGCCGCTCCGAACGATCACCTCGTCCGGTGCGTAGGTTCGCACCTCGATCGCTTCGGCAACCCGATCGTATTGCTCGGCGCCGAGCCCGCTCAGCGTCGGATGATCGCGCAACCGTACCTTCTCGGGCTGGCGGGGGCCGACGCAGTGTCGGTCGAGCAGCAGCTCCTCTGCCCACTGAACAGCGGAGCCCAGATCGGAGAACACGCGGCCTCCGGGAGCGCCCGCATCGACACTCGACACCTTCTGGCCCATCACCGCACGCGGGTCGACGAGCGATGCGCGGCACCCCCGCGAAGTGAGTTGCGCGCGCAGCGCGCCGAACATCTGGCGGGCGACGTCGCTGACCTCGCCGACGCCGCGGACGTCGAGTACCAGTGCATCCAGTTCTTCCTCGAGGTTGCCGATCTCCCTGACTGCGG
Organism: Rhodococcus sp. (in: high G+C Gram-positive bacteria); assembly: GCF_049591685.1. GTDB lineage: Bacteria > Actinomycetota > Actinomycetes > Mycobacteriales > Mycobacteriaceae > Rhodococcoides. The sequence continues at coordinate 13,460 of NZ_JBAWFH010000404.1, read as the reverse complement.
TCTCGGCGCCGGCGAACAGCAGGTCACCGTGCAGTTCGTACACTCGGGCCCGTTGTCCGACAGCCGCAAGCGCCGTTTGTTCGACCTCACTGCGTCTCTTCCGCGAGGGCGCCTCGGCGACCGTGTAGCGGCTACGAATTGCAGAACGGGCCGCGCGGGTGACATGCAGGAAGTGCAGTTCCAATTTGCTCGACAGTTCCCGGCACGCGTCGACCCCTCGGACGCTGTTGCCGTGTGGGTCGAGTCTCGGCGAGTAGACGGCAATGCCCATCTGCCCCGGAAGTACAGCGAGAACCCCTCCGCCGACTCCGCTCTTGGCCGGCATGCCGACTCGGGCAACCCAGTCGCCCGCACCGTTGTACATCCCGCACGTCGTCATCACGCTCAGGACCCGTTCGACGAGGGCGGGGTCGAGGGCTCGCTCCCTGGTTCGGGGATTGACGCCGTTGTTCGCCATGGTGGCCGCCATCATTGCGAGGTCCGCAGTGGTCACGTCGATCGAGCACTGTCGGAAATACAGGTCGACCGCCGCTTCGGGGTCGTCCTCGAGGATGTCGAACGAGCGGAGCATGTAGCCGATCGCACGGTTGCGATTACCCGTTCTGGCCTCGGATCTGTAGACGTCGGCATTGAACGTCAGTTCGCGACCGGCGTAGCGCGAGTACGCCGCTCGGATGCGCTCGAATCGTTTGTCGGGAGAGTCACCGGACACGAGGGAGGCCGCCGTGATGGCGCCGGCGTTGATCATCGGGTTGCGGGGGCGCTCGGTGACGGGATCGAGACTGATCTGATTGAACGGTTCGCCGGACGGCTCGACGTCGATCTTGTGAGCGACCGCAGCTTCGCCCCGGTCCGCAAGCGCAAGCCCGTAGGTGAACGGCTTGGAGATCGATTGGATCGTGAACGGCACTGCCGTGTCGCCGATTTCGTAGACGTAGCCGTCACTGGTGGCCAACGCGATACCGAAGCCGTCGGGTGCGACCGCCGCGAGTTCGGGAATGTAATCCGCAACGGTTCCGGACGTGTTCTCCCGGCAGAGTTCGTACACGTGCGCGAGAATGTGATCGACAACGGTCGGCATGATGCGACCCTATGCGTAATTGATGCGTGCGCCGTGTGATCGATGCGTGTGCCGTGTGATCGATGCGTGTGCCGTGTGATCACCGACGCGTCGCCGACGGGCGGCAACCCAGTAGACTGTGCTGATCGAGAGTGAAGAACAGTTCGTTGCTCGTGTGTACGACCATCAGATTTCATCGACAAGAGTTTTCCGGCCGGAGGGAGCGATCTCGTTGGGTGTCCTAGCGAGGGTTCAGACGCCCGAGGACTTGCGCCGGTTGGCCCCGTCCGAGGTAACCGATCTGGCCGGAGAGATTCGTGAATTCCTGGTCGAGACGGTGTCCGCGACGGGCGGCCACCTGGGGCCCAATCTCGGCGTCGTCGAACTGACCCTGGCAATCCACCGCACCTTCGATTCGCCGAACGACCCGATCATCTGGGACACCGGCCATCAGTCGTACGTCCATAAGATGATCACCGGCCGCGCCGGCGAGTTCGGCTCTCTTCGCAAGCAGGGTGGCCTCTCCGGCTATCCGTGCCGGGCCGAGAGCGAACACGACTGGGTCGAGTCCTCGCACGCGTCGGCGTCGCTGTCATACGCCGACGGACTCGCCAAAGCCTTCGAGCTCACCGGTCAAGATCAACACGTGGTCGCCGTGGTGGGTGACGGTGCTCTGACCGGCGGAATGTGCTGGGAAGCCCTCAACAACATCGCCGCGGGCAGGGATCGGTCGCTCGTCATCGTCGTCAACGACAACGGGCGCTCGTACGCTCCGACCATCGGTGGACTTGCCGATCACCTCGCTGCGCTGCGGTTGCAGCCAGGCTACGAGCGTGTTCTCGACAACGGCCGACGCATGGTGCGCCGGATTCCGTTCGTGGGCCGGACCGCCTACGCCATGCTGCACGGAATGAAAGCGGGCGTGAAGGACGCCATCAGCCCGCAGGTTCTGTTCACCGATCTCGGTATCAAATACTTGGGTCCGGTGGACGGCCACGACGAGCAGGCTCTCGAATCCGCTCTGCGACGCGCCAAGACGTACGGCGGCCCGGTCATCGTCCATGCCGTGACCCGTAAGGGCATGGGGTATTCGCACGCAGAGAACAACGTCGCGGATCAGATGCATGCCACCGGAGTCATCGATCCGCTGACGGGACTCGCGCGATCGCAGTCCGCGCCGGACTGGACGTCGGTCTTCTCCGCGGAACTGATCGCCCAGGCTGCGGATCGACACGACATCGTCGCGATCACAGCCGCCATGGCGGGCCCCACCGGGCTGGCAGCATTCGGCGAGGCCTACCCGGACCGACTGTTCGACGTCGGCATCGCCGAGCAGCACGCGATCACCTCGGCGGCAGGGCTTGCGCTCGGAGGACTACATCCGGTGGTCGCGGTGTATTCGACCTTCCTCAACCGTGCGTTCGACCAACTCCTGATGGATGTCGCTCTGTTGAATCTGCCGGTGACCCTCGTTCTGGACCGTGCCGGAGTGACGGGTGCCGACGGTGCGAGCCATAACGGCATGTGGGACATGTCATTGCTCGGCATCGTTCCGGGGATGCGCGTTGCAGCACCTCGAGACGGAGCGACGCTTCGCGAAGAACTCGCCGAAGCACTCGCGGTCGACAATGGGCCGACAGCCCTTCGATTCCCGAAAGGTGCTGTCACGCAAGATATCCCGTCCGTTCGAAGGCTCGACGGTGTCGTGGATGTGCTCGTCGAGCCGGAGAAGGCGTCCGGCGACATTCTCATCGTCGCAGTCGGTGTGTTCGCGTCATTGGCCCTGGACACCGCTGCCGGGCTGAGTGAACTCGGATTGTCGGTTGCAGTGGTCGATCCCCGCTGGGTGTTGCCCGTGCCCGAGGCGTTGCTCAAGCTCGCGGAGGATTACACCCTCGTCGTCACCCTCGAAGATTCGGGAGTGAGCGGCGGCATCGGATCCAGCGTGTCGGCCGCTATCCGCGCTGTCGGTGTCGGCACCGTGTGCCGCGATGTCGGTGTGCCGCAACGATTCCTCGACCACGCATCGCGTGAGCAGATTCACCGCGAACTGGGCTTGTCCGCCGCCGACCTGACCCAGCGCATTGCAGGCTGGGCCAAGGCCATCTAGATCGTCAGCTGCTGAACTCGCCTGTCGCGGGTGCCCACTCGGTAATACGGACATCGTCGACAAGGCCGGCGCGCGCGAACGGATCGTGCGCGAACAGCCGAGCCACCGCGTCGGCGTTCGCGGCGGAAACGACGAACATGGCACCGCTGTGGTCGGCCAGCGGCCCGGACGATCGAATGATCTTGCGCCGCACCATTTCGTGAATCCACGCGCGATGGTCGGTGCGGTGATCGTCCCGCCCGCCCGACGTCTCGGGGGTGTACGAGTACTCGACGATGAACATCGACATGACGGTTTCCTCTCTCGAGCGGGTCAGAGGACCATGTCCTCCAGTTCCATTCCCTTCGTCTCTCGGATCTTGAACTTGACGAAGAAGTACGACAGCAGTGCGAAGAGCGCGAAGAACGCATAGATGAACCCGAGTCCGATGGACTGCGTCAGCGGCGGAAACGCCAGGGTGATCCCGAAGTTGGCGACCCAGTTGGCGGCCGTGCTGATACCGAGCGCCACCGCTCGCATGTTGTTGGGGAACATCTCACCCAGCATCACCCACATGATCGGGCCCCAGGTTGCCGCGAAGAACACGACGAACAGGTTGGCGCCGACCAGTGCGACCGGCCCCCAGGGGGCGGGGAGGGTGATGTCGTCGCCGGAACCCACCGATTGGGTGAACGACACCGCGGCCAGTACGAGTCCGACGAACATGCCGACCGAACCTATCTGCAGCAAGTTCTTTCTTCCGAACCGATCTACGAAGAGAATCGCGACGAACGTCATGATCACGTTGATGACGGCGGTGATCACCGAGGTGACAAACGACTGGTTCTCGGAGAATCCAACGGACTTCCACAGGGTCGTGGAGTAGTAGAAGATGGCGTTGATACCGACCAGTTGTTGCAGCACAGCCATCGTGATCCCCACCCACACGATGGGTTGGAGGCCGAACTTGGGGCCGCGGATGTCGGCCAGTGACGACTTCTCTTCGCGCCGCAGGGTCAGTCTGATTTCCTTGACGCGTTCGTTCGGGTGCACCTCCCCGGAGATCTCGCTGAGCACGCGAGCCGCCTCTTCGTCGAGGTGTTTGCCGACCAGGTATCGAGGTGACTCGGGTATCAGCGTGGCCAGCACGCCGTAGATCAGCGCCGGTACGACGCCGACCAAGAACATCCAGCGCCACGCTTCCAGCCCGAACCACAGGTCGTTGGACGGGCCGCCCGCCGCGTTCTGCAGAACTGCGTCGGACAGCAGGGCAGCGAAGATGCCGACGGTGATCGCGAGCTGTTGCAGGGAAGTGAGCCCACCGCGATAGCGAGCGGGGGCGATCTCCGAGATGTACGCCGGCGCAATGACCGACGCGATTCCGATGCCGAGCCCGCCGAGAACACGCCAGAGCATCAGGTCCGGAATGCTGAAAGCGAAGCCCGATCCGACCGACGAAACGGTGAACAGGGCGGAGCCGAGCACCATGACTTTCTTTCGGCCCCACGAGTCCGCGAGTCGCCCGGCGAACCAGGCGCCCACCGCGCAACCCAGCAATGCAATAGCGACGGCGAATCCGGTGACGAAGGAACTCAGCCCGAAGTTCTCCTGGATGGAATCGACGGCGCCGTTGACCACCGAACTGTCGAAGCCGAACAGGAATCCGCCGACCGCGGCGGCAACGGTGACTCCGATGACTTTGGCGGTGTGGCGGTCTGCAGGCTGCGTCATCATCAAAGCCAGCTTTCTTCTCGGTCGGTACCGACTCCGTCTCCGGGTACTGAGGTCATGATGGACCCCTCGTACGTGAGAAGTGGCAAGAATCGAAGCTTTTCACCCACCAGGGTGACTCGAGACGGTCGCCGACGAAGTGCGACCTGCTACGTGTTCGAACTTGCCAGCCATGCCGCGAACGTCTGGGAGCTGTGGTGTGCGCCCGCCAGAGGCAGCAGGGTTCCGTCACGCAGGGCCTTCCCCTATGCGCCGGGAAGCGGCACCTCGACTATCCGCCCGCCCAGGTGTGCCGGCGTCCCTGCAATCGAGGGCGCATAGGCGCGCACCATGTCCACCATGCGTTCTTCTCGTGGCCCACCCATGTCCGCTACCCGACCGGTCTTCGGTTTCATAGCTGTACGACGAGGCAGGCCATCGGAATGTGACAGCGGTGCACAGCACGAAGCCCGGCACTCGTCGTGAGTGCCGGGCTTCGTGGGTTCGCGGGTCGGACTAGACGTTCGCGACGCCCTGTGCGAGGAACCGCTTGCCGGTCACCGCTTCCGATGTGCCGGTGCGGTCGAGATACGGGGTGATGCCGCCGTTCCAGAACCCGAACCCGCCGCCGAGGAGCAGGCAGAGGTCGATGTCCTGCGGTGCTGCGACGACGCCCTCGTCGAGCATGATGCGGATCTCGTCGGCAATCGCGCGCCGGGTGCGGTCGAGAACCTGTTCACCGGTGGACGGCGAATCGCCCTGCGGCCACAGGTCGGCCACCTCGGGGTCGACGATCTGGCCTTCGGGACCGTAGGTCCACACGCCAGGCTTCTTTGCCTCGACGAGTGCGCGGAACCCGGGGGAGTCTTTGAACCGCTCCGGGTACGCCGCGGCAAGGGTCTCGGCTGTGTGCAGCGCGACGGCCGGACCGACGAGTGCCAGCAGCGTGAGCGGACTCATCGGCATTCCGAGTTCGCCGACTGCTCCGTCGGCCACGTCGAAGGGTGTGCCTTCGTCGATGGCCATGATGATCTCGTTGGATGCGCGCGTCACGAGACGGTTGAACACGAATCCCGGGAGGTCCGCAGACAGGACCGCGGACTTCTTGAGTGTCTTCGCAGTGGCGAAAGCGGTTGCGAGAGTGGCATCGTCGGTTCTTGCGCCCTTGACGACCTCCAGCAGGGGAAGTACGGCAACGGGATTGAAGAAGTGGAATCCGACGACGCGTTCGGGATGCTGCAGATCCGCGGACATCTCGGTGATCGACAGCGACGAGGTGTTGGTCGCGAGAATGGTCTCGGGCGAGACGAACTCCTCGACCTCTCCGAAGACCTTCTTCTTGACCTCGAGGTTCTCGAACACGGCTTCGATGACGAAGTCGGTCTGCGCGAACGCCGCTTTGTCGATCGAGCCGGTGACCAGTGCCTTGAGGCGATTGGCGGCGTCGGGGGACAGGCGCTTCTTTCCGACGAGCTTGTCGATCTCGCCGTGCACGTAGTCGACGCCCTTGTCGATGCGCTGCTGGTCGATATCGGTGAGGATGACCGGCACCTTCAATTGGCGCACGAACAGCAACGCCAGCTGACTCGCCATGAGGCCCGCGCCGACGATGCCGACGCCGGAGATCTTGCGCGCGAGAGACTTGTCCGGTGCACCGGCGGGACGCCTGGCGCGCTTCTGGACCAGATCGAATGCGTAGAGCCCGGCGCGGAGTTCGTCCTTGACCAGCAGGGTGGACAGCGCCTCGTCCTCGGCTGCGAACGCCTTGTCGAGCGACGCGGAGTCCGTGATGTCGGTGGACTTGGCCAGTTCGAGCAGGTCGACTGCCGCAACGGGTCCGGGGGCGAAATTGCCCGTCTTTCCCGCGACGATTCCGCGAGCCCGAGCGACGGCGTCGTCCCACGCCTGGCCGCGGTCGATTTCCGGGCGCGCGGGGATGACGTCCCCGTTCAGCACCTCGACGGCCCAGGCGAGTGACTGCTCGATGAAGTCCGCGCCGCCCAGGACGACGTCGGCGATACCGAGGTCGAGGGCCTGCTGCGGCTTCAGGGTGCGGTTCTGGTTGAGCGCGTTTTCGATGACAACGGTGACGGCGTTGGATGCGCCGATGATGTTGGGCAGCAACTGCGTTCCGCCCCAGCCCGGAACCAACCCGAGGAAGGCTTCGGGCAGTCCGAGAGCCGCAGCGTTGTCGGCGACCGTCCGGTAGTGCGAATGGAGTGCGACCTCGAGGCCACCACCGAGAGCAGCGCCGTTGACGAAGGCGAAGGTGGGGACCTCGGATTCACGCAGCCGGCGGAACACGCGGTGACCGAGCCGGCCGATCTGCAGTGCTTCTTCTTTGGTCTTGATGTTCGGCACACCGCCCAGATCCGCGCCGACCGCGAAGATGAAGGGCTTGCCTGTGACCGCAATGGCGACGGGGTTGGCTGCGAATGCTTCGTCGAGCGCTTCGTCGAGCCTCGTCAGACCGCCGGGACCGAAGGTGGACGGCTTGGTGTGGTCGTGGCCGTTGTCGAGCGTGATCAGTGCGATCGAGCCCTCCAGGCCCGGCACCGAAATGATCTTGGTGTAGGCGTCGGTGACTACCTCGTCGGTGAAGGCAGTGGTGATGTCACTCATTTGGCTGCTCCTGCCTCATCGGTCGTTCCTGCAGGCTTCACACCCGAGTAGTCGGAGTGATTCGGGTTCTCCCAGATGACGGTTCCGCCCATACCGAGGCCGATGCACATGGTCGTCAGGCCGTAACGGACGTCAGGCTGCTGTGCGAACTGGCGGCTCAGCTGTGTCATGAGGCGCACTCCCGAGGACGCGAGTGGGTGGCCACACGCGATGGCGCCGCCCCATTGGTTGACACGGGGGTCGTCGTCGGCGATTCCGTAGTGCTCGAGGAAGGCGAGGACCTGCACGGCGAATGCTTCGTTGATTTCGAAGAGGCCGATGTCGTCCATGCTCAAACCTGTTCGACCGAGCAGTTTTTCGGTGGCAGGTACCGGGCCGATGCCCATGACCGCGGGGTCGACGCCGGCGAACGAGAAGCCGACCATGCGCATGCCGATGTTCAGGCCCAACTCGTGAGCGGTGTCTTCGCCGGCGAGGATGGCGGCCGTCGCTCCGTCGTTGAGACCCGCTGCGTTACCCGCGGTGACGCGGCCGGCCGGCCGGAACGGCGTCTTGAGCTTCGCGAGGTCTTCGACGGTCGTGCCGGGGCGGGGCGGTTCGTCCTCGGTGGCCAATCCCCAGCCCGCTGCGGATCTGGTCGCAACCGGTACGAGGGTGTCAGCCAGGTAGCCGGCCTTCTTTGCCGTGTCGTACTTTTCCTGGCTCGCGGCGGCGTAGGCGTCCGTGCGGTCCTTGGTGATGGTCGGGAACCTGTCGTGCAGGTTCTCGGCCGTGTTGCCCATGACAAGGGCGCTGGGGTCGACGAGCTTGTCGGCAAGAAAGCGTGGGTTGGGGTCGACACCCTCGCCCATCGGGTGCCTGCCCATGTGCTCGACACCGCCGGCGATGACCACGTCGTACTGGCCGAAGCCGATACCGGAACCGGTGGTGGTCACCGACGTCATCGCGCCGGCGCACATGCGGTCGATCGCGAATCCGGGCACGCTGCGGGGGAGGCCGGCCAACAGAGCGGACGTGCGGCCGATGGTCAGGCCCTGGTCGCCCGTCTGGGTGGTGGCGGCGATCGCGACCTCGTCGATGCGTTCGGGCGGCAAGGAGGGATTCTTCCGCAACAGCTCGCGGATGGCCTTGACGACCAGATCGTCGGCGCGGGTGTCGGCGTACATGCCCTTGGGGCCTGCTTTACCGAACGGGGTGCGGATGCCGTCGACGAACACGACATTCCGCTGTGAATTGGTGGACGCGGGTACAGACACGCTTCGATCCTCCCGAGAAGATGCGGTCGAATGGCCCGGCCGACGCCGGGTCGCCGCTCACTCTAGCTGCTATTACCCGTCGGTAACTTGACGAGGGGTCAGCGCGTCCACGAGTACGGGTGCCACCAGCTCACGCTGCCAGGGGCGTGCTCGCCCGTCGGTCAGTTCGGCATCGACGACGGCGCGGGCCTCGGCGGCGTCGCGGACCGGCTTCCAGGCCCAGACGAGTCGCCGCAGCACGTCCGGCAGAAGCAGATTCTCCACCGGTACCGAAACCTTCTCGCTCAACTCGGTCATGGCTGCGCGCACCGCGGCCAACCGTTCGGCGGCCTCGGGGTCGCGTCGAGCCCATCTGTTGACGGGCGGGGGACCGTCGAAGGGCGCCGATTTCGGGGGCAACTCGGCGGCGGGCAAGCGCCGGGCGCGTTCGAGAGCCGACAACCACACATTGGCCGAACGACGCTGCCGGGGGCCACCGAACACGGGGAGGGCGCGCAACTCGGTCTCGGTCTTCGGGTCGGCGCTCGCAGCGGCGACGATGGCCGAGTCAGGAAGCACCCGACTGGGCGCGATGTCGCGGCGTCGGGCCAATTCGTCGCGGGTCTCCCATAGTTCGCGCACCGCCGCGAGAACACGCTGCGATTTGATGGCGTGTATTCCGGACGTGCGGCGCCAGCGGTCCGGCTTCGGCGCGGGCGGACCGAGAGTGAGAATATGAGCGAATTCCTGTGCCGCCCAATCGGTCTTGCCCTGCCGCTCGAGTTCTTCCGCCATCGCATCACGTAGTTCGAGCAGCACCTCGACGTCGAGAGCCGCATAGTTGAGCCAGGTCTCCGGCAACGGTCGCGTCGACCAGTCGGCGGCTCCGTGACCCTTTTGCAGCGACAACCCCAGCGTCCGTTCGACGATGGCGCCGAGCCCTACTCGGTCGAAACCGGCCAGCCGGCCCGCGAGTTCGGTGTCGTACAGCGACGCGGGAACCAGTCCCAGTTCCGCGAGGCCCGGCAGATCCTGATCGGCCGAGTGCAGGACCCACTCGAGCGTTTCGATAACCTCCGCCAGAGGTTGTAGCGCGCCGGCGACCGGAATCGGATCGAGGAGCACGGTCCCGGCGCCGCGGCGCCGGAACTGCAGTAGGTACGCGCGCTGGGAGTAGCGGAAGCCCGATGCACGCTCGGCGTCGACCGCCAGCGGACCGTGGCCTCCTGCAAGCAGCTTCGCGGCTGTCACGACCCCGTCGGCGGTGTTCACCACTGCGGGCACGCCGTCGGCCGGGACGAGCAAAGGAACGGCGGCCGGTGCGTCGTCTTCGGTGACTGCCCCGCCCGGAAGAACTGGGTCCGTCACATCGGACGCGTCACTGGAACTGGTCGCTGACATGAAAGAAGACTCTAAGCCCTGCTACCGGCCCCGCGCGCGAACTACGTCCGGTTCTTGTCGCGACCGGACAGCTCGGTGATCCCGGCAGGAGGGAGCCCGGCGGCGTAGGCCAACACCTCGCAGAACGCCTCGACGTGCGACGCGAGCTCGACCGACCCGGCTGTCCACGACGCGCGCAGTTCGAGCTGATGCGCCTTGGGAGGTCCGGCGATGTCGCCGTACCGCACCGAGCTTGTCGAGGTGACCGTGCCGCCCAGCGCGGTCAACGGCTCGGACCGACTCTCCAACGCGTCGACCAGCCAGCTCCACCCGACCTCGGGAAGCAACGGGTCGGACGCCAGTGACTCGTCGACGTCGGCCTGAATGTACGCGACGAGCCGCATGGTTCCGTTCCACGCTTCGTCGCCGTCCGGGTCGTACAGCAGAATCAAACGACCGAACGCGTCGCCGTCCGACTGCTCGCCGACGTCCTCACCGCCGGGACCCGTCGGGTGCTGTACCTCGGCGCCGATCGCGTAGCTGAAGGGTGCGAGACGTTGGGGAGGCCGAATCGGACCGATTTCGATAGCCGGATGCACGACGGCCCGGTGCATAGCCTCGACAGCCGATCGAAACGGCGCAGGCTCGGCAGAGGATCCGGGTTTGGTCACGAGATCGGACGTTAGACTTCTCACGTTCTGGTTCGTCGGAGGCGCGCCGAGTCGAGACCAACCCGCGACACGCCGATGCCGCCGAACGGCGAACCCGGGTCGGACCTGCGTCGACGTACTGTCTGCGCGACGTGGCAGCATGGACGTCGATGAACACCGACTCGCCTTCGCCCCGCCGCACTCTTCCCGACGCACCGCTCTTGGCGTCCGTTGCGGGTAGGGCGCCGTCGCGGCGACCGGTCTGGTTCATGCGCCAGGCAGGCCGCTCGTTGCCCGAATACCGCAAGATCAGAGCGGGCGTCGGCATGCTCGAATCGTGTTTCGATGCCGATCTGGTCGCCGAGATCACGATGCAGCCGGTCCGTCGCCACGGCGTCGACGCAGCGATCCTGTTCTCCGACATCGTGGTGCCGCTCAAGGCCGCGGGCATCGATCTCGACATCGTCGCAGGCACCGGGCCGGTTATCGCGAATCCGGTCCGTTCCGCCGCGGACGTCGCTGCCCTCCCCACCCTCGACGCGGGGCAGGTCGCACCGGTTGCCGAGGCAGTCCGCTTCTTGACTTCAGAGCTGGGCGAGACGGCGTTGATCGGCTTCGCCGGTGCGCCGTTCACGCTGGCGTCGTACCTCGTCGAGGGTGGTCCCAGCCGCAATCACGAAAAGACGAAGGCGCTGATGCGCTCGGATCCGACCACGTGGCACGCGCTGCTCGACGCGCTCGCCGACACCACGATCACTTTCCTGCAGGCTCAGATCGGTGCAGGTGTCGATGCCGTTCAACTGTTCGACTCGTGGGCGGGAGCCCTCTCGCTGGCCGACTACCGCGAGTTCGTCCTGCCGCACTCGACGAAGGTGTTCGATGCGGTGTCCCCGGCGGGCGTACCCAAGATCCACTTCGGCGTCGGCACGGGAGAACTGCTCGGAGCGATGGGTGAGGCCGGCGCGGACGTCGTGGGCGTCGATTGGCGCATTCCGCTCGACGACGCGGCCCGACGGGTCGGCCCGGGGAAGGCATTGCAGGGGAACCTCGACCCGGCGGTGCTGTTCGCGGGCTGGGACGCCGTGGAGAGCGAGGTCAGACGCATCGTCGCCGAAGCCGATCGCGCACTGGAGGCGGGCGCGATCGGTCATGTGTTCAACCTCGGTCACGGCGTTCTTCCGGACACCGACCCGGATGTTCTGACCCGTGTCGTGGAGTTGGTGCACTCACTGTGAGCCGCGGTGCGGTGAAGGCGGCGGTGGTCGGGGGCGGCATCAGCGGTCTCGCCGCGGCATACCGACTGCGCACGACCCTGGGGCCGGACGCCGACATCACCATCGTCGAAGCGTCCGATCGGCTCGGTGGCGCCGTACGCACCGTCGAGCTCGCCGGAGGACCACTCGACATCGGAGCCGAAGCGTTCATCGGACGACGCCCCGAGGTCCCCGCACTCATGGCAGAGCTGGGCATTGCAGATCAGCTGGTACATCCGGCTGGCCGGCGCCCGCTCATCTATGCCGACGGAGCCCTGCACCCCATGCCCGCGGGAACGTTGATGGGCATTCCGGCCGACGCGGCGAGCATGGCGGGTCTCGTCGACGACGCGACTCTCGACTCCATTGCCCGCGAGCCCGCTACGCCGTTGCAGTGGGACAAGGCAACCGACGTCAGCGTCGCCGAGCTCGTCGGCGCGCGGTTCGGCGAGCAGGTGTTGCACCGATCGGTCGATCCGCTGCTGGGGGGCGTCTATTCGGGGCTGTCCGATTCCATCGGCGTCCGCGCTGGCCTCCCGACGCTCGCTGCCGCTCTGGACGACGGAGCGCCCAGCCTCAGCGCAGCCGTGGAGCGCGCGCTTCCGACCCCGAGTGCCGGTCCGGTGTTCGGCGCCCTCCGCGATGGCTACGGCGTGTTGGTCGATGCGCTCATTGCCGGCGCGAACGCGCGAATCACGATGGGAACCACGGTCACCTCGATCTGCGGCGAGCGCCGAGGATGGCGAGTCGACCCGATCGGACACGTCGACATCGTCGTACTCGCCGTACCCGCGCCCGCGCTGGCGCACATCCTTTCCGACGCCGTACCCGACGCATCGGCCGCCGCTGCCGAGATTCGGCTCGCGTCCTCCGTCGTCGTTGCCATGGCGCTTCCCGTTGGAACCGAGCTACCCGACAACTCAGGGGTTCTCGTCGCAACGGACGCCGGACTCGACGTCAAGGCGTTCACCCTGTCGAGCCGTAAATGGGATCACCTTGCCGACCGCAGCGTGCCGTTGCTTCGCGCCTCACTCGGGCGGTTCGGGGACGATGCCCACCTGTCCGCGAGCGACGAAGATCTGGTCGAGCTCGCCGTTGGCGACTTGCGCACCGCAACCGGCATCGACGCCGCGCCGACGGCATCGATCGTTCAGCGCTGGCCCGGCGGCTTGCCCCAGTACGCGCCCGGACACCTCGATCGGGTCGCGGAGATCTTATCTGCCGTCGCCCAGGTCCCCGGTGTCGCGGTTGCAGGTGCCTGGGGCGGCGGAGTGGGCGTACCCGCGTGTGTCGCATCGGCCACCAGAGCTGCCGCGGCCGTGTGCGAGGTGGCACGATAGAGGGCATGGCACGCCTCGACTACTCCGCGCTCAATTCCACCCTCCGCTACCTGATGTTCTCGGTGTACAAGGTCACACCGGGCGTTCTGGGCGATGATCGCGCAGAGGCCGCGAAACAAGC
>NZ_JBAWFH010000403.1:0-16092 GCF_049591685.1 Rhodococcus sp. (in: high G+C Gram-positive bacteria) | reverse complement strand
GCAGTTCAACCCGTCGTCGGTGCTGGGCGTTGCCGGCGTGCTGAACGCCGCGCGCGCCGGCAACGTCGTGATCGCGAACGCGGTCGGCAACGGGGTGGGCGACGACAAGCTCGTCTACACCTACGTGCCCGAGATGATCAGCTACTACCTGAACGAGAAGCCGGTCATCGCGAACGTCGACACGTTCCGCTGCTGGCTCGACGACGAATGCGAAGAGGTGCTCGACCGCGTCGACGAGCTGGTCATCAAGCCCGTCGAAGGCTCCGGCGGCTACGGCATCGTGTTCGGACCCGATGCGTCACCGAAGGAACTGGCGGTGATCAGCAAGAAGATTCGAGCCGATCCGCGCGGATGGATCGCGCAGCCCGTAGTGCAGTTATCGACAGTGCCGACCAAGATCGGGGACCGACTGGTGCCGCGTCACGTCGACCTGCGTCCCTTCGCCGTCAACGACGGCGACGACGTGTGGGTGTTGCCCGGCGGCCTGACCCGGGTCGCGTTGCCGGAGGGATCGCTCGTCGTCAACTCGAGTCAGGGTGGCGGCAGCAAGGACACCTGGGTGCTCGCCACGCGCACCTCCCAGGAGGAGCAGGAACTCGCAGGCGAGGAAATCGTCAGCGAACCGCCGGAGGCGCCGAGAACGGAACAGGGCCCGGAACTGACGATGGATCAGCAGCAACAACAACAACAGCAACAGCAACAGCAGTACGTGAACGGTGGTGGACGCTAGATGCTCGCGCGGAATGCGGAATCGCTCTATTGGATCGGGCGGTACGTCGAACGGGCCGACGACACGGCGCGCATCCTGGATGTGACGGTTCATCAGTTGCTCGAGGACGCCACGGTCGACCCCGACCACATCTCTCGGGTTCTCCTGCGAGTACTCGGGTTCAAGCACGAGCCGGACGTCTCCCTCGACGTGTGGTCCTTGACGGAGCTCGTCGCGTTCAGCCGGGACGGCAGTGGGTCCATTGTCGATTCCCTGTCCAGTGCACGCGAAAATGCCCGTGGTGCAAGAGAAGTGACGTCCAGTGAGATGTGGGAGTGCCTCAACACCACCTACAACGGTCTGAACGATCGCATCAGGGCCTCCAAGCGCACCGGACCGCACGAGTTCTTCAGCTACATCGAGGAGCGAGCCGCGATGTTCGCGGGCCTTGCCGATTCGACGCTCAGTCACGACGACGGCTATCGGTTTCTGATTCTCGGGCGCTCGGTCGAGCGGATCGACATGACGGTGCGTCTTCTGCTCTCGCGTGCAGGCGACCGTCCGTCGTCTCCCGCCTGGGTCACCGTGCTTCGCTCCGCCGGCGCGCACGACACGTATCTCCGTACTTACCGGGGCGCGCTCGACGCGCAACGGGTACTCGAATTCATGTTGCTGGACAGATTGTTTCCGCGATCGGTGTTCTACGCGCTCAGTGAGGCCGAGCGTTCGCTCGATCAGCTCGATCACCAACCCAACAGCCGCGTCGGCGCCCGGGCGGAAGCACAGAGGTTGCTCGGACGCGCACGAAGTGAGCTCGAGTTCCTGCCTCCGGGTGCGTTGCTCGACGATTTGCAGGACAGGTTGCTCTCGCTGCAGGAGACGTGCCGCGAACTCGGTGACGCCATTTCCAAGCAGTACTTTCACGCGGCACCATGGGTGGCGTGGACCGACGCGGGATCCGGAACGTTCGAAGATCAATTGGAAGGTGAATTGTGAGCTGGCGTATGCGCGTTGTCCACACCACGGGCTACCAGTACGACGCGCCGGTGACGTCGTCGTACAACGAGGCGCGACTCACCCCGCGAAGTGACAACCGGCAGAACGTCATCCTCAATCGGGTGGAGACGAACCCGGTGACGAGGAGCTACCGCTACACCGACTACTGGGGCACGGCGGTAACGGCATTCGATCTGCATGCGCCGCACACCGAACTCGAAGTGACCGGTTCGTCCGTCGTTGAGACCGACCCGTTCTCTCCGCCGGACGAAACGGCGACATGGGGAGAACTCGCGGGGGAGGCGATCATCGATCGCTTCAACGAGGTACTCGACAACACGGTGTACGTGCCGAAGAACCGTCAGCTCTCCTCGATGGCGAAAAAGCTGGCGAAGGGTCTTCCCCCGCAGGAGTCGGTCGTGGAGATCTCGAACTGGGTGCACTCGGAGATGTCCTACGTTCCCGGCACCACCGGAGTGCACACGTCCGCTGTCGAGGCGTGGTCCGAGAAGAAGGGCGTGTGTCAGGACTACGCACACTTGACGCTGTTGATGCTGCGCAGCGTCGGCATCCCCAGCCGCTACGTGTCCGGGTATCTGCATCCGAAGAAGAACGCAGCCGTCGGTAGTCCGGTCGAAGGTCAGTCGCACGCCTGGATCGAGGCGTGGACCGGCGCGTGGTGGGGGTACGACCCGACCAACGCCATCGCCGTCAACGAACAGCACGTGTCGGTCGGCCTCGGCCGCGACTACGCCGACGTGCCGCCGCTCAAAGGCATTTTCTCCGGCGGTGGCTCGACGGCACTCGACGTCGTCGTCGAGATCACGCGCCTGGCGTAGACGCCTGACCTGCAAAGACGACGCCTCGTGCGGGCTCGAGATGGCCGCACGAGGAGTCGCGTCAGGACCAGCTGTACTGGGAACGAAGCCGCTCGGCGACCGCGTCGAATGCGCTCTTGGGCAGAATGGCGCCCTCGCGGCGGATGCCGGTCTCGGGAACGTCTAGAACGCGGTCCAGGCGAATCCAACTCGGCCGCCCTTCGGCGTCCCACGAGCCGGATCCGACGGACACCCAGTCGCGGTCACCTTCGTGTCGGCTCTGCGAGGACAGCATCAAACCGAGCAGCGTCCGCCCGTCGCGACCGACGACGAGCACCGGACGATCCTTGCCCTGACTGGCATCCTCCTCGTAGGTGACCCACGTCCACACGATCTCGCCGGGGTCGGCGTTGCCGTCGAGATCGGGGGAGTACTCGACGCGGCGAGCGCGCTGCGCAGTGGGCACGGTGTTCGACGCCACCGGGCGACCGGGCGTGGCGGTGGGGCCTGACCCCGTCTTGCCGGAGATGGCGTCCATCCCCTTCTGCAGGGCGCCGGAACTCTGCAACTGACGGAACAGCCTTGGGCCTTCGCGCAGTGCGATCTTGCCGAGTTGTTTCCCGTATTTGCTCCAGTTGCCAGCCATGGGAGCCGAGTTTAACCAGCCGCCCGAACCGCTCGCCCCAGGAGCAGGGGCGACGAGTCGTCGGGTGCCGTACGAGGACCGGGCGTCGGGCGTGGGACTATTGACGCCGAGTCCGTTCGCTTCTCGGAGAGACCGCCAGCAAAGGATACGAGTGCCCAGCTTCGCCGACACGACGTTCACCGATCCCGCACGGATCAGGAACTTCTGCATCATCGCCCACATCGACCACGGAAAGTCGACGCTGGCAGACCGGATGCTGCAGCTCACGGGCGTCGTCGACGACCGGTCGATGCGAGCTCAGTACCTCGACCGCATGGACATCGAACGCGAGCGCGGCATCACCATCAAGGCCCAAAATGTCCGGCTTCCCTGGGTGGCCGATGGCGAAGAATTCGTGTTGCACCTCATCGACACCCCCGGACACGTCGACTTCACGTACGAGGTTTCCCGCGCGCTCGAAGCTTGCGAGGGCGCAGTGCTGCTGGTCGATGCAGCGCAGGGAATCGAAGCTCAGACGCTGGCGAACCTGTACTTGGCGCTCGACAAAGAACTGACGATCATCCCGGTCCTGAACAAGATCGACCTCCCCGCAGCCGACCCTGATCGGTATGCCGCCGAGATCGCGCACATCATCGGCTGCGAAGCCGACGACGTGTTGCGGGTGTCCGGCAAGACCGGCGTCGGAGTCGAAGAACTGCTCAACGAGGTCGTCAAACAGGTGCCCGCGCCCGTCGGCAACCCCGACGGCCCTGCCCGCGCCATGATTTTCGATTCTGTGTACGACACCTACCGCGGCGTCGTCACCTACGTCCGCGTCGTCGACGGCACGTTGAACCCTCGCGAAAAGGTCACGATGATGTCGACGGGGTCGACGCACGAGCTCCTCGAAGTCGGCATCGTCTCGCCCGATCCGAAACCGACCAAGGGCCTCGGCGTCGGCGAGGTCGGTTACCTCATCACCGGCGTCAAGGACGTGCGTCAGTCCAAGGTCGGCGACACCGTCACCACGTTCCGCAAGGGCGCGACCGAACCGCTGACGGGCTACCGCGAGCCGCGGCCGATGGTCTACTCAGGCCTGTATCCGCTGGACGGTTCCGACTACCCGGACCTTCGTGACGCACTCGAAAAACTCCAGCTCAACGACGCTGCCCTCACGTACGAGCCCGAAACGTCGGTTGCGCTGGGCTTCGGGTTCCGTTGCGGCTTCCTCGGGCTGCTGCACATGGAGATCACGCGTGAGCGTCTCGAGCGTGAGTTCAACCTCGACCTGATCTCGACGTCACCGAACGTGGTGTATCGCGTCGAGATGGAGGACAGCGCCGAGCACGTGGTGACGAACCCGTCGTACTGGCCCGAGGGCAAGGTGCGTGACGTGTACGAGCCGATGGTCAAGTGCACCATCATCTCGCCGAGTGAGTTCATCGGCTCGATCATGGAACTGTGCCAGGGTCGACGCGGCGAGCTCGGCGGGATGGACTACCTGTCGGAGACGCGTGTCGAGCTGCGCTACACCATCCCGATGGCCGAAATTATCTTCGACTTCTTCGACATCCTGAAGTCACGCACCCGCGGCTACGCCAGCCTCGACTACGAGGAGATCGGCGAGCAGAGTGCCGCGCTGGTCAAGGTGGACATTCTGCTGCAGGGCGAGGCGGTCGACGCGTTCTCGGCCATCGTCCACAAGGACGCCGCCGCCGCGTACGGCAACAAGATGACAACCAAGCTCAAGGAACTCATCCCGCGGCAGCAGTTCGAGGTCCCCATCCAGGCCGCCATCGGTTCACGCATCATCGCGCGCGAGAACATCCGCGCGATACGCAAGGACGTCCTCGCCAAGTGCTACGGCGGCGACATCAGCCGCAAGCGAAAATTGCTCGAGAAGCAGAAGGAGGGCAAGAAGCGGATGAAGACCATCGGTCGAGTCGAAGTTCCGCAGGAAGCCTTCGTCGCCGCCCTCTCGTCCGAGTCGACGACGGACAAACCGAAGAAGTAGTGCGGCTCCGCCGCCCGTATTCACAGTGCGGCTCCGCCGCCCGTGTTCACTTAGTGTTGTTGGGCCGACACTTTGTGTGCACGGGCGGCGCAGCCGCATACACAGCCGCCCGGTAGGTTCGGTTGGTGTGACGACGCGAATCCTGAGTCAACTGTCCGTTCCCATCGTGAGCGCTCCGATGGCAGGTGGGCCGTCCACTCCGCAGATGGCCGAGGCCGTGTCGCGCGCGGGTGGTCTCGGTATGCTCGCCGGCGCATTGCTCGACCTCGAAAAGTTTGCGGCACAGATCAATTCGCTGCGTGAGGTGACGTTCGGGGTCAACCTCTTTCTGCCCGACGATCCGACGGGCGCCGACGTCGAGGCGTACGCGCGACGCATCCAGCCGTGGTTCGACAAGTTCGACTCCGCGCCCGGTGAGCTCGTTCGCCGCGACGACCACTACGCGGAGAAGTTCCGCTGGCTCGTCGAGCATCCGGTTCCGGTGGTGTCGAGTACGTTCGGCACGTTCGATCCCGCGGAGGTCGAGGCGCTGCACGCTGCGGGCACCGAGGTGTGGTGCACCGTCACCTCGGCGCTCGAAGCTGCCGAAGCCGATGCCAACGGCGTCGACGTCTTGGTCGTGCAGGGGCCCGAAGCAGGCGGCCATCGCGGCAGTTTCGACGGTTCGGCTCCGGACGCCCCGCTCGCGGACGTTCTCGCTTCGGTTCGTGCGGTGTCTGGTCTACCGCGGGTCGCGGCCGGTGGATTGATGGACGGCAACGACATCAAGCCGTTTCTCGAGTCGGGTGCTGCTCAGGCTGCTCAGCTGGGTACCGCTTTGCTGAACACGTCGGAGGCAGGCACTCGGCCGGTGCACCGCGAGCAGTTGACCACGACCGAGGAGACTGCTGTCACCCGGGCTTTCTCCGGTCGTCCCGCTCGGGGGTTGGTCAACGAGTTCATGAAGGCGAACTCCGAGGACGCACCGCTCGCGTACCCGGACCTGCACTATCTGACGGCGCCGATGCGTGCGAAGGCAGGTGCCGCGGGGGACCCGTCTGCGTTGTCGATGTGGGCGGGCACCGGGCACCGACGTGCGCGGGCGGCCACAGTGTCCGAGCTGATGGCAGAGTGGGCCGACCAGCTCGGACTCCGGTAACCCGAGAACCGGACCGCGGTCAGTGCGTGTGGGCCGGTTGAAAGTGGCCCGCAGCCTGCGCCTCTTCGGCTCGAATCACGTGGACCACCGCGTTGATCAGCGCGAGGTGCGTGAAGGCCTGGGGGAAGTTGCCGAGGTGCCGCCCGGTGCGTGCGTCGATTTCCTCTGCGTACAGCTTCAGCGGACTCGCGTAGCCGAGCAGGCGTTCGCAGAGGTGCTTGGCGCGGGGTAGCTCACCGATCTCCACCAGTGCGGACACCAGCCAGAACGAACAGATGGTGAACGTGCCCTCTTCACCCTTCAAGCCGTCGTCGGTCGTCTCGATCTTGTAGCGAAGCACCAGGCCGTCGACGGTGAGTTCGTCGGCTATGGCGAGCACGGTCGCACGCACTCGTGGGTCGTCGGCGGGAAGGAAGCGAAGCAGAGGCACCAGCAGCAGAGAGGCGTCGAGCGAGTCGTCGCCGTAGCGCTGCGTCAGTACACCTCGCTCGTCGACGCCGTGCTCGAGGATGTCGTCCTTGATCTCTGCGGCGATCTTGTTCCACTGCTCGGCGTACTCGTACTCCCCGTGGATGCTCGCCAACTTGGCGCCGCGGTCGAGCGCGACCCAGCACATGACCTTGGAGGACGTGAAGTGCTGCGGTTCGCCGCGTACTTCCCAGATCCCGCGATCGGGCTTGCGCCAGTTGGCGATCGCCTCTTCCACCTGCCTCTTCAGGAGCGGCCACAGCGACTCCGGAACGTGCTCGCGCGAGCGGACATGTAGGTACACCGAGTCGAGCATGGTGCCCCAGATATCGTGCTGCTCTTGGTTGTACGCGCCGTTGCCGATCCGGACCGGCTTGGCGCCGTCGTACCCGGAGAGGTGCGTCAGCTCGACTTCTTCGAGTGTCTTCTCGCCGCCGATGCCGTACATCACCTGTAGCGGCTCGGCTGTGCCGTCCGCGCTCATCGACACGTCGGACATGAACGAGAAGAAGTCGTTGGCCTCTCGGTCGAGTCCCAGGGTGTATAGGCCCCACAGCGCGAAGGTCGAATCTCGTACCCAGGCATAGCGATAGTCCCAATTGCGTTCTCCACCCGGGGTTTCCGGGAGAGACGTGGTGGACGCCGCAAGCAGTGCGCCCGTCGGTGCGTAGGTCAAGCCCTTCAATGCCAGCGCACTGCGCTGCAGGTAACCCCGCCACGGGTGGTCGGGGAAGCGCCCGATGGTGATCCACTGCCGCCAGCACTCCGAGGTGCGCCACATTTTCTCCGCGGCTTCCTCGAACGTCCGCGGTGCTGGTAGATCGGACCAGGACAGAGCCACGAAGATGTTGTCGCCCTCTGTCATTCGCGTTCTGGCACGCGCCTCACGGTCCTCGATGCCTATGCGTAGATTGGAGGTGAGTCTGAGAGTCGGTTGATCGCCGACCGAACTCGCCTCACACGTGGCCGTGGCCTCCTCGTAAACCTTTCCGGTGTACTCCCACTTCGCGGGCGCCCGGTGGTAGTCGAAGGCCGGCTCGCAACTCATCTCGAGCTCCACCGTTCCGCTGACGCATTTGATGGTCCTGAGCAGGATGTGTTCGGCGTCCCAGTCCGACGGCGCGCGCTTGTGTGTCCGCGAACGCTCCTCGGTGTTGTGCCACGGCCCCATGACCAGGGCGTCGCGCACGATGAGCCAGCCCGTTTCGGTCTGCCACGTCGTCTCGACGATCAGGCCTCCCGGCAGATAGCGCCGGGCGGCGGGAACCGACTGCCCGTACGGGCCGACGCGGAAATGGCCCGCGCCCCTGTCGAGGACCGCGCCGAACACGCTGGGGGAGTCGGGCCGGGGCACGCACATCCACTCGACGGACCCGTTGCGGGCGATCAGGCACGTCGTCTCGCAGTCGGACAGAAACGCGTAGTCGTCGATCGGCGGGAAAGTACTGCGAACCGAAGCCAGGGACCCCTTGGGAGCAGCGGTGCTGCCGAGGACGCCCTGGACCGAGTCGGTGTCGCCGTCTGGGGCCTCGGGCCGCGGAATCATGTAGTCGCGGGCGGGCACGATGGTCGACTGCTCCTCGAATGCCGTCATAAGTGTCAATCATCGACGTACGACGGCCCCGGCGTCCACCGATGGAGGTTCTCGGCGTGGCGTCCGCGCCGGTCGTCGGCACCGATAGGGTGGACCCCGTGCACGCGATAGCCACCTGGTGGGACGGACTCGAACTGTGGATCACCGGTCTCCCGTTCGTTCCCCAGTCGATGGTGGTGCTGCTGGTCGTCGTGCCCGCGGCCCTCGGACTGGCCGCGATATTCGATCGCGTGCTCGCCGGAGTTCTCCGCGTCCTTGGGCGCGACAGCGAAACCGACAAGGGTGCGGCTGCCGCCGCATCGGACTCGACGAACACGGAAGGTCACTGATGCCGAAGTCGAGAGTAACGCTCGCGCTGGTCGCACTGCTGGTACTCGTTTTGCTGGCGTGGTTCTTCACCCGCTAGACGGTTTCCACCCCCGCGGGCGGGCTCTGAAGTAGAGCCTTGCCTCGAGCCTCTGCTAGATTCCTGTCCGTGTCTGCCGCTGCCGTGTACCGGGTCCGCCATGAATTGGCGTTGATCGCGATCGGCATGCTCGCAGTCGCCGACATCGACTGTTGTCGACCTACGTCCTAGTTGCCGTTCGGCCCCCGGCGAGCGATTGTTCCGCGCCGCGGTGTGTGGCGCACGTTTTCGCGCCGCAAGCCAAACGTCGGCGCGGGCCGATTCGCAGTGCCGGTGTGATTTCGTGTCGACGGTACCGATGGCTGCGGCCCCAGAACGTATTTATGGATCGTCACCTTCGCCTGAATCGATGAAAGGCCCGTCTCCTCCGATGTACAAGTCTCGATATGCGCTCACCGCTGTGGTCACTGTGACGACGCTTGTCCTGAGCGGGTGTAATCCGGGCTCGAGCGACGTCGTCGGCGGAAGAGATGCGACCGGCGAGGGACCCGGGCTCGTCCTGGTTAGCTACGCAGTGCCGAAGAACGGCTGGGACGCCGTTGCCGTGGCGTTCGGCGCCGGCGAGAACGGTAACGGCACCCCGATCAATGCCGACTACGGACCGTCCGGCAACCAATCACGGAAGGTGGTTGACGGGGCGCCGGCGGATATTGTCAACTTTTCGGTCGAGCCGGATGTGACGCGCTTGGTGACGGCGGGGATCGTCGATGAGAACTGGAACGAAAATGCCTACGGTGGTGTGCCTTTCGGCTCCGTCGTGACGCTGGTCGTTCGCAAGGGAAACCCGAAGGACATTCGGACCTGGGACGACCTGTTGGAGCCGGATGTGCAGGTGATCAGTCCGAGTCCATTGAGCTCCGGATCAGCGAAATGGAATTTGCTCGCTCCCTACGCCGCCAAGAGCAATGGTGGGGAGGACAAGCAGGCCGGCCTCGACTTCGTGCGGAAGTTGGTATCCGAGCATTTCCCGGTCCAGCCGGTATCCGGCCGCGCAGCTACGGAGGCTTTCCTGCAGGGACAGGGCGATGTACTACTCAGCTACGAGAACGAAGCGCTGTTGATCGAGAACCAGGGTCAAGAGGTAGAACACATCGATCTCGCAGACACATTCCGCATCGACAACCCAGTGGCTGTGGTCAATACCAGCGCACAGCTCGAACGAGCGAACGCGTTGAACGACTTCCTCTACACCGAGGAAGGTCAGCGTGTATGGGCCGAGGCAGGATTCCGCCCCGTCGATCCCGCAGTCGCGGCTGACTACTCGCAGACGTTCCACACGCCGGAAAACCTGCGCACGATCGACGATCTCGGTGGCTGGGACACCGTCGACACCGAGTTGTTCGGCGACAACGGAGCCCTCACATCCATCTACAGCGAGAGCACCGGGTAACGGTTATGAGCATGGGGAAGCCCGAACCTACTGCGGGCCCGTGGCCGTCGTCGCCGAAGGGAAGAAAATTTCGAGGCCCGGGCTCCGTCGGCCCGATGGGTTTGGGTGTTGCTGTTCTGTGGCTGAGCATCATCGTGCTGCTGCCGCTGGCCGCACTCACGGTGAAGTCGTTCGACGACGGTATCGCGGGCTTTTGGGACGCGGTCACTGCGCCGCGCGCGATAGCGACGTTCAAGGTGACGCTGGAGGTGTCTTTCGCGGCCGCCCTGATCAACCTCTTCTTCGGAACGTTGATCGCCTGGGTGCTCGTCCGTGACGAGTTCCCGGGCAAGCGGTTCGTCAACGCGCTCATCGACCTTCCGTTCGCGTTGCCGACCATCGTCGCGAGCTTGGTGCTGCTGTCGCTGTACGGACCGGCCAGCCCCATCGGTTTGGTCTTCAACGCGACGAAGCCTGCCGTCGTGGTTGCGCTGCTGTTCGTCACCCTGCCGTTCGTCGTCCGCGCGGTGCAGCCGGTGTTGATCGAGCTGGACAAGGAAGTAGAGGAAGCCGCGGCGTCGCTGGGTGCGAACAACTGGACGATCTTCCGCGCCATCGTACTGCCGGTTCTCCTCCCGTCCGTCCTGAGCGGTACCGGGCTTGCTTTCGCCCGTGCGATCGGCGAGTTCGGGTCGGTCGTTCTGATCGGCGGCAACATTCCCGGGGACACCCAGATTGCTTCGCAGTACATTCGCGAGCTCATCGAGTACGACCAGCCGGTCGACGCAGCCGCCATCTCGGTCGTTTTGTTGGCGCTGGCGTTCATCGTGCTGTTCGTTCTGCGGATAGTCGGCAATCGACTGGCGCGTCGAGAGGAGCAGAGCCGATGAAGGTTGGTCTGCCGGTCAAACTGTCGCTTCGCACCGTGGCGCTGCTCTACCTCGCCGCGCTGGTGTTGTTTCCCCTCGGAGCTATTCTCTACCGCACCTTCGAGAACGGCTTCGCCGAGTTCTGGGGCCTGATCACCACGCCCGCGGCGCAGTCTGCACTCCAGCTGTCGCTGGTGATTGTCGTGATAGTCGTGCCGATCAATGTCGTGTTCGGCGTGATCACCGCCCTTGCTCTCGTTCGTGGTCGATTTCGAGGCAAGGGCGTGCTCGAAGCGATAGTGGATTTACCCTTCGCCGTGTCTCCCATCGTCACCGGCGTCGCGTTGATCCTGCTGTGGGGAGCCAACGGCTGGTTCGGCGGCTTGCAGGACATCGGAATCACGGTCATCTTCGCGCTACCCGGCATGGTCATCGCAACGATCTTCGTCACGTTGCCCTTCGTCGTACGCGAGGTCGAACCGGTGCTGTACGAGATCGGGGAGGAGCAGGAGGAGGCAGCGTCCACTCTTGGGGCGTCGTCGCTGCAGACGTTCTTCCGCATCACGTTGCCTGCTATCCGCTGGGGTCTCACCTACGGGATCGTGTTGACCGTTGCGCGATCGCTGGGCGAGTTCGGGGCCGTGATCATGGTGTCGACGAACTTGCCCGGCATCTCGCAGACACTGACACTCCTGGTCAATTCACGGTACGAGGACTTCAATCAGCAGGGTGCCTACGCTGCATCCACCCTGCTCATGGCAATCGCAGTCATCGTGTTGCTTCTGATGACCGCGCTCGAGAAGAAGAGGACGAAGTGATGGCGGGACCGCGTGCCGACGTAAAGAATGCCGGTGTGAACAAGGTCGGTGCACCCAAGGTCGGCGACATCGAGATCTCCGTCGTCGGTGCCAACAAGCGCTACGGCGACTTCGCTGCGCTCGACAACGTGAGCCTCGACATCCCGAAGGGTTCTCTCACCGCGCTCCTCGGACCGAGTGGGTCGGGCAAGTCGACGCTGTTGCGCTCCATCGCTGGTCTCGAGCAACTCGACTCCGGCCAGGTAATTCTCGCCGGACAGGATGTCACCTGGATCAGCCCGCAGAAGCGTGAGATCGGTTTTGTCTTTCAGCACTACGCCGCCTTCAAGCATCTCAGCGTCCGCGACAACGTGGCTTTCGGGCTCAAGATCAGAAAGCGGCCGAAAGCCGAGATCAAGAGGAAGGTCGACGAGCTGCTCGAGATCGTCGGGCTGGCCGGTTTCCAGACCCGTTTTCCTGCGCAGCTGTCGGGCGGTCAGCGGCAACGCATGGCCCTGGCGCGTGCTCTGGCGGTGGATCCCCAGGTACTTCTCCTGGACGAACCCTTCGGTGCGCTGGATGCCAAGGTTCGCGAGGACCTGCGTACTTGGCTACGGCGCCTGCACGACGAGGTGCACGTGACGACCGTGCTGGTCACGCACGACCAAGAGGAAGCGCTGGACGTCGCTGATCGGATCGCCGTTCTGAACAAAGGCCGGATCGAGCAGGTCGGGACCCCGGAGGATCTGTACGACCGGCCAGACAACGACTTCGTCATGTCGTTCCTCGGCCAGGTCGCGAAGTTGAACGGGCTGCTCGTGCGACCGCACGACATCCGGGTGGGCCGGGATCCGTCTCTGGCCCTGGCCCAGCAGAACGGAACCGCCGATTCCGCTGGCGTCACCCGCGCGGTCGTCGAGCGGGTCGTTCATCTCGGCTTCGAGGTCAAGGTCGAGCTGAAGAATGCCGCGACAGGCGAGCAGTTCGCGGCCCAGATCACGCGGGGAGACAGTGAGGCGCTGCAGCTTCATTCGGGAGACACCGTGTATGTGCGGGCAACTCGGATCCCGGAGATCAAGGCGCCTGCCTGATCGATTCACCCGGCCGCAATCCTCGGAGGAATGAGCTGAGGCTGACCTAACGGTGTATGTTTTTCATCGTTGTGTCGGTTTCGTCTCGATCCGCAGGGAGAATCGTGTTCTCATCTCGTCGTCTATTGCTGCTGACATGCAGTGCGACTCTCGCGCTGGGCCTCACGGCATGCAGCTCGTCCACCGATGCGGACTCGGAAGGCTCGACGGATTCCGACGCAACCGTGGTTGTCTATTCGGGACGCGACGAGGATCTCGTCGACCCACTGATCGAACGTATCGGGGGGAACGTCGAGGTCGACTACTCCGGCAACACCAACGCCCAGGCCGCGAAGATCCTCGAGGAAGGCGATGCGTCGCCCGCCGACGTGTTCTACGGCCAGGACGCCGGGGCGCTCGGGGCTCTGGACGAAGCCGGGGCCCTCGCGCCGCTGCCCGACGACATCCTCCAGCTCGTTCCGCAGCAGTATCGTGGCGCCGACGGAACCTGGGTTGCCACATCGGCGCGCGCCCGCGTACTGGCCTACAACTCGGACAAAGTGGCCGCAGCCGAACTACCGACGGGTATCGACGGGCTGCTCGATCCGCGTTGGCGCGGACAGATCGGCTACGCCCCGACCAACGCGTCGTTCCAGGCCTTCGTCACGGCACTGCGCGTGCAGCGCGGCGAGGACGGCGCGCGGCAGTGGCTCGAAGCATTCTCGGCGAACGAGCCGGTTGCGTTCGAGGGCAACGGACCACTGATGACGGGCGTCAACGACGGGCAGGTCACCGCCGGGCTCACCAACCATTACTACTGGTACCCGTTCAAGGCGGAGAACGGTGCCGACGCACCGATCGAGCTGCATTACTTCGAGCCGGGTGACCCGGGATCGCTGGTCAACGTCGCGGGTGCCGCAGTTCTGGCGTCGTCGGACAATCAGGAAGCCGCGCAGAACTTCGTGCGAGAACTGCTCTCGACGGAATCGCAGACCTACTTCGCGAACGAGACCGCCGAGTACCCCGTCATCGACGGCGTCACCTCGGAGTTCGACCTTCCGCCGCTGGCCGACCTGGGCAGCTCGGATATCGACTTGGGTCGTCTGTCCTCTCTCGAGCAGACACAGGCTCTGCTCACCGAGGTCGGAATGATCTAGTTGATCGGGCCTTACCGTGGCCGTCCGCTTCTGGCGGCGGCCGCAACGGTGGTTGCGCTGGGCGCCCTGACCCCGCTCGTGTATCTCGCGGTGAGGTCGGTCGACGGCGGATTCGACAAGGCGGCTCGCCTGTTGTTTCGCAGTCGAACGGTGGATCTCGCGGTGCGGACGGCGGCGTTGACTTCGGTGGTCGCGGTCGGTTGCCTCGTTCTCGGAATCCTTGCCGCATGGGCCGCGACGAGAACCGACCTGCCGGGTCGACGCTTCTTTGCCGTCGCACTGACGGCGCCGCTGGCAATTCCCTCGTATGTCTCCGGATACGTGTGGATCGCCGAATTTCCCTCTCTCGCCGGCTTTTCGGGAGCGGCCCTTGTCTTGACGATGTCGTGTTTCCCACTGGTCATGATTCCGGTGTCCGCTGCGTTCGCGGCTAGCGATCCGGGCCGCGCGGAAGTGGCGAGGACTCTCGGACGCAGCGCACTGCGGACCGGCGTCGGCATCGAAGCGCGGTACGTCGTGCCGTCGGCCGCAGCGGGAGCGCTTCTGGTCTCGCTGTACACCATCAGCGACTTCGGTGCCGTCGCCCTCATGAGGTATGACGCCTTCACTCTCGGCATCTACAGCGCATACAGCGGCGGCTTGGACCGGACGGCGGCGTCCATCCTCGGACTGGTTCTGGTGTTGATGGCGCTCGTCCTCACTCTCGCGGAGCGGCGAGTACGAAAGGGTGCAACTGCCCGGGTCGGTTCTGGTTCACCGCGAACACCGGAGCCGGTTGCCCTGGGCCGCTGGCGGGCACCCACGCTGATCGGCATGACGATGCTGCTGTGCGCGTCTGTCGCTGTCCCGCTGCTCGGACTGACCAGGTGGCTGGTGCGGTCGTTCCGGTTCACGATCGACTGGACGGACGTCGTGGAGACGACGCTGGCGACGGTGAAGTACTCGGGCCTGGCTGCAATTGTCGTGGTAGTGCTTGCACTTCCGGTTGCATTGTATGCAGCCCGTTCGACGTCACCCCTCGCGCGGGTGACCGAACTGTCCACCTACATCGCGCACGGACTGCCCGGAATCACCGTGGGTTTGGCCGTTGTCTTCCTCGGAATTCGATTTCTTCCGTCCATCTATCAGAGTGCGACGCTCCTCGTCCTGGCGTACGCGGTGCTGTTTCTCCCGCTTGCCATCGGGTCGACGAGGGCTGCCGTCCATGCGAGTCCGGTGGTTCTCGAGGACATCTCGCGCACGCTCGGAAGTTCGCGAATTCGGACCGACTTACGGGTGACGCTGCCCATTGCGCTCCCCGGCATCGCGGCGGGTGGCGCGCTGGTGTTCTTGACCGTGGCCAAGGAGTTGCCGGCCACGCTCCTGCTTCGGCCCCGCGGCGTCGATACGCTGGCCACCGAGCTGTGGTCGACGACCCAGGTGTTCAAGTACGGTGAAGCGGCGCCGTATGCATTCGCGTTGATTCTGGTGTCCGCCGTTCCGACGTTCGTTCTCGATCGCGCGATCAGGCGGCGACGCGTCCCCACTTCGACGGAGTATGTGTGAACGGACTGACCATTCGCGACCTCGGCGCCTCCTATGGGCGCCGACGAGTGTTGACCGCGGTCGACCTGAACCTCGCCGCGGGGGAGATGCTTGCCGTCCTCGGCCCGTCGGGCTGCGGCAAGACCACACTGCTCCGGTCGATAGCCGGACTGCACCCGATCGACAACGGCCGGATCGAACTCGACGGACGTGAGTTGGCGCGGCCGCCGGCCGTACATGTAGCCCCCGAACACCGCCACATCGGGTTGATGCCACAGGAGGGTGGGCTCTTCCCGCACCTCAGCGTGGGAGACAACGTCGGGTTCGGCTTGATGAAGGCGTTGCAACACAGGCGCATCGGTGATCGGGCCGCCCGGCTGCGCCGCGTCCACGAGATGCTCGATCTGGTCGGGCTCGCGGACGCTGTGAATGCGCGACCGAACGAGCTGTCCGGCGGGCAGCAGCAGCGCATAGCCCTCGCTCGTGCGCTCGCTCCGGCACCCTCGGTCGTTTTGATGGACGAGCCGTTCGCCTCCCT
>NZ_JBAWFH010000402.1:0-1697 GCF_049591685.1 Rhodococcus sp. (in: high G+C Gram-positive bacteria) | reverse complement strand
GACTGCTGCGGAGCGAGTCGCGGTGCGGCCGGACAATGCTGCGTATGTGCTGTTCACGTCGGGATCGACCGGCAGGCCCAAGGGCGTGACGATCACTCATCGGGCAATCGTCAACCGTCTCGAGTGGATGCAGGCCGAGTACGCGATGACCGAGTCGGACGTCGTGGTACAGAAGACGCCGGTTACGTTCGACGTGTCCGTGTGGGAGCTGTTCTGGCCATTGCGACTTGGTGCGCGTATAGCCGTAGCGCGGCCGGACGGTCACCGTGATCCCGAGTACCTCGCGGAACTGTTCGCCAGGGAATCGGTATCGGTTGCCCACTTCGTTCCGTCGATGTTGGCTGTGTTTGTCGCAGAGCAGTCTGTGGCGGCAGTGGAGACGCTGCGGATGCTCTTCGCATCCGGGGAGGCGCTACCCGTAAAAACAGCTACGCGTGCGGCCGAAGTTCTTCCCGCTACGCAGCTGATCAACCTCTACGGGCCGACCGAAGCCGCGGTGGATGTTACGCACCATGTGTACACCGTGAAAGACGAAGCGAGCGTTCCGATCGGTCGCCCTGTGTCCAATACGCAGGTGTTTGTGCTGGACAAAGGTCTCCGCTTGGCCCCAGACGGGTCGCAAGGCGAGCTTTATCTTGGCGGCGTTCAATTGGCTCGCGGTTACAGTTCGCGTTCGGATTTGACCGCGGAGCGGTTCGTTGCCAATCCATTCGGATCAGGGCGGTTGTACCGCACGGGCGACGTAGTTCGTTGGAATCGCATCGGTGAGCTCGAGTACATCGGTCGGTCGGATTTTCAGGTGAAGCTGCGCGGCCAGCGGATCGAGTTGGGGGAGATAGAGATAGCGTTGTCGGCAGTCGAGGCAGTCGCCCAAGCAGTGGTCGCAGTGCGTCAAGATCAGCTCGTTGCTTGGGTTGTAGTACCTGGCGGTGCCGTGAAGTCCGATCTGCTTCGAGCTGTAGCTGGATTGCTTCCCGCGTACATGATGCCGTCCGCCGTAGTGGTATTAGAGGAATTTCCGGTCACAGCTTCTGGGAAACTTGATCGCAAGGCGCTGCCGTCACCGGAATTTACGACGTCGGATTTCAGGGCCCCGTCGACGCCGATCGAAAAAACGGTCGCACGGGTCTTCGCCGACGTCCTCGCCATCGAACGCGTGGGCCTCGACGACGACTTCTTCGCGCTGGGCGGAAATTCACTCGTCGCAACGCAATTGGTATCGAGGCTCGGCGCCGCTCTCGATTCTCGGGTTGCGGTGCGCGAGTTGTTCGATGCATCGACAGTTGAGGCTCTAGCGGCTCGTGTGAAGTCGCGGACCGGAGGTCGCCCGGCGCTCACCCCACTCCCTCGGCCCAGTCGAATACCACTCTCGTTTGCGCAGCGGCGTATGTGGTTTCTCAACCGGCTCGACCCGGATTCGGGAGCAAACAACATACCGATTGCCATCAAGTTGTCCGGAACGCTGGATGTGGACGCCCTAGGCGCTGCCACGAACGATGTTGTCCTCCGTCACGAGACGCTACGGACCCTCTACCCTGACGTCGACGGACTAGGCAGCCAGCGAGTCTTGCCTGCCGCCGAAGCGCGTGTGGAACTGGCGGTGGAGGAGGTCGTCGACGACGAGCTCCGCGGGCGCATCGTCTCGATCGTGTCGTCCGGGTTCGACGTCACCCGCGAAGTGCCTTTGCGCATCCGAT
>NZ_JBAWFH010000401.1:0-23711 GCF_049591685.1 Rhodococcus sp. (in: high G+C Gram-positive bacteria) | reverse complement strand
AACGAACCCACACCCACACCACGAGCAACCAACAACCGAGCCACATCCGACGAACGAGCATCCAACTCGCCGTACGACATCGACCGCTCACCTGCGACCAACGCCACCGCATCCACACCCGCACGTTCGACAGCCGACGCCAACACCTCGGACAACACACGACCCGCCACCGGAGCCCCGCCGCGCACCGGCACCAACGCCTCACGCTCGGAGTCCGACAGGATGTCGATGTCGCCCACGGCGGCGAACGGGGCGGCGACACCTGCTGCTAACAGCGCCGCGAAACGCTCTGCATGCATTCGCATGTCGTCGTCGGTATGAACCGAGCCGTCGAAGACGAACTTGATGTTCAATCCGGCGGGAACTCCGAGTGCATCGAAGCTCTCACCGACCTCGACGATGACGTCGACGCGCTCGAGGTCGTCCGGCTGCTCGCCGGAAGAGAATGCGAGAAGGACCTTGATGGGTCCGTTCTTCACGTCGTCCCCGAGACTTAGCCGCTCGTAGACGTCGTCGAGCGTTACACCCGCGTGCGCGAACGCGGTGACATCGCTCTCGTGCAGTCGTTCGGTCAAGGTCGTCGTGGAGGCGGCGGGGTCCACAGTTCCGCGCAGTACGACGATGTTGCCCTCGGTCGACCGAGTGCGTGCACCGATGACGATGTCCGATTCACCGGACAATCGCGACAACAAGGTCGCCAGGGCCGCGTGTGCCGAGACCAGCACGCTCGAATTTCGGCCGGCGGCGTCGGCGAGGAGCCTGCGGTGAACGTCACCCGCAACCTCGGTCGACACCTCACGACGGACCGCTTCGGCAAGTGCAGGCCGGGGGTTCGCCCCCGGGAAGCCGACGGCGTCGGGGGCGTCGGCGAGTGCGGACGTCCAGTAGGCCAACTGCTCGCGCTCGATCCGTCGCTGTGCACCGATGGCAGCACTGTCGGGGTGTACGCCGTCGATGCCCTCGTGCGGGCCGGCGGCAACGAAAGCCGAGACGACCTCGATGAAGCTGCGATGATGAGCCGCGAGATCCTCGTCCTCGTAGCGGTTCGGGTTCCCGCGGAAGTCGACGAAAGTCTTTGCAGGAGAACCGCTCTGATAGATGTTGACCAGGAGGTCCTCGACGGGCCCGGAGGTCACGATGTTGAACTCGCCGACGATCGGGCCGAGTTTGATCTCCTGGTGGAACAGCATGACATTGACCATCGGTCCGACGAGTCCGCTGCTGCGTCCCCGACTCGTCAGGTCGCGGCGAATATCCTCGATGCTGAAGCGCTGGTGACGCAGCGCGCCCATCAGTTCGAGCTGTACTTTTTGCACCAGGTCGCCGACGGTGTCGCTCGAGTCTATCCGGATCGACAAGGGCGCGACGTTGACCAGCATTCCGCCCGACCGGCGGAGCACAGCGGTTGTTCTCGCCGACACGGGGATGTTGATCAACACTTCGTCGCGCCCGGTCATGCGCGAGAGATAGCACGCGAACGCAGCGATGACCACAGCTGCGGCCGTAGCGTTCTTGGTCGAGTCCGAGTTCTCCAACGCGGCCACCACGTCACCGGACAACGCGGCGCTTTCGAGTGTGCTCGCGGCGATCGTGGGGCCCGGCTTGCCTGCCAGGGTTGCCCCGTCTGCCGCTCCACCGACGTGATCGGCCCAGTACTCCCGATCTGTGTCGAATCGACTGGACGACCGGTACTGATTGTCCAGGTCGTACAGCGTGCGTAGATCCGCCGCTTTGCACGGCCGCGCTTCGCGATCTTCGAGAGCCGTCGTGTACAGCTCGGCGGTGCGGTTGACCATGGTCATGGCCCCGTAGCCGTCCAGCGCGACGTGGTGAATCTTGCTGTACCAAAGGTAACGGTGGTCTTCTACGTGCAAAATCCACACACTGACGAGCCGGTCCCGGGTGAGATCGACTGGAGTGGTGTAGTTTTCGTCGATCCAAGCCTTGGCCGCGGCCATCGGGTCGGATTCGGAACGAAGGTCGAGGTAGTCGACGGTGTCGTCGATGTTGTGGTCGACGATCTGCATGGGCTCACCGTCGATCTCGGTCAACCTGAGGAACGCCGAGTGGAACTCGTGTCCGGCCTGACGGATCGACTGCGTGAGCAGGTCGAGATCCAGGTCACCTCGGAGGTCGACGTACTGCGCAATGCACACGGGCACCTCGGGCGCCAGTTGCTGCGCGAACCACATCCCGCGCTGGGCGGACGAGAGGGGAAACGGCTTCGTGGTGTCGCCTCCCGGGGGGAGAGATCCGTGTGATTCGCCTGATACCGCGGCCCGCATTCACAGGCCTTTCTGGATCGAGAGTGAAAGCGCAGTTGTCGGCTGCGAGACCTCTCGTCGTTGGGGTGTCAGGGCAGAATCGATCAATGTACAGTCCGTTCTCGAGCGTGCTTCGGTGGCAACCTGGCTCAGTTCCATGTGGTGAGCGGTGCGGCCCGTGACCGCATCGCGCCTATTGGATTGATTCGTTGCGTGCCGCGTTGCGGATTGGCTTCATCCAAGCACCGGTCACCGACAAGCAGTCGGTTTCAGCCGCGGTTACCATCCGGTGCGGTTGTTTCAGTAGCGCTGTTTCGGCCTGCTTCTCGACTTCGGTACTCGGCATGGACGTCCCCTCCCGCGCGTACGCGCCACCGACCGCGCAATTCCCGGTATTGCGCGCTTCCCAATTTGTGAGCTACAAAGCTACAAGAAGAACAGCCGGTCTCATTGCAGATCACTACTGAAGAATCGACTTTACTTCACCAGCCGTTACAGCCGTCTGTCAGCATGAAAGAAAACACTTCGATTACTCCAGTCGAATGGTCGAGACCCCGCACGCGGTGCAGCGTAGTGCGTCGTGTCGGTTGTCTATCTTGTTCAGACTGGCATAACCCGACTCGACGACTGTTTGCGAGCGCGAATCGCAGCCGCGAGCACAAACGCGGCAGCCAGTAGGCACAGAGCAATTTCGGGAACGTTGCCGAGCGTCGTAGCCACGGTGTGGTCGTCCCGCAACTCGATGCTGTCCACTAGAACTTCGGCGTCGAACAGTGCCGTCTCCTGTACGACGTCCCCTCGGGGCGTGACGACGGCGCTGATTCCACTCGTCGCCGCGACGACGACGGACCTACCGTGCTCCACAGCACGCACGCGCGACATCGCCAGTTGCTGGTACGTCATCTCCGTGTCTCCGAAGGTCGCGTTGTTCGTAGGGATCGCAATGAACCGAGCGCCGGCGCGAACCGACTCGGTGAGTGCTCTGTCGAAAGCGACCTCGTAGCAGGTCGCAATACCGACAGCCACCCCCGCTGCGTGCACCACGCCGTTTCCCGATCCGGGTACGAAGTAACCCGCTCGGTCGGCGTACTCGGAAAACAGGCGGAAGAAGCCGCGCCACGGCAGGTACTCACCGAACGGTTGAATGATCTTCTTGTCGTGGCGCTCCCCCGGCCCGGCCGAACCATCCCATGCAAGAACCGAATTGGTTGTCGTTCGGTCGTCGTTCACCAGTACGGTACCCACCAGTATCGGCGCGCCTACGGCTTCGGATGCCTGCGTGATCAGTGCTGCCGCATCTGCATTGCGGAGAGGGTCGATATCGGAGGCGTTCTCCGGCCACACAACGATGTCCGGTGCGGCCGCTAAACCTGCATCCACATCGTCGGCCAAACGCAACGTTTCACGAACGTGGTTGTCCAGCACCGCTCGTCGCTGAGAATTGAAGTCCAGACCCAGTCGCGGGACGCTTCCCTGCACCGCGGCCACGGTGATGGTGTTGCTGCCGTCGCCCTCGGACTTGCCGTCCATGGGAAGCGTGGGTAGCAGAGCGGATGCCACGACCGATGCGATGACGGTTGCACCGATGGCTGCTACCAAGCGCGTACGCGAACGTCGGCCGATGGCAACCCCCACCAGCGCCGCCACCCCGCACCCCGTCACCGCGACGCCGAAACTCAGAAGCGGCGCGCCTCCGATGCTCGCCAGGGGCAACAACCAGCCGTCTGGTTGACCGAATGCCAAACGGCCCCAGGGGAATCCGCCGAACGGGAAAGACGATCGTGCCCATTCCACCAGACTCCACGAGGCAGCGACCGACAACGGCCACCACGGCGATCGAAGCAGGATCGTCGCCAGAGCGCCGAAGATGCCGATGAACAGCGACTGGACGGCGGCCAGTGCGAGCCAGGGCAGCGGGCCCACGTACACACCGATCCAGGGAAGGAGCGGCACGAAGAAGCCGAGGCCGGCCAAGAAGCCGTATCCGAAGCCGGCCTTCTTCGATACCGCTGCGCGCGCGGGGTCGGCCGTACCGAAACGGAAGCCGTGCAGTACCGACACCAGAAGGGCAATACCCAGCGGGGCAAGGAACCACATTTGGCGCGGGGGGAAACTCGCGAACAGCAACAGACCCGAACCGACCGCGCCCGCGCTGCTGACGGCGATGCGCGCGATCGGCGAGAAATCACGCTTCATGGATCACGCGGCCACGGTGGACGGTGCGCAGGCAGCGGGGGCTCTCGGCGTCGGGTTCCAGCGACGGTAGGGCGGGCACGCCAGCGCGGGGATCCGTCGACCATCGCGCGACGCTGTCGGCAGGGGCGCGTACCACCAATTCGTCGGCGTCCCAGATCGCGTAGCTCGCCGGTGCTCCCGGCACGAGGGTGCCCGCCATGCCGTCGCGGACACCACCTGCTCGCCATGCACCTCGGGTTGCGGCGGAGAAAGCAGCTCGCGGAGAGATCGCGCTCCCGGTGGTACGGTGCCCGACCGCGGCACGCAACATCGCCCAGGGATCGACGGTCGTGACCGGCGCGTCCGAGGAGAAGGCCAGCGACACGCCCGCCGCGGCAAGGCGCGCGAAAGAGTTGAGGTCCGACGCCCGTGCTCTCCCGAGCCGCTGCGCGTACAGCGCCTGGCCTCCGCCCCAGAGCTTGTCGAACATCGGTTGCATGCTTGCGATCACGCCGAGCGATGCAAGCGTCGCTGCCTGCTCGATCGTCACCATCTCCAGGTGCTCGACGCGATGGCCGCGTGACGCAAGAGCCGGCCCACCGACCTCGGCGGCGCTCCGAAGAAGTCCGTCGACAACGGCGGAGACGGCGCCATCGCCGATGGCATGAAAACCAGTCTGGATGCCCGCCTCGGTACAGGCGGACAGATGCGCCGCGATCGACTCGACGTCGAGGAGGGGGGTGCCGGAAGTCGGCGCATCGGCGTACGGCTCGCTGAGCCAGGCGGTGTGCGACCCGATGGACCCGTCGACGAAGAGGTCGCCGCCGAGCGAATGTGCGCCGGTTCTATCGAGCAGGGATTGTGCCTCGGTCGCGCTGCCGACCGCTTCGCCCCAGTACCCGCGTACCTCGACGCCGTGGTCGGTGACCAACAATTCTTTGAAGTCGACAAGTCCCGCTATGTCGGGACCACCACATTCGTGCACCGCGCAGATGCCGCGTGACGCGGCGAAGTCGAGTGCTGCTGATCGAGCACGCTCACGCGCTTCCGGGCCGATCATCGACCGCGCAGCAGATCGAACGGCGTGGTGCGCATCGGCGGTCAGAGGGTCTTCCGGATGAAACCCGTGAGTGTCGGCCGTCAGGTGACTCGCTCGGCGCAGCGGTGTCGAACACGCGGCGGAGTGGGAGTCGATCCGAGTGAGATAGACCAAGCGACCCGGTGCGAGCTCGTCCAGATCGGCGGTCGACAACACCCCGCCGTCGGTCCATGTCGAATCGTCCCACCCGTGACCCCAGACGAGAGCGTCGGGTGAGCGCTGCACGAAGTCGCGGATCCGGGTCGTGCATTCGGCGCGGGACACACAATCCGTCAGGTCGAGGCCGACCAGTGCCAAGCCCATCGCTGTGGTGTGCACGTGGGTATCCACGAAAGCCGGTGCCACGAAAGCACCGCCGAGTTGGGTCTCGACGGCTCCCGGATGCAGCGCACGACCCGTGCGATCCTCACCGGTCCAGGTCACGACGCCGTCGGTGACCGCCATCGCTGTCGCGTCTGGCGCAGTGGGGCTGTAAATTCGTCCACCCAGAAGAAGTTCGGTACGCACGGGAGTCAAGTCTGCCCTCAGCGGGTGGGCTTATCGAAATCCCGCCCGTCGAGCTCGATGATCCGGCCTGCCGCGGGGGTACCCGCAGTGTCGGGGACGACTTCACCGTCGATGACCGAGGGCCGCATTCTGCTCGTCGCCATCGCGACGGTCGGCATCCACCTCGCGGCGGCGAGGAGCACCAACGGGCGCAACATCCACCGGGTGACGGGCAGAAGCAGCAGGATACCGAGCACGGATGTGACGAGGCCCGGTACGAAGAGTGCCACCGAACCGATGGCGAAGAGCGCACCGTCGGCCACGGCGGATCCGGGCGACTGCTCTCCCCTGCTCGCCGCCCGCAGACCGTCCATGACGCGCTTGCCTTGGGACCGCACGAGGATCGTCCCGCCGACCGAACCGGCCAGGAGCAGCAGCACGGTCCACAGCACACCGATCGCACTGCCGACGGCCACCAACGCCGCAACCTCGACGATCACGTAGAGAATGAAGAGCGCAAACATGGTCGTTCCTTTCGTCGCCTGCACGGACAACGAACGGGTACGGGAAATTGCTCCCGCCGGCGACCGAAACTCGAGGTGTGCTCTTCGAACCGCGCCCTCGAAGACCGTCTGGTCAGGAACCAGGCCGAACCAGCCCTGTCTCGTACGCCAGAACGACCGCCTGCACTCGGTCGCGCAGGCCCAGCTTCGTCAGCATCCGCCCGACATGGGTCTTCACAGTTGCCTCGGACAGCACGAGCCGGGTCGCGATCTCGGCGTTGGACAGTCCTGTCGCGAGCAGCCCCAGAACCTCCCGCTCGCGTTCGGTCAACGCTTCCAGTGTCTTCGGGTCCCGGGTGTGCACGGACTCCTCCGAGATGAATCGGGACAGGAGGCGCTTGGTCACCTTGGGGGACACCACGGCGTCACCCGCAGCGACGCTGCGGATCGCGGAAACGAGATCCTCGGGCGGAGTGTCCTTGAGCAGGAAGCCGCTTGCGCCCGCCCGCAATGCCCCCAGCACGTGTTCGTCCAAGTCGAACGTGGTCATCACCAGAACCCGCGAGTGCGCCCCGGACTCCCTGATCCTTGCTGTGGCGGCCACTCCGTCCGTGCCGGGCATCCGGACATCCATGAGGACGACGTCGGGTGCATCCCTGGCAACGGCGTCGAGCGCTGAATCACCATCCGCGGCTTCGCCGATCACAACCATGTCGTCCTGGGCGTCGAGAACCATCGCCAGACCCATTCGCATCAATTCCTGGTCGTCGACGATGAGCACGGTGATCGGCACCGGATCAACCTAACGCTTTTCGGGCCCACTCTCAGGGAGGCCCTACTTATTCGAGGGGTAACTCCGCGCGCACCCGCCACTGCCCGTCGTCGGTTCGGCCTGCCTCGAGCGAACCCTGCAGGACCGCGACCCGTTCCCGCATCCCCAACAGACCGTTACCTGTCCCCCGCACCGTGCTTTCCGCCGATCCGACCCGGCTGTTGACGATTTCGACGAGAACGTCTTCTTCACGGCGAACAACCGACACCCGAGCCTTCGGGGCATGCCCGCCGTGCCGGAGAACATTGGTCAGTGACTCCTGGACCAGCCGGTGTACGCCCAGGCTGATCGCAGGACTGATGTCGTCGAGGTTCCCGGTCTGTTCGAGTTCGACGTTCAGCCCTGCGCGCGACATCAATTCGACGAGCTTCGCCAACCCTGCAGTGCCGTACAAGGGCATATCGTCGGTGTGCGGTGTGGTCCGTAGCAGCGCAACCGTTCGGCGCAGCTCTGCCAGTGCTCGACGACCCGTTGCCGAGATGTTTGCCACCGCCTGCTCTGCACGTTCGGGGTCTTTGCGTACCGCATAGGACGCCCCGTCGGCCTGCACGACCATAACCGAGACCCCGTGCGCGATGACGTCGTGCAGTTCACGCGCGATGCGGGTGCGTTCCATGGCCACTGCCTCCTCCGCACGCCTGTCTCGGTCGAATTCCGCCACTGCTAGCCGCGCCTCGACCGCCTCGTCGTATGCACGGCGGGCACCCAGGAATTCGGCGCCGACCCAGGCAAGCGCGTAGATCGCCACCGTGAACGTCAGGGACGAGATCGGCTCCTGGTCGAACACGAACAGAGCTATCACACTGTCGACGGCGATCGCCGCCGCGAACACGGAAGCAGTACGGCGACCCACGTAGGTGACGAGTGTGTACAGCATGATCGGCAACGCGAGGAGAGATACGTGCACGTTCTGCGTCTCCCCCAGCACCAGGGCACCGAACGTGCTGAACAGCGATGCCGCCAGCACCGCCCCGGCCACGATCCGCGGATGCCTCCGACGCC
This sequence comes from Rhodococcus sp. (in: high G+C Gram-positive bacteria), assembly GCF_049591685.1. GTDB lineage: Bacteria > Actinomycetota > Actinomycetes > Mycobacteriales > Mycobacteriaceae > Rhodococcoides. The sequence continues at coordinate 15,350 of NZ_JBAWFH010000401.1, read as the reverse complement.
ACGCGACGGGCGCGGACAACGCCGCGGAGACGATGACGAACAATATCGCGTTGACGCCGCCCGAACTGCCCACGAAGACTACGGCGTCCAACAGGAAGAGCGTGCAGGCCAGCAGACAGTCCGCTATGAACGGCTCACCCCTGAGCCAGAGGCTGAATCTGCGCATGTGGTTGAGTTTGCCGCATGACGGCGGCGGACTGGGGATTGCTGATGGTCGCCGCATTCGCGGCGGGCTGGGTCGATGCCGTCGTCGGCGGCGGTGGACTGATTCTTCTGCCTGCCATCCTCGTCGTCGCCCCGGGGCTGAGCGCCCAGGCCGCGCTGGCGACGAACAAGATGACCGCCGTGTTCGGCACCTTCGCGGCGGTGGTCACGTTCTCTCGCAAGATTGCCCTGGACTGGCGGGTCATGGCTCCGGCGGCAGTTGCGGCAGCTCTGGCGTCCGCCGGCGGAGCGGCCGCGGTCTCGCTCATCGACCGAGACCTCTTCATTCCGATCATCATGGTCGTGCTCGTCGGCGTCGCCGCACTCGTGACCACACGGCCCACCGTCGGCACCGTCGCCGGCGAGCATCCGCCCACGCGTAGGAAGTTCGTGCTCGTCGTGTTCCTCGCGGCAGGCGGTTTCGGCTTCTACGACGGCATCCTCGGCCCCGGAACGGGCACGTTCTTCATCATCGCTTTCGCCACCCTTCTCGGTACGAACTTCGTGCGAAGCGCAGCGATGGCCAAGGTCCTCAACCTCGGGTCCAACATCGGAGCCCTGACGTTCTTCGCGGTGACGGGTCACGTGCTCTGGGAGTTGGGTGCTGCAATGGCCGTGTGCAACGTGGTCGGTGCGCTGCTGGGTTCTCGGACCGCTCTCTCCCGCGGATCCGGTTTCGTACGAATCGTGTTGTTGGTCGTGGTGATCGGGATGGTCCTGCGTCTCGGATGGCAGCAGTTCGGCTAATCTCGGTGCCGTGACCCCGCCGTCGTCTCGTACCGTGGACCCGGATTTTCTCGCGCTGCCCAGGCAGGAGTTGGCCGCTGCGGCGCTCGACACCGCGCAGCGAGCAGGCGCCTCGCACGCGGACTTTCGCGTTCATCGTCTGATCACGCAGTCACTGCAACTGCGCGACGGCTCCGTGCAGTCTGCGGTCGACAGTTCCGAGATCGGGCTGGCGGTGCGCGTCGTCGTGGACGGTACCTGGGGTTTTGCCTCGCACTCCGAACTGTCGGTTTCGGCAGCAGTCGAAGCCGCACGCACGGCCGTGGACGTTGCGGTCGCGCTGCGCACACTCAATCGCGAGCGCGTCGAACCTGCCGACGAACCGATCTACTCCGGTGCAACCTGGGTTTCGTCCTACGACATCGATCCGTTCGAAGTTCCGACTCGGGACAAAGTCGACCTGCTCACCGAGTACTCCGACCGACTGAGGGTCGCCGACGGCGTCGACCACGTCACTGCCTCGGTACTGCAGGTGAAGGAGCAGGCGTACTACTGCGATCTCGCAGGCAGTTCCATCACCCAGCAACGCATTCGGCTTCACCCCGCCCTCGAAGCGACCACCGTCGACCATGATGCCGGCGCGTTCGAGACGATGCGCACTCTCGCACCACCGGTCAGCCGTGGATGGGAATATCTCGGGTCGGACAGTGTCTGGGACTGGGCGGACGAACTCGAGCGGATGCCGTACTGGCTCGCCGAAAAGGTCAAGTCCCCCTCCGTTGTGTCGGGTCCGACCGATCTTGTCATCGACCCGACCAACCTGTGGTTGACGATTCACGAGTCCATCGGCCACGCAACCGAATACGACCGAGCAATCGGGTACGAAGCGGCCTACGCGGGCACGTCGTTCGCCACCCCGGACAAGCTGGGCACGTTGAAGTACGGCAGCCCCGCAATGCACGTCACGGCAGACCGAACGGAAGATTACGGCCTCGCCACGATCGGGTTCGACGACGACGGCGTCGCAGCGCAGCAGTGGGATCTCGTGCGCGACGGCATCCTCGTCGGCTATCAACTCGACCGGGTGTTCGCTCCTCGGCTCGGGCTAGATCGCTCCAACGGCTGCTCGTATGCAGACTCACCGCATCACGTGCCCATTCAGCGGATGGCCAACGTCTCCCTGCAGCCCGATCCGGTGGTCGATCGAAGTATCGACGATCTCGTTTCACAGGTCGAGAACGGGATCTACATCGTCGGAGACAAGAGTTGGTCGATAGACATGCAGCGATACAACTTTCAGTTCACCGGCCAGCGGTTCTTCCGTATCCGGGACGGCAGGCTCGACGGGCAACTTCGTGACGTCGCCTACCAAGCCACCACGACGGACTTCTGGGGTTCGATGGAGGCAGTGGGCGGCAAGTCGACTCGCCGACTGGGTGGCGCGTTCAACTGCGGCAAGGCTCAGCCCGGTCAGGTGGCGGCCGTGAGCCACGGCTGCCCGGCAGCCCTGTTCCGAGGCGTCAACGTGCTCAACACCCGATCGGAGGCCGGCCGTTGATACCCGCACACGCGCTGGTCGAACGCGCCCTGGCAGCAGCGACTGTGGAGCAGACGTTCGTCATCGTCACAGACTCGTCCGAGGCCTCGTTGAGGTGGGCCGGCAATTCCATGACGACCAACGGCGTCGCGGCGCGGCGTCGGTGGACGGTCGTGTCCATTGCGGGGAATTCTGCCGGTGCGGCAGTGGCCAGTGTGTCCTCGACGTCGGTGGACCCTGCAGACATCGCCTCCGTCGTAGCGAGCGCCGAGACCGCAGCCCGCCGCGCGCAACCCGCCGAGGATGCAATGCCTCCGGTCCAGAATTCCAGTTCGTCCGAACCGTGGGACGCAGACCCGGAACGAACAGCCATCGACGTGTTCCGCCCGCTGACCGACGGTCTGTCGGCGGGGTTCGACGGCACCGATCAGCTGTACGGCTTCGCTCATCATCAGGTCGAGACGGTGTGGCTGGGTTCCTCCACCGGTATCCGAACCCGCTTCACTCAGCCCACCGGCTCTGTCGAGATCAACGGCAAGAAGGGTGAAGCCAGCGCGTGGGTCGGCGCCGGTACGAAACGCTTCGACGATGTTGCCGTCGACGGGTTGCTCGACGAGTTGGCGACCCGACTGGGCTGGGCGTCCACACGCGTCGATCTCCCTGCCGGGCGGTACGAGACGCTTCTCCCGCCGTCTGCGGTGGCAGACCTGATGATCTACCTGATGTGGAGCATGGAGGGACGGGGTGCCCAGGAGGGACACACTGCGTTTTCACGGGCCGGTGGGACGCGTATCGGTGAAAAACTGGGATCTGTTCCGCTGACGCTGTTCTCGGACCCGGTAGCGCCGGGGCTGGAATATTCCCCGTTTCTCGCGACCGGCTCCTCGAACGACGCCGTGTCGGTGTTCGACAACGGATTGCCCACCGGGAGGGTCGAGTGGATTCGCGAGGGAGTCGTCAATGCTCTTGCATACCCCCGATTCGCCGCCGAGCGCTACGACGCGCACCCAACGGTCCCGGGCGAGAACCTGATTCTCGACGGAGGCGGTTCGGTCGACATCGCGGACATGGTCGCGCGAACCGAACGGGGGCTACTGCTCACCACCCTCTGGTACATCCGGGAAGTCGACCCGTCGACGCTGCTGCTGACCGGGCTCACTCGTGACGGGGTGTACCTGGTCGAGGACGGCCAGGTGACCGGTGCAGTCAACAACTTCCGCTTCAACGAATCGCCATTGGACCTTCTGCGCCGGGTGACCGAAGCCGGGGAAACGTCACCGACGCTGCCCCGCGAGTGGAAGGACTGGTTCACCCGAACGGCCATGCCGCCGTTGCGAATCCCGGACTTCCACATGTCCTCTGTGAGCGCAGCTCAGTAGCGTCCGCACCCAGTGCAGCTCGAGAGCTCGACCGTGTGAATACTACTCGCTCGGTCCTGCGATTTCGAGGGCGATGTTGTCCGGATCGCGGAATTCGATGATGGACAGGCCCGGTCCGGCAGCCTTGATTCCCTCGTGGGGGATACCGAGATCGTCGAGGGTCGCCGTCGCGTTCAGCAGTGCCGCGTGCGTGTCGACGCTGAAGCTCAGGTGGTCCAGGCCGGTACGGTTCTCGTCGAAGGAATCCTGATCGGGTGCGACCGGTCGCAGCCCGAACAGCCCGCCGGCGAACTGGTAGATGACTCCGCCGAAGAGGAACCACAAAGCCTTCTTGGTCTCTTCGTCGGCGTTGTCGTCCCACGCGTACGCGACGTCGAAACCGAAGACGGCGTCGTAGAACTTTCGTGACACGTCGATGTCGCTGACGGTCAAGCGGACGTGGTTGAAATCGGATGCTGCTACCGGCATCTGTGATGCTCCGTTCTGGTGGCCGAGCCACCGGTTGCGTACGTATCAGTTATTCGTTGCTGCTCGCCCCGGCGATCGGTTCATCGGCCGGTGAAGAACCGGGCGCGTCCGTCAGGCCGGAGACACCGCGATTCCGATCGTCCCCTTCTTCCCGCGGCGCAGTGAGCTCCCCTTGACCGTGAGCCAGCCGAGGATGCCGTACTTCGACGAGATCGCGGCACGTGCTTTTTCGGTCCCTGCCTCGTCGAGAACCTCGGCCACGCCGGCCATTGGCTCACCTTCGATCTTTCCGCGCGCGGAGCAAGGCGCAACGGTGACCTGAGGGTTCCGCTTGATTCGCTTGACCTTCCACGAATCCGCGGTGGTCCACACGAGGAGTCGATCGCCGTCGCGGGCACCCCACAGGGGCGTCGCAACAGGCGTTCCGTCCTTCTTGAACGTGGTCAGCGATACGTACTTACCGTCGGCGATCTGTTGAAACGTAGGCATGTCCTCACCCTACGGTCACTCCCCCTCGAGATCTCCCTCTGTTTCGAGATACACCCGGCGGAGGCCGTCGAGAACATCGGGATCCGGCTCTGCCCACATCTTGCGCTCTGCTGCCTCGAGCAACCGCTCGGCAATGCCGTGCAGTGCCCACGGATTCGACTGCTGCATGAACTTCTGATTCTGCTCGTCGAGCACATACGTCTCGGCCAGTTTCTCGTACATCCAATCGGCGACCACGTCCGTGGTGGCGTCGTAGCCGAACAGATAGTCGACGGTGGCAGCCATCTCGAACGCGCCCTTGTAACCGTGCCTGCGCATTGCCTCGAGCCATCGCGGGTTGACCACCCGAGCTCGAAACACCCGTGCAGTTTCCTCGGAAAGAGTGCGCGTGCGCACCGACTCCGGGCGAGTGCTGTCGCCGATGTACGCCTCCGGCGACCTGCCGGTGAGCGCGCGCACGGTGGCGACCATGCCACCGTGGTACTGGAAGTAGTCGTCGGAGTCGGCGATGTCGTGCTCGCGCGTATCGGTGTTCTTCGCCGCGACTGCGATGCGGCGATACGCGGTGCGCATGTCGTCCGACGCCGGGATGCCGTCGAGGCCGCGGCCGTAGGCGAACCCGCCCCATGTGGTGTACACCTGCGCCAGATCTTCGTCGCTCCGCCAGGTCTTACTGTCGATCAACTGCAGCAAACCTGCGCCGTACGTACCGGGTTTGCTACCGAAAATCCGCGTCGTCGCACGTCGCTCGTCACCGTGATCGGCGAGGTCCGCCTGAGCGTGCGCGCGGACGTAGTTCTGCTCGTCCGTTTCGTCCAGCGCAGCAACGAGCCTGACCGCGTCGTCGAGAAGCGCCAGGACGTGAGGGAAGGCGTCGCGGAAGAAGCCACTGATCCGCACGGTCACATCGATACGCGGCCTGCTCAGTTCGGCGAGTTCGATGACCTCGAGCTTCGTGACGCGACGTGAGGCTTCGTCCCACACCGGCGAGACGCCGAGCAGGGCGAACACTTCGGCGACGTCGTCGCCGGACGTGCGCATCGCCGAGGTGCCCCACACCGACAGACCGACCGATTTCGGCCATTCACCGTGATCTTTGCGGTAGCGCGCGAGCAGCGACTCGGCCATCGCCTGACCGGTCTCCCACGCCAGTTTCGACGGCACAGCCTTCGGATCCACCGAGTAGAAGTTGCGTCCGGTAGGCAGGACGTTGATCAACCCACGGAGTGGAGAACCGCTCGGGCCGGCGGGAATAAAGCCGCCGTCGAGGGCGTGCAGGACCTGCGCGATCTCGCGCGACGTTCCGCGTAGACGGGGGACGACCTCCGTCGCCGCGAACCGCAGGATCTCCGCGACCGTCGAACCATGTTCGCCCGCAACATGTTCCGCTTGGGCGGGATCCCACTGCGTTGCCTGCATCGCCGCGACCAGCCCGTGCGCGATCGCTTCGATCTCGTCGACCCGTACGCGCGCCTCGTCGCCGTCCTCGCTGAGACCCAGCGCTTCGCGGAGCCCGGGAACCGACTGCTCACCACCCCACATCTGCCGCGCACGCAGCATCGCGAGAACCAGTTCGACCTCGGCGTCACCGACGGGCTCCTGCCCGAGGATGTGCAGACCGTCGCGGATCTGCACGTCTTTGATCTCGCACAGCCAGCCGTCGACGTGCAGCAACATGTCGTCGAACACTTCTTCGTCCGGGCGTTCCTCGAGCCCGAGGTCCTGATGCATCTGCGCCGCCGTCATCAGCGTCCAGATCTGCTGCCTGATCGCCGGGAGCTTGGCTGGGTCCAGCGTCGAGATGTTGGCATGCTCGTCGAGCAATTGCTCGAGGCGCGAGATGTCGCCGTAACTCTCCGCACGGGCCATCGGCGGTATGAGGTGGTCGACCAGCGTCGCGTGCGCTCGTCGCTTCGCCTGCGTGCCCTCGCCCGGGTCGTTGACCAGGAACGGGTAGATCAGCGGCAGATCGCCGAGTGCGGCGTCGGTTCCACACGAGGCCGACATACCGAGCGTCTTGCCCGGCAACCATTCCAGGTTCCCGTGCTTGCCCAGGTGAACCATCGCATCGGCACCGAAGCCGCCGTCCGTGCGTGACGCCTGAATCCACCGGTAGGCCGCGAGATAGTGATGACTCGGCGGGAGGTCGGGGTCGTGATAGATCGCGACGGGCCGCTCACCGAAACCGCGCGGCGGCTGCACCATGATGACAACGTTCCCGAACTGCATTGCAGCGATGACGATTTCGCCGTCGGGGTCCTGAGAACGGTCGACGTACATATCGCCGGGCGCCGGGCCCCAATGCGCGTTGACGGCCGACGTGAAGTCCTCGGGCAACTCGGCGAACCACGAGCGATAGCGGGCAGCCGAGATGCGAATGGGGTTGCCTTCGAGCTGGTCGGCGGTGAGCCAATCCGGATCCTGCCCGCCGCGGGCGATCAACGCGTGGATCAACGCGTCACCGTCGCGGGCTGCGAGCCCGGGAATAGCGTCGAGGCCATCCTCCGGACCCAGATCGTAGCCCGCACCGCGCATCTCGGACATCAACGCGATCGCGCTGGCCGGTGTATCGAGGCCGACCGCATTGCCGATGCGGGCATGCTTGGTGGGATACGCCGAGAACATCAGCGCAATCCGACGTTCCGACGCCGGAATGTGGCGCAACTTCGCATGCCGGACGGCAATCCCCGCGACGCGCGCTGCACGCTCGTGATCGGGAGCGTAGGTCGTCAAACCATCCCCGTCGATCTCCTTGAACGAGAACGGGACCGTGATGAGCCGGCCGTCGAACTCGGGTACGGCAACCTGAGTCGCGACGTCCAGAGGGGAAAGACCATCGTCGTTGTTGCTCCATGTCGCGCGGCTGCTCGTCAGACACAGTCCCTGCAGGATCGGCACGTCGAGCGCCGCGAGTTCGGCAACGTCCCAAGCCTCGTCGTTGCCGCCCGCCGATGCACCGGCCGGTTTGGTGCCCCCGGCGGCGAGAACGGTCACGACCATGGCGTCGGCCGACTTCAGAGTTGTGAGGAGCTCGGGCTCGGCAGTGCGCAGCGACGCACAGAATATCGGTAGTGCTCGTCCGCCCGCGTTTTCGATGGCAACACAGAGCGCGTCGATGTACTCGGTGTTTCCCGCGAGATGCTGCGCGCGGTAGTACAGAACCGCGATGGTCGGTGCAGCGTCGGCACTTCGAGTCGGGGTGCGCTCGAGCAGCCCCCAGGTCGGGGTGTGCAACGGCGCAGAGAATCCGTGCCCGGTCAACAGGACGGTGTCGGAAAGGAACGCGTGCAGCTGACCGAGGTTGTCGGGACCACCCTCCGCGAGGTAGTTGTGCGCCTGCGCGGCGACGTTGGCCGGAACCGTGGACAGCTCCATCAGTTCGGCGTCGGGCGCCTGTTCACCACCGAGCACGACCACCGGAAGACCTGTGCCGAGAACCGCGTCGACGCCCTCCTCCCAGGACCGCTTCGAGCCCAGGATGCGCAGCACGATCACATCAGCGCCGCTGACCAAACCCTGGACATCGGCCGCGAGCAGACGCGACGGGTTGCCCCACCGGTAGTCGGCCCCGCTGGCGCGGGCACTGAGCAGATCGGTGTCCGAGGTGGACAACAGCAGGATCACGGGTAACGCCCTCCTGAGGGTTTCGCGCCCTCGTGGTTCGGTGAAGCGGTCGTACGGGTGTGCGTCCGATCGAGAGGGTCTGGCTGTGACAGTGGCGCGACCGCACCGGAATTTTCACCGGTTTCCTCTCGGCCGAAGCCTCGTGAGGCGAATGCTACCGGGCGATCACCTTGTAACCTCGACTCCGTGAGCTCCACCCCGCCCCGCAGTGCTCCCGATCGATGTCCGGGGGCGCTGTCGACGCACCGAGCTGCCGACGGACCGCTGGCCAGAGTTCGACTGCCCGGCGGGCTTCTGACGCCGACGCACATGTCGGTTCTCGCGGTCGCGGCCCGAGAACTGGGCAATGGTTCCATCGAGTTGACCTCGCGGGGAAACGCACAGCTGCGTGCCGTACGCGACACGGACGAGTTCGCGCACCGGCTCGCCGATGCGGGGCTGTTGCCGTCGCCGACCCACGAACGCGTCCGCAACGTGCTGGCGTCGCCGCTCACCGGTCGAGTCGGCGGACTGGCCGATGTCCACGACCTCATCGCCCGACTCGACGCGGCCATCTGCGCAGATCCCGAACTCGCAGCGCTACCGGGCCGCACCCTGTTCGCGCTCGACGACGGGCGCGGTGACGTGGCAGCCGAGGGCGCCGACTTCGGCGTGCGTGCCGTGGCCGCGGAACGGTACGCCCTGATGCTGGCAGGTCTCGATTCAGGACTCCGGCTGGGCACCGCCGAGGTGGTCGACACGTTGATCCGAGCAGCGCGCAGCTTCGTCGACATTCGCGGCGACGAATGGCGGTTGAGCGAACTCGCCGACGGACCAACCCGCATCGTCGAGTCGCTGGGGCACGAGCCCAGTGGGGTCACGCAGTGGAACAGGGTCACCCTCGCCGGCGACGCCGGTGTTCAGGACTCTGCGGCACCGCCGGTCGGCTGGCTGCCTCAGCGCGACGGACGCGTAGCTCTCGGCGGCGCCCTCGCACTGGGAATTCTCGACGCTCGCTTGGCAGAATTCCTGGCTGCCGTCGACAAGCCGCTCGTCGTCACCCCGTGGCGCAGCCTCGTCATCTGCGACCTCGACGACGACGTAGCCGACACGGTCCTTCGCGTGCTCGCCCCAATGGGACTGATCTTCGACGAGAACTCCCCCTGGCTGATCGCCAGCGCGTGCACCGGCTCGCCGGGATGCGACAAATCGCTTGCGGACGTGCGGGGCGATCTCACCAAGTCGATCGACGACGGGCTCCTCGAGCACGGCGAGCGGCAACACTGGTCCGGCTGCGAACGTCGATGCGGTAGGCCGAAAGGCGAAGTGCTGGACATCGTTGCCGGCCCCGCCGGATACCGGGTGTCCTGAGACTCGGCCGGCCTGACCTATCGTGAAGGCCATGCACGACTACATCCGCGACGGCGCGGAGATCTACCGACAGTCCTTCGCGACCATCAGGGCCGAGGCCGATCTGTCGACGTTCACGCCGGACATCGCACAGGTGGTCGTGCGCATGATCCACGCATGCGGAGAGGTCGACCTCACCGCGGTCATCGCCGCGACCCCCGGCGTCGTGACCGAGGCGCGTGCTGCGCTCGAAAACGGCGCACCCATTCTCTGCGACTCCAACATGGTTGCCGCCGGTGTCACGCGTCGGCGCCTACCCGCAAACAACGACGTCATCTGCACCCTGTCGGACCCGTCCGTACCCGCACTCGCCGAGAAGCTGGGTACCACCAGGACGGCCGCGGCGCTCGAGCTGTGGGGCGAACGACTGGGCGGTGCCGTCGTTGCGATCGGCAACGCACCCACCGCGCTCTTCCACCTCCTCGAGATGCTCGCAGCCGGTGCGCCGAAACCGGCCGCCATCGTCGGCGGACCCGTCGGGTTCATCGGTGCCGCCGAATCGAAAGAGGATCTCATCGAATCCGGTTCCGGCGTCGAGTACCTGGTGGTTCGCGGTCGCCGCGGCGGTAGCCCCATCACGGTCGCGGCCGTCAATGCCCTGGCCAGCGAGGAAGAATGAGCGGCCTTGGCGAGCGAGGAAGAATGAGCGGCGCTCCGGGAAAACTGTGGGGCGTCGGCATCGGACCTGGCGACCCCGAACTCGTCACGGTCAAGGCAGCACGCGTCATCGCCGCCGCGGACGTGGTCGCCTTTCACAGTGCGAGGCACGGACGCAGTATCTCCCGAGGTGTCGCGTCCGGCTACATGCGCGACGATCAGATCGAGGAACACCTCGTCTATCCCGTGACCACCGAGGCCACGGATCACCCCGGCGGCTACCAGGGCGCGATCGACGAGTTCTACGAGGATGCGGCCGCCCGCCTCGCAGCGCACCTCGAGGCGGGTCGGTCCGTCGCGCTCCTCGCCGAAGGCGATCCGCTCTTCTACAGCTCCTACATGCATATGCACAAACGCCTCGCACACCGATTCGACGTCGAAATCGTTCCCGGTGTCACGTCGGTGAGCGCTGCGTCCGCGGCGATGGAGATCCCACTCGTCGAACGCGACGAGGTGTTCACCGTGCTCCCCGGCACCCTGCCCGTCGACGAACTCACCCGTCGCCTCCGTTCCACCGATGCCGCCGCGATCATGAAGCTGGGGCGCACGTTCCCCGCCGTCGTCCAGGCGCTCGCGCAGTCGGGGCGTCTCGGCGAGGCCTACTACGTCGAACGCGCGAGCACGGACTCGCAGCGGGTATCGGCCGTCACCGACGTCGACGGGTCCGATGTGCCGTACTTCTCGATTGCCATCGTCCCGAGCCCGTCCAATAACCCCGCGGTCGCCGCCGCACGCGGCAACGGCGAAGTCGTCGTGGTCGGACTCGGCCCCGGCGCCGACCACTGGACGACCGACGAGGTGCGGCACGAACTCGCCGCGGCCACTGACCTGGTCGGATACGTCACCTACCTCGACCGCGTCACCGTGCGTCCGGGACAGACTGCTCACGCGAGCGACAATAAGGTCGAATCCGAGCGTGCAGCATTCGCGTTGGACCTCGCCAAGCGCGGCAAACGCGTCGTCGTGGTCTCCTCCGGTGACCCCGGCGTGTTTGCAATGGCCTCGGCGGTGGTGGAGGTGGCAGCCGAGCCGCAGTGGTCCGACGTGCCTGTCCGAGTCGTGCCGGGGATGACCGCGGCCAATGCGGTCGCAAGCCGCGTCGGGGCGCCGCTCGGACACGATTACGCGGTCATCTCGTTGTCCGACCGGCTCAAGCCATGGGACGTCGTAGCGACGCGCCTGGCAGCCGTGGCTGCCGCCGACATGGCCATCGCCATCTACAACCCGGCCTCGAAGTCGCGGACGTGGCAGGTCGGCGCCATGCGTGACATTTTGCTCGAACACCGAGATCCGGAGACACCGGTGGTCATCGGGCGAGCAGTCGGGTCGGCAGAGGAGTCGGTGCGCATCGTCACCCTCGAGAAGCTCGAGCCCGAGGAGATCGACATGAGATGCCTCCTCATCATCGGGTCCTCGCAGACCGACGTCGTCGAATCCGGCGGCGGCGCAAAGGTGTTCACTTCGCGTCGGTACCCGGGGTCGGGCGAATCCCAGTAGCCCGGGCCGGGCGAGACCGAACTGCCTGTGGCTGACACAGCCATGCAGCGACCTCGTCGACCGAGTGTGCAACGGCGTCGCACGGCGGCGACGGTGGGCGGGCAATCATGATCACGGGGATGTCGAGTCGGCGTGCCGCGACGAGCTTCGCCTCGGTCATGACTCCCCCACTGTTCTTGCTGACCAGAACGTCGATGCGGTGATGCTGCATCGTCGTTATTTCGTCCTCCACCTCGAACGGGCCTCGCGCTGATAACAGCTCGTGCATGCGCGGCAGCGGGCCTGTGGGAGGGTCGATGCTCCGTATCAGAAACCAGGTGCTCGAAGCATGCGCGAACGCCCCGACGCCCTGGCGGCCGATTGTCAGAAACGCGCGCTCGAAGGAGTTTTCGAGCAGGTGCGCGGCGTCGGATGTCGACCGGGCAGGCACCCATTCGTCCCCGGCGCTCGGAGCCCACTCCCTACGGTGCAACCGTACGAGTGCAACACCTCTCGTCGACGCGGCGGTCGAGGCATGGGCCGACATGGCCGCGGCGAAGGGGTGAGTCGCGTCGACGACCACCTCTGTCTCGTTCTCCTCGATCCATGCGGCCAGACCCTCGGCACCGCCGAAACCACCCACCCGTGATTCACCCGCCGGCAGCTGCGGACGAGCGACCCGGCCGGCCAGCGAGGACACGACCTCGAAACGGCCGTCCGATGTCAATCGCTGTGCAAGCGCACGTGCCTCGGCCGTGCCACCGAGAATCAACACCCTCACGGTTTGACTGCGCTCCACTGAGCGACGGGTAGGTGCGGACGCCAACCGGTGAACGCTCCGAGAGGCTCGCCGCGGTAGATCTGAAACTTTCGGAGCGACCCGCCGAACATCGATACACACTGCAACAGAAACGCTTCCGATTCGGCGGTCACCGCGTTGGCGGTCAATCGACCACCGGGTGCCAGCCGGTGCCAACACGCGTCGACCATGCCGTCCTGCGTCAACCCACCGCCGATGAACACGGCGTCGGGACTCGGTGAGTCGGGGAACGACTGCGGTGCCGGGCCCAACACCTCGAGGCCTGGGACGCCGAGTGCGACGGCATTGTCCTCGATTTGTATGCGCCGGTCGGCGTCGACCTCGAAAGTCGTTGCTCGACAACTCGGGTCGGTTCGCATCCATTCGATGGCGATTGATCCGGATCCGCCGCCCACATCCCACAGCAATTCGCCGGGTACCGGCGACAGAGCGGCGAGGGTCAATGCGCGCACTTCCGACTTGGTCAACTGTCCGTCGCCTCCGAAAGCTGCGTCGGGTAGACCCGGTAAACGGCCGAGGCGCATACTTTCCGAGTCGACGACGCAATCGATAGCGACAACATTCAACGCGTCACCCGGTGGATGCGTCCAGTTCTCTGCAACCCCGTTCATCAGGCGCTCGGCCGTTCCACCCAGCTGCTCGAGCACGGTGACGGTGGAACGCCCATATCCGTTGTCGCGCAACAGTTCGGTAACCACAGCCGGAGTGTGTTCGTCGCGAGAGAGCACCACCAGTCTGGTCTTGTTCGACAGCGCGGGGAGCACAGTGGCAATTGGGGCGTTGACCAGATTGACTACCGGCGTGGTGGACACCGCCCAGCCGAGCCTTGCGCAGGCCAGTGACAATGACGACGGCGCCGGTCTCACGTGAAGCCTCTCGGCCCCGAACTCACGGGCGAGGGTGACGCCGATGCCGTGAAACATGGGGTCTCCGCTGGCCAGGACGCATATCCGGCGGCCGTCGAACTCGGCCATCCACGACCGAAGGGCAGGAACGAGCGGGCTGGGCCAGGAGCGGCAACGTTCGGCAGAAACGGGAACGGACGCGAGCTGCCGGGTGGACCCGAACACGACATCCGCGGCGTCGACGACCGACCGACTCGCCGGGGGTAGCCCGTCCCACCCGTCGGCGCCTATACCGACGACCTCGATCGGGTGGCACATCAGCGGGGCATCTTCCGCCACAGCCACGCCGGAAGTAGGCCCAACCCGAAGTAGATGGGGCCGAGGATCGGCGGAACCCACACTCGAGCTCTGCCGCGGTCGAGGGCACGCACGACTGCATCGGCAACCTGCTCGGGTGTGCTCGAAAACGGCGCCGGGCTCATCCCATCGGTCATGGAGCCGATGACGAAACCCGGTCTGACGAGCAGCAGCTTCACACCGGTGCCGTGCAACGAATCGGACAGTCCGCACGCGAACCCGTCCAATCCGGCCTTGGCCGAGCCGTATACGTAGTTGGCCTTGCGCACCCGAACTCCGGCGACCGACGAGAACACCACCAGCCGGCCTTTCCCCTGCCTGCGAAGCAGGGTTGCCGCGTGCGTCAACATGGACACCTGCGCTACGTAATCGGTGTGCACGATGGCAAGCGCGTGGGCCGCATCCGACTGTGCGCGTGCATTGTCGCCGAGAATGCCGAACGCCAACACGATGGTCGTCGGAACCCCGTGCGTCCGGGTGATCGCCTCGAGGAATGGGCCGTGCGAGGACACGTCGTCGGCGTCGAAGTAGACGGTGGCGACCTCCCGTGCTCCGGCAGCCTCGAGGCGTGCGACCTGCTCCCGGAGTTGGTCGCTTCGCCGGGCGGCGAGCACAACAGTGCGCTGCGGCGCCATGCGCAGCGCGACCTCCATCCCGATGTCGCTGTGTCCTCCCAGAACGAGCAGGGTGTCGCTTTCACCAGTGGCCGTCACGCCTGACAGTCTCGCCGATTACCGTTTGGTTCATGACGACCACCCCCAGCGATCCGACCGCGCTCAACGACGGAGCCACCGAGTTCCTGACCGAACGTCATCTCGCCACTCTGACCACCCTGCGGAAGGACGGCACGCCGCATGTCGTCGCGGTCGGCTTCACGTGGGACCCCGAGAACTCGACGGCCCGGGTCATCACCGGCCGAAAGTCCCAGAAGGCACTCAACGCGGCGCGTGGAGGGTACGCAGCGGTCAGCCAGGTCGACGGCGCACGATGGCTCACGCTCGAAGGACCGAGCACCGTTCTCACCGAGAAGGACGACGTCGTCGATGCCGAGCAGCGGTACGCCCAGCGTTACCGGGTGCCGCGCGAGAACCCGGAACGCGTCGTCGTCCACATCGCCGTGCAGCGAGTACTCGGCTCGAGGTCACTCATCGGTCGACCGGAAGCACCGTGAGCGAATGCGGCCGTAGGTTCACCGGCTCGCAACCATCGGCCGTGACGACGACGATGTCCTCGATGCGTGCGCCCCACTCGCCGCGGAAGTAGATACCCGGCTCGACACTGAAAGCCATGCCCGTCGCCAGTTCGATGTCGTTGCCTGCGACGATGTACGGCTCCTCGTGAACCGACAGACCGATTCCGTGACCGGTCCGGTGCAGAAA
>NZ_JBAWFH010000400.1:0-6198 GCF_049591685.1 Rhodococcus sp. (in: high G+C Gram-positive bacteria) | reverse complement strand
TGCCTCGTTGCGCGGTGTCCATCGCGTCGGCG
This sequence comes from Rhodococcus sp. (in: high G+C Gram-positive bacteria), assembly GCF_049591685.1. Taxonomy (GTDB): domain Bacteria; phylum Actinomycetota; class Actinomycetes; order Mycobacteriales; family Mycobacteriaceae; genus Rhodococcoides. The sequence continues at coordinate 6,166 of NZ_JBAWFH010000400.1, read as the reverse complement.
ACGCCGAGTCCGTACGACCACAGCTCGTGCCGGTAGGCGGGTGTTGCCTCCCAGTCGATGTCGGCCGGGGCACCCGGAGTGTTGTCACCGTCGACGCGGGGAATCACGTGCGCGGCCGCGTAGACGATGCGCGATTTCAATGGTTCGGTCGGCTTGGTCCATGCGCCGGGCTCACCGAGTTCGTGAATACCCCGGCCGGGCAGAGAAATCGTCAGACGCGAACCGGTCAGGGTCGAACCGGTGTGTGTCGAATCGGTGAGTGTCACAGCGTGATCTCCGGGACGTCGAGGCGGCGGCCTTCGGCGGAGCTTCGAAGTCCGAGTTCGGCCAGTTGCACACCGCGGGCGGCGGAGAGCAGACCGTAGCGGTGCGGGCGCTCGGCCACGACATCGCGGAGGAACTCCTCCCACTGCAGCTTGAAGCCGTTGTCGAGGTCGGCGTTGGCGGGGACGTCGAGCCACTGATCGCGGAACGGCTCGGTGACGGGCAGATCCGGGTTCCACACGGGCTTGGGGGTGTGCGAGCGATGCTGGGCGACGCAGTTGCGCAGGCCCGCCACCGCCGAGCCGTGGGTACCGTCGATCTGGAATTCGACGAGTTCGTCGCGGAATACGCGCACGGCCCACGACGAGTTGATCTGTGCGACGACGCCGTTCTCCATCTCGAAGATTCCGTACGCGGCGTCGTCGGCGGTGGCGGCGTACTCGTTGCCCTGCTCGTCCCAGCGCGTCGGGATGTGCGTGGTGGCCTTCGCGGTCACCGTCTCGACCTTGCCGAGAATTCCCTCGAGGACGTAGTTCCAGTGGCAGAACATGTCGACGACGATGCCGCCGCCGTCCTCGGAGCGGTAGTTCCAGCTCGGACGCTGCGCAGGCTGACCGTCGCCCTCGAACACCCAGTAGCCGAACTCCCCGCGAAGCGAGAGGATCCGCCCGAAGAAGCCTTCGTCGACCAGTCTCTTGAGCTTGACGAGGCCGGGCAGGTACAGCTTGTCGTGTACGACGCCTGCCGTGACGCCTGCGTTCTCGGCGATGCGCGCGAGTTCGATTGCCTCGGTGAGCGTCTCGGCGGTGGGCTTTTCGGTGAAGATGTGCTTGCCGGCCTTCATCGCCGACGCGAGGGCCTCGGCGCGGCGCGAGGTGACCTGGGCGTCGAAATAGATGTCGATCGTGGCGTCGTCGATCACTGCGCTCGCATCGGTGCTGTACTCGGCGATGCCGTGCTGCGCGCACAGCTCCTTCAGTTTCGCTTCGTTGCGTCCGACGAGAACGGGCTCGACCTGAATGCGCGTGCCGTCGGCGAGCAGCAATCCACCTGCGTCACGAATGGGGAGTATCGAGCGCAGCAGATGCTGGCGGTAACCCATGCGTCCGGTGACGCCGTTCATGGCGATGCGCAGGGTACGGGAGGGATTCGTCATGAGAAGCCTTTGCTGGAAGGTGAGAGGTGACGCGGCTCGGCAGTTCAAAGCCGGCGATGAGCCGGGTCGGGAGCCGTCTACGGTGGGCGGAACGTCCCACACGCGTCGGAAATGACAAGTCAGCTTCGGAATGCGCTTTCCAAGCTATGCTGTCGAAGTCGATTGGTCAACAGGCACGAGCGGTCGAAATTCGAGAAGACGGAGAACCGAGAGCATGGCTGCAGTGAGATTGCAGGACGTTGCTGCTGCCGCGGGGGTATCCCAGGCAACGGCATCGCGCGTCCTCAACGGCTCGTCACGAGTGCCGGGCGAGGGCGTCGCCGATCGTGTCCGCGCGGCCGCGCAGAGCCTCGGTTACGTCGCAAATGCCCAGGCACAAGCTCTCGCCCGGTCGTCCACAGGACTGATCGGCCTGGTCGTTCACGACGTCGCGGACCCGTACTTCTCCTCCATCGTGAGAGGCGTGCAGAACGAGGCCCGCGCCGCGGGCAAACTCGTTCTACTGGCAAGCACGGAACGCGATTTCGACATCGAGAGACAGTCGGTCAGCACCTTCATCTCGCATCGCGCGGACGCGATCATCCTCGCCGGCTCCCGGCAGAGCGGCGACCTGGACCGAGAACTCGAGAAGGAGTTCGCGACCTATCGCGCGAACGGTGGCCGACTCGTGGTCGTCGGACAGCCCCTGTCATTCGGCGCAGCCGTCGAACCGGAGAATTTCACCGCGTCGGCGCAGCTGGCCGAGGCTCTCTACGCCGAGGGGCATCGACGCTTCGCAGTCATCAACGGCCCAGGCAACATTCGCACATCCGTGGATCGACGGAACGGCTTCGTCGAAGCCCTGAGCAGGCACGGAATCTCGCCCGAGATCGAACTGGCGGGTGACTTCTCACGGGACGGCGGCTACAGCGCAGCTCGTAGGCTTGCAGCTGCGCTCGAGCTCTCACCCCGCCGCACGGGCGCTTCCGCGAGCGGGCCCCCGTGCGTCTTCGCGGTCACCGACGTCATGGCGATCGGCGCGATCGCAGCGTGGCGCGGCCTGGAACTGGACGTGCCCGAGGACGTCTGCGTCGCCGGATTCGACGACATCCCGACCCTCCGCGACCACTTCCCCAGCCTATCGACGGTCGCACTGTCCCTGGTGGACATCGGCGTGCGGGCGGTGCAGCTGGCTCTCGACGATTCTGCAGCGAGCCAGAGCGCGCACGAATTCGCCCCCGGCGTCGTGGTTTTGCGCGCGAGCAGCGCACTGACCAGGTGAAGTTTACGAACCCTTGACAGTGTGGGCGTCATCACACTACATTCGGTCGCAGCTTCGGAAAGCGCATTCCAGCGGGTGACACCCTCACCCCGCACCACTACTAGTTTTAGGACTCCACATGGCGGCAACAACGTCGGTCGAGATCCGTTCCGCATCGCCGGCGGCGTCACAACCTACGCCGACGCGTCCGCGACGGTTCCCGTCGTTCCGAAACACCTGGTCCGGCCTCTGGCGACCACTGGCACTGGTAGCAGTGCTGGTCACCGCATGGTGGGCGGTCACCGCATCCGAACTGGTTGCGCCGTACATTCTTCCGTCGCCCGGCGACACCTGGAGCACCCTGGTCGACAACGCCTCGTACCTGGCGGGACACACCTGGGTGACCACCTACGAGACCATCGCAGGCTTCGTCATCGCCGCGCTCGTCGGTGAGGCAGTAGCACTGCTGATGATCTACTCGTCCAGCATCGAGAAGACGATGTACCCGCTCATTCTCTTCGCCCAGGTCATTCCCAAGATCGCCATCGCGCCGTTGTTCGTCGTGTGGCTCGGCTTCGGGCCCAGCCCCAAGATTCTCGTCGCAGTGCTCATGGCCTTCTTCCCCATCGTCATCGCAGGCATGGCCGGCCTCCGCTCCGTCGACCCCGAAATCCTGGAACTCACCTCCACGATGGGCGCCAGCAAGTGGAAGACGTTCGTCAAGGTTCGCTTCCCTGCCTCCCTCCCGCAGCTCATGTCGGGTCTCAAGATCGCAGCGACGCTCGCGGTCACCGGAGCGGTGGTCGGCGAATTCGTCGGCGCCAACGAGGGTCTCGGCTACGTCATCCTCCAGGCAAACGGAAACATCGACACCGCAATGCTTTTCGCGGCACTGATCATCATGTCGCTGCTCGGCATCATCCTCTTCATGATCATCGAGATCGCCGAGAAGTTCCTCATTCCCTGGCACGCATCGCGCCGCTCCACTGCATCCGTCGGCGCTGTCTGACCCGCATCGCTTCGCCCACCAGCCACATCACTCCCCCACATCGGAGCACTTCATGAACCTCAAGAAACTCGTCGTAGCCGCAGCGGCCGCGTCCTCCCTCGTCCTCGCCGGCTGCAGCGGAGGCGCAGCCGAAGAGAAGGCACCCGGCGCCGACGGCGAAACGACGGCAACGTCGCTGATGCTCAACTGGTACCCGTACGGAGAACACGCACCGTTCTACTACGGCGTCCAAGAAGGAATTTTCGCCAAGCACGGAATCGACCTCACCGTCACCGCGGGTCAGGGATCCACCAAAACGGCGCAGGCGGCGGGCTCGAACCAGACCGACTTCGGTTGGGCCGACAGCGCAGCGGTTCTGAGCAACATCGACAAGGGCGTCAAGGTCAAGAGCCTCGGCGTCTACCTGCAGACCACCCCGTCGGCAGTGCAGGTCTACGCGGACGGACCCATCCAGACGGCCGCAGACCTCGCAGGCAAAACCATCGCCGTCTCCGCCGGCGACGCACCCACCACGACGTTCCCGATCTACCTCGACGCGGTGGGCGTCCCAGCGGACCAGGTTCAACAGCAGAGCCTCGACTCGGCCGGCAAGATCGCCGCGATGCTCTCCGGTCAGGTCGACGGACTTATCGGCTTCGCACACGATCAGGGCCCCAACATCGCCAACAAGAGCGGTCGCGAGATGCGATACCTCAAGTACTCCGACGAGGGCCTCAACTTCTTCAGCAACGGTCTGATCGCCAACGAGTCGACGATTCAAAGCTCCCCCGAGCTCGTCCAGGCCATGGTCGACGCCACCAGCGAGTCGTTCCAGGCTGCCATCGACAACCCCGAAGCTGCGGTGAAGTCGATGGTCGGCAAGGACCCGCAGACGCCGCCGGAGTCGGTGCTGCTGCAGCAGTGGCAGGAAACCATTCCGCTGCTCACCACGGAGAACACCGAGGGCAACGCACCCGGCGTCAACTCCGAAGAGGACTGGGTCTCGACCATCGAGGTGCTCGGCGGCGCAGGCCTGATCGACAGCTCGTCCGAGCCGTCCAAGTACTGGGATTCGTCCTTCTCCACGACCGAACAGTGAGCGATGACATGACCGCCACCTTCGATACACCGAAGACCAGCCTGACCGATACCGCAGTCTCCGTCGACAATCTCACCGTTCAGTTCTCCTCGAAGCGAGGCGAAGTCACCGCTCTCAGTGACGTCGACCTACACGTTGGGGAAGGTGAATTCGTCTCCATCGCAGGCCCTTCCGGCTGCGGCAAATCGACGCTTCTCAAAGTCGTCGCCGGCCTCACCAATGCCAGCCGAGGAAGCGTCAGCCTTCGAGGCAAGGAAGTGAAGGGCCCGCAGCGCAACATCGGCTACGTCTTCCAGCGCGCAGCCCTGCTGGAGTGGCGGACCGTCCGCAAGAACATCCTGCTCCAGGGCGAGATGCGCGGCATGAACCGGAAAGCTGCGGCAGCGAAGGCCGACCAGCTCATCGAGATGACCGGCCTGTCCGGATTCGAGAACGCGCTCCCGCACGAGTTGTCCGGCGGAATGCAGCAACGAGTCTCGCTGTGCCGGGCGCTGCTGCACGAACCCGAAGTGCTGCTCATGGACGAGCCGTTCGGCGCCCTCGACGCACTCACCCGCGAGAAGATGAACGTCGAGTTACACCGCATCTGGCGTGAGACCGGCACGACGGTCATGCTCGTCACGCACTCGGTCGCCGAGGCCGTCTATCTCGCCAATCGAGTTGTCGTCATGAGCCCGCGCCCCGGCCGCATCGTGGAAATCCTCGACGTCGACCTTCCCGTGAAACGGGATTACAGCACGACCATGGAGACGCCGGAGTTCATCACCATCGCCAACCGGGTCAGGGATCTGCTGGGGGCCACGACCAGCGCGGATTAGTGCGGCTCCGCCGCCCGTGTGCACTAAGTGCTGTTCCAACAGCCTTCGCCGCACACGGGCGGTGTCGTCGTTTCCGCTACTATGACGCTCGGCATAGAAGCGCGGAAACTACGGGAGAGCTATATGAGCGACGTCAACCTGTCCCACCTGTTCGACGAGGCATTGGCTCTCGAGACACTGAGCCCGGGTGTGTACCTCGGCCGAACTTCTGCGCCGTACAACAACATGGTCGGTCCCTTCGGCGGCCTCACTGCCGCGACGTTCGTCAGAGCGATCGAGCAGCACCCGGACCATGTGGGCGAGCCTCTCTCGCTCACCATCAACTTCGCGGGACCGGTTGCCGAGGGCGAGTTTCAGATCTCCACCCGCGCGGTGCGGACCAACCGCACCAATCAACACTGGTACCTCGAGCTGACACAGGACGGCACCGTTGCCACAACCGCGACGGCCGTGTTCGGTGTCCGTCGAGACACGTGGAACGACGACGAAGCAACCCCGCCTGCGATTCCCGCACCGTCCGAATTGGCGGTGGGAGGCTTCCCCGAGTTCATCGCATGGGCACGAAACTACGAAATGCGTTTTGCTGCGGGCGCTTTGAACG
>NZ_JBAWFH010000399.1:0-12601 GCF_049591685.1 Rhodococcus sp. (in: high G+C Gram-positive bacteria) | reverse complement strand
CCCGATGGTCCAGGAGCGGCGCGGCGACCGTCACGTCGAATGATCTGGGTGCCCTCGGGGGGCGGGGCCGCAGGTGGAGGTCGGTATCCGGGAGGAGGGGGCCGGTAACCCGGAGGCGGGGGCCGGTACCCGGGAGGAGGGGGCCGATACCCCGGAGGCGGTTGATTCCCTCGGCCTGCAGGTGGGGGATTGCCTCGGCCGGCGGGAGGGGGCGTGCGTTTACCGGGAGGTTGCCCTTGCCCGGGGTTGCCGCGTCCACGTTCGTCGCGCCCACGTTCGTTACTGCCCGACGATCCCTCGTTCACGGATCGAGCGTACCTACGGCAGCCAGGAAAGCTGGTCGCGTAGCGCGGTGTACCCGACGAAGGCGACGATGTCGATCACTGCGTGCGCGATGAGCAGCGGCCACAATCGGTTGGTCTTCTGCCAGAAGCGACCGAAGACGAGGCCCATCAGGAAGTTGCCCAGGCCACCGCCCAGCCCCTGGTACAGGTGGTACGAGCCGCGCAGTGCTGCCGACGCGAGCAGTGACCGGTTCTCGCTGAACCCCAGCCGTCGCAAGCGTGAGATCAGGTAGGCGACGACAATGATTTCCTCGGCGCCGGAGTTGGCCAACGAGTACGCGATCAACGCGGGGATTCGCCACCAATGGTCGTCGATCGCGCTCGGGACGACGGTGAGGTTGACGCCGAGGGCGTTGGCAACGAGGTAGAGCACCAGGCCGGGAAGGCCGATGAGTGCTGCCAGGCCGAGCCCCTGCAACAAGTCGGTCCTGATGCGCGGTCGTGCGAGCCCGATGAGGCGCGGCCCCAGGCCGGACCGCCACAGTAGGTAAAGGCCGAGTGCGCCCCACGCGCACAGTCGCAGGATCCGCAGCACTTGGTAAAGCAGGTCGATGATGCCGAGGCTCGAACTCGATGTGTTGAGCGCGACGGTCTGGTCGGCGAGGTTGCCGGCCAGCAACGCGTCCTCGACGAGCGAGAGGATGCTGCTGAGCCCGCTGAGCCCGAACGTGACGAGCAGGACGATCGCGATTTCTATCTTGATGCCGCGTCGTTCGCTCGGCGAGAGCGGTGGGCCCGCGTCTGGTTTCGGCGGGCTGAGCCAGCTCTTCACATCGATCACGCTGACAAGTATGTAAGCGCGTCAGCCCCGTGCGCGCAGCCCGTTCAGAAAGGGGCACCCGGCGAGGACCCGCAGTGCCCGGCTCAGAGCGGGGGTGTCGTCCACCGGTTCTGCGAAACCGAGGCGCACGTCGTTGTCTCCGTGGTCGCTCTCGATCCGCAGTCTGATGCCGTAGCGGTCGATTCCCAGGGGTCGGATTCGGCCCTGCCGTAGCGACGGCGGCAGCCGCCTGGCCAGCTGATTGACGAGATCGGTGTGGTCCTCGTCCAAGTGTTGCAGCCAGCTGGTCTCCATCTCCCAGAACGGGTCGGGTTCGGCAGCGAGCAGATCGTCCACCGCCACCGGTTCGGCCCCGGTGCTGTCGGCGACCACGGCGGAAGTCAGAACGAGACGAAGCAGCACCGTGCTGTGGCCGACGTCGAGGAGCGACGGGTGTGCGTGCTCGGCGGCGACGGCGCTCGCCATTGGCCGCATCAGCGATTCCGGTACCGGGCGAAGGTCACCGCGTAGCCACACCAGTGATCGAACGGGTTCACGCAGCGCCAGCGGGGCGTGGTCGGTCATTTCCAAGACGGCCGGGAGGCCTGCCCGAGTCGACGGCCATCCCGATGCACCCGACGCACCAGGTGTCGAGGTACCCAGCGCGGAATGCGCGGGGACGGCCACCACGACCTCGCCGTTGGGCCGTAGGTGGTGCAGCGTGGTGATCACCGGGTCGCTGCCCTCGATGGCCAGAGTGGCGCCCTCGGCGCGCATGCACGCGCTGCGCACTCGTTCGGCAGTGGACGGTCCGATCGTCGTGGTACCGAGCATGAGGTCCTCCGGAGCAGTAGCAGTAGGTGAGGCAAACCTAAGTTAAATCACCGGTGCCCCGATCGCAAGTGCTGCCGCCGACATGCACCGGTCTACCGTGTGATGGGTGTCCATTCCCCTCACCCTGGGCGTGCCCGACAGACCCGATCCACAGGCTCTCGTCGCGGGCCTCCTCCATCAGCGTTGCCGCACCGCCGACGACGTCGAAGCCCGATTCGTCGACGTCTCCAGCGGTCCGCCCGTCATCGCGGCGTCGAGGCTCATAGAGATTCGAGCGGGGATTTCGCTGGGCCGAATCGTCGTCGACCTCGACATCGACCCGGACGAGCTGCGGGCCGCCGACGGTGCCGACTACGAAGTGGTGCGCTTCCACCTGACCGTCGACGAGGACACCGTCGCCGAGGCAACCGAACTGCGACTCCCGTCGCCGCTCGTCATCTTCCCCGTTCTGACGAGCCCATCGGCACTCGAGACGGTAACCGTGATCGTCGACGCTCACCGCACCCCGGGTTTCGCCGCGTCGGCCTCGCCGCGGCAGATCGCGGACATCCTGGCGGTCGTCGCGCATTCCGACGTGGGCTTCTCCGCCCGAGCCGAGACCGGAGGGGACGTGCTCTCGCTGCTCGCCGCGACGGTCGCAGCGCTGCGCGGGGACGACATTCCCACCGCGCTGGCCGAGCCGAACGTGCGAGCGATGGCGGCACTTCGGCCCGAAGCCGCGCAAGCCATGCGGACCGTACTGTTCGGCATCGAGGTCGCCGACGCCGAGGCATGCCATCGTGAGTTGGTGGGCGCGGGCCTCGTGCGGCCGCTTTCGTCGAACGGCAGGTCGTAGACCACGTAACCTTTGGTTCGTGCCCAGAATCGCGTACTTCGGTCCATCGGGAACATTCACCGAGATGGCGCTCGGCCAGTTCGAGTCCCAGGGCGTGCTGGCCGAACTGGGGTTCGCGGGCCACGTGGAAAGAACTGCTCTCGGCAGCCCGCCGGCAGCGCTCGAGGCGGTACGCGCAGGTGACGTCGACGCCGCCGTCGTGCCCATCGAAAGCTCCGTCGAAGGCTCGGTGCCACCCACGCTGGACGCGCTTGGGGTCGGCAGCAGAGTGCAAATCCTCGCCGAGACCGAAGTCGATGTGGCGTTCTCCATCCTCGGTGCTCCCGGCGTCCCGCTCACCGACGTGCGTTCGATTTGCGCGTATCCCATTGCGGCCAATCAGGTTCGGCAGTGGCTCGACGAGTTCCTTCCGGACGTCGAGATGCAGTTCGCGTCGTCCAATGCAGCCGCAGCGGAGGACGTCGCAGCAGGCCTCGCCGATGCAGCCGTGTCGACGCCCCTCGCCGGAGAGCTGACGGGCCTGCCGACGCTCGCGGCAGGCGTCGCCGACAACCAGAACGCGCGTACCCGGTTCGTGCTGGTCTCGACGCCGCGCCCGGCGCCTCCGCGGACCGGGGCTGACCGGACTGCGCTGATTTTGATGCCGGACAACAGGCCGGGCACCCTGCAGGAGGCTCTCGCCGAGTTCGGGCTCCGAGGCATCGACCTCACGCGCATCGAATCGAGGCCGACCCGAATCGAGTTCGGCACCTATTGGTTTCACGTCGACTGCATCGGGCACCTCGACGACGCCGCCGTCGCCGAGGCGCTGGGTGCCCTGCATCGCAAGATGCAGGTTCGCTTTCTCGGTTCCTGGCCGGTCGCTGCGGGAACCGGGCGACGTCCTCCGTCGTTGGACGAGCAGACGGAATGGCTGGCTGGACTTCGCGACGGAAAGGGGGACCTGTGACGGGAAAGCTCGTTCTGGTTCGTCATGGACAGACGTTCTCCAACGTCGACAAGATTCTCGACACGGCGTTGCCCGGTGCAGCACTGACCGATCACGGCCACGAGCAGGCTCGTCGCTACGGCGCCTCCATCGCAGAGACGCCCCCGAGCATTCTGGTGTCCTCGTTCGCGCTTCGGGCCGTGCAAACGGCCGAACACATCGCCGCGGCAACGGGCGTGGAACCGCAGCAGCGCCCCGGCATTCACGAGGCGCAGGCCGGTGAGTGGGAGGGTCGAAGCGACAGCGATGCCCACAAGGGCTTCACGGAGACGTACGGTCGCTGGCATGCCGGCGACCTCGACACCCGCGTTCCCGGCGGAGACAGTGCCCGCGTCATCCTCGATCGCTATGTGCCGGTGTTGGATTCGCTTCGTGACGAGTATCTGACGGGTCCGGATGTAGCGGACGTCGTCGTGGTCAGTCACGGCGCTGCCATCCGTTTGGTGGCCGCGGTACTCGGCGGTGTGGACGGTGAGTTCGCGGCGGACAATCACCTCGACAACACCCAGTCCGTCGAGCTCGAGCCCACCGCCGGCAGCGGATGGACCTGCGTGCGGTGGGGAATGTTCTACCCGCCGTTCGAAGGTAAGGGCAGCCGCACGGCGGACAATCCGATCAGCTAGTTCTTTACGCGAGAGATCATCTCGGCGAGGGCAGCGAGGATTCTTGCATCGGTGCCCGGCGCCAGTGATGACCACGCACGGCCGTCGGCCGCCATGCTCGATGTGGCGACGATGCGCCCACGATGAGTATCGAAGAACGACACCGGGTGTGGATGAGGTGTTCGGGTTCCCGGTCCGACGGTGACCGCGGTGATCTCCGCGTGGGCCGCACAGGCGCCGAGGGCAGAGGCAACCTCGAGTGCCGTTGTGGCGTCGATGCCGAGGTGCGTCAGGCGGGCTGCGGTGCCCGGCGCGTCCGTGGGTGCCGCGTCGAGCGCCTCGGCCAGCAAATCGGTGGGGGCCGATACGCCGCGGAAGTCGAATGTGTGTCCGCGTCCCAATGCGGTCAGCAGTGCACCCGCCTCGTGGCCGGCGACCGCACGGAGGAAGAGCGTGTCGTCTCGCCGCTCGGCGATGACCGTGCCGATACTGTTGCCGGACAGGCATATTCGTGTGACGGCAGCATCTTCCGCGTACGGGCGCGATGCGAGCCGTGCGGAGAGGTACCAGTCGGGCCGTTCGAGCACCCGGACACGGGCCGCGACGTCGGGGTGAACTCGGCCGCCCGCCAACAACCCGTCCGCACTCATGCCTGCGCGTCCGCGTTCGACCGCGGCGGCTCGTTGTTCCGCCCGGTCGTACGGTGAGTACGCACCGAGCACCACCGGTAACTCGGTTATCGGCAGCGCTGCGACGAGGAAATCGAGACGATCGAGATCGAGGGTGATGTCGGGGAGTGCGTGGCCCAGCGGCGCGGTACCCAAGTCGATCAACGATCGTTCCAGGTCGGGTCCGCGCCGATGACCGACGGGGCGACGGTGCGGCCGTCGGAGAAGTGCTCGAATTGTTTGAGGTACCCGGGTGTTTCGTGGTCTTCCTCGTCCTTGTGGCCGGTGCCGGCGTTGGTTGCGTGACTGCCGCCAAGAGGCGCTCCGCCGTGGGATCCGCGCGCGGTAGCCGCGGCATCTGCCTGCGCACCGAACGGGCCATTGCCCGAGTGCCCGGTACCGAAGCCACCGACCACTCCGCCGGCGCCGGAACCACCGGCACCGAAACCGCCCGCGAGTCGGTCGCCGACCGTGCCCGATGGTGCACCCCACGACCCGGCAAGTTTCCCGAGACCGCCGGACCCGCCGTAGGCCCCTGCGGCCTGACCGCCCGCACCGAACGGCGAGCCGGTGGACACGGCACGCGTCGACATCGGACCGGTGGCTCCCATGTCGGCGCGCAACGGCGTCGCACCGGACGGCTGGCCGCTTCCGGCCGGACTCGTCAGAGCCGTCGCAGCAGCGCTGCCGATGTTGGTCGCCGCAGATGCCACCGTGGTGACGGAGGAACCGGCAACCGACCCGGCGGTGCTCGCCATCTGTCCCGCTGCGCCGGCGAGCCCGGGATTCTGCAGCGCAGCACCTACTGCGGCGACCGCTGCCTGTGCTGGTGAGGTGCGTGCTTCGAACCCGAAAATGCCTGTCTCACTGTATGAATCGGTGGCGGCAATACCGTCGGATGCAGCCGAGCCCGTGCCGCCGTCGTTCACGATGGACGGGGGCCGATCGAACGAGACGTGGAGGGCCAACGGAGTGGTTGCGGCCTCGTAGGCTTCCATCACCAACGTGGCTCGCACGTCCAGTGCCCGATCGACGACCTCGAGTGCTTCGGCGCTGCCGTTGAGTGCTCCGCCCGTCGAGTACGCGGTGTATTTGGCCGTCTTCACCGCTGCTATCTCGACGGGATTGGGCATTGTCAGTGCTGCAGCCGTGTACGCGGCCGACTCGCTCGCTGCGAGCCCCGAGATCTGAGCGGCCTTCGCCGCGGACTCATTGGTCCACGCGAGGAAGGCGCCGAGTCGAGCATGCGCTGCGTTGGCTGCTTCGCCTTCCCACCCCGCGGCGAGAACGGCCATCACGCGTCCGACGGTGATGGAGGCGTCGGCGTACGCCACCGAGACCGATTGCCATGCGGCTGCCGCGGTGACCAGCGGCGCTGCACCTGCACCTCCGAGAAGCGACGTGGCGTTGACGGTGGCGGTGCGCGGGAACCAGACCACGCCGGTTACTCCGAGTGTCATCGGTATTGCTCCATTGCTGTTCGCTTCGAAAGGGTGGTCACAGTCCGAGTGCGCGTCCGTGTTCGAGATCGACTTCGCGGTACGCGGCCGCTTGCGTGCGTAGAGCCGCTGCCGTGGCGATCAATTCGTCGATGGCCTCTCTGGCAGCCGGGGTGAACGACCCAGCCGAGTGTCTGAAGAATCGATTGGCCAGCATCGAAACCTCTTCGGCGCCGGACGGAACCGCCTCAATCGGCAGTACCGCGGCCGCCAGATTGCTCTGCAATCGAATCGCAGCTGCATCGAGGTCCGCAGCCGCGGCCTCGAGCGCCGCTGGATCGACCCGCACCGTGCGTGACATGTGCCCCCCGAAAGTCGTGTGTACCCGCCCGGGTGAACGCAGCGCCCGAACAGCTCTCTCGTAGGACTTGGACGGCGATGACACCGGATCGGTTCCGTTGAACCCGAACAAGCTCGGATGCTTTCTTTCCAGGCAGGCCCCGCCCAGGCAACCGTCAGCCGAAGCCCAGCTCGTGCAGGCGATCGTCGTCGATACCGAAGTGGTGGCCGACCTCGTGCGCGACGGTGATGGCGATTTCCCGCTTCGCGTCCTCGGCGTCGTCGACCATCTCGAGGATGGGCCGACGGTAGATGGTGATGACGTCGGGAAGGTGACCGCTGTACTCGTACCGTTCGGTGAGCGCGATGCCCTCGTAGAGGCCGAGGATGTCCTCGGTGGGGTGCTCGTCCTCGACGAGGATGACGACGTTGTCCATCCGGTCGGTGATGTCGGGCGGGAGCGTGTCGAGTGCGTCGCCGACGGCCTCTTCGAACTCCGTACGGCTCATTTCGGTGGGAATGGTCACCCGCCCGGGGTGATCGGGGCAGCGCCCGGCAGCGGCGTGGGTAGAGCCCGGCCGTCCGGAGCCGAAGGCGGCGGCACCGGCGCCTGACCGTTGACGAGGATCTCGCCCTTCGCGGACCCGGTGATCGTCGCGAAGCCGCCCTCGTCGAGTTCTTTGCCGATCGAGCAGGACACCTGACGGCTACCGGCGAGCCAGCTGGTCACGTCGATCGTGCCCCAGAAAAGAGTGAGCGTCTTGTCCCGCAGGGCCGTGTCCGAGCCGAGGTAGGCGTCGACCGCCGCGGTACACGTCGGTTCGAGGTAGGCATCCTGATCGGCTTCGCTGGGGATGCCGGCGGGGAACTGCTGCTGCAGGTCGATGATGGATGCCACTTCGAAGGCGTGCGGACTGCCGCAGTCGACGGGGTCGGCCGGAACGTTCTGGTTGATGCCGACGCACGTGCCGACGGCCCAGACGTTGGACTGGTCCTGGTCGAGCACCGACCCGGTCATCTCCTGCGGAACACCCGTGTTGGACGACTGCTGAATGCCACACCGCAGCGTGCGCTCACCAGTGGCCCACCCGGTCTGGCTGGGGAACATCAGGCCGACGCTGAACTTGCCGTTGGGATCGAACTTGGTACCGAGGTAATCGTCGACGACGTCGACGCAGTGCTCGTCGCGCAGCTCACCGAACCGGACCGCACCGGGGTAGGCGGAGCCGGGCGCGAACTCGATGCCCGGATATGCAGACATGTCGATATCTTTCGCGACCTCGAAGCGGTGCGGCTGCGCGCACGGCACCTCCGCCAGATCCTGACGATCGGTCTCGGGGTCGTCGGTGGCCGTCCACTGCAGGCAGGTGCCGGGGTCGGCCGAACCGAAGCTCTTCGCCGTGACGGGTCCGGTGGTCGCAGGGCCGGCAACCGAATGGGTGGTGATCTTCTCCGGCTGCGAGAACCCGCCGGAGACGAATACTGTGACCGCCGCCGCACCGACCGCTCCGATGGCGACCAGAGCCAACCCTCGACGCGCTCCTCGCGCGGTGATCGTGCGCTGAGCGCGTCGTTTCGGCTTGTCAGGATCGCTTGTCGACATCACCTCCATCATGCCCGAGTATCTTGGAGTCCCATGACGCACCCGGACGAGACACCAGAGGACATTTCCGAACTCGCCGGTCGGTTGTTCGCCATGGCCCGCACCGGCGAGACCGACTCCCTTGCCGCATACATAGACGCGGGTGTCCCGGTCGACCTGAACAACGAGTCCGGCGACACGCTCGTGATGCTTGCCTCCTATCACGGTCACGCGGCCACCGTCCGGGCCCTCGTCGAACGAGGCGTCGACGTCGACCGCCCCAACGACAAGGGGCAGACGCCGCTCGCCGGAGCGGTGTTCAAGGGTGAGGACGACGTGGTGAAGGCTCTGATCGACGGAGGCGCCGACCCGAACGGTGGGCATCCGTCGGCGATCGACGCGGCGCGCATGTTCGGACGCGAGGACTACCTGGGGATGCTCGGCAAGTAAGGTTTGCGTCCGTGATCGACCTGAAGTTTCTTCGTGAGAACCCCGACGTCGTCCGTGCTTCGCAGCGCACGCGAGGCGAGGACCCCGGTCTCGTCGACGTACTCCTCGAAGCCGACGCGTCTCGGCGGGCCGCCGTGCTCGCGGGTGACCAGCTTCGCGCAGAGCAGAAGGCACTCGGCAAGCGTGTGGGAAAGGCGTCCCCCGAGGAGCGCCCCGCGCTCCTGGCCGGGTCGTCCGAGCTCGCGGCCGCGGTGAAGGCCGCGGAGGCGCAGCAACACGAGGCCGACGCCGCTCTCGACGTCGCCCAGAGGGCCATCTCCAACATCGTCGAAGACGGCGCTCCGGCCGGCGGCGAAGAAGACTTCGTGCTGCTCGAGACTGTCGGCGACATTCCGACGTTCGACTTCGAGCCGAAGGATCACCTCGAGCTCGGAGAATCGCTCAACCTGATCGACATGGAGCGCGGCGCCAAGGTATCCGGGTCGCGGTTCTACTTCATGACCGGTTACGGCGCGCTGCTCCAGCAGGGCATGTTGCAGCTCGCGGCGCAGAAGGCCGTCAAGAACGGCTTCACCATGATGATCCCGCCGGTGCTGGTCCGGCCCGAGATCATGGCGGGAACCGGCTTCCTCGGCGCACACGCCGACGAGATCTACCGTCTCGAGGCCGACGACCTCTACCTCGTCGGAACCTCGGAGGTCGCGCTCGCCGGCTATCACTCGGGCGAGATCATCGACCTCGCCGGCGGTCCCAAGCGATACGCCGGGTGGTCGTCGTGCTTCCGCCGCGAAGCGGGCAGCTACGGCAAGGACACGCGCGGAATCATTCGCGTTCACCAGTTCGACAAGATCGAGATGTTCTCCTACGTCAAGCCCGAGGACGCGGCGGCCGAGCACCGCAAGCTGCTCGAGTTCGAACGGGAGATGCTGGCAGCCGTGGAACTTCCGTACCGCATCATCGATGTAGCGGGAGGCGATCTCGGATCGTCGGCAGCCCGCAAGTTCGATTGCGAGGCATGGGTTCCGACGCAGAACGCCTACCGCGAGCTCACCTCCACATCCAACTGCACAACGTTTCAGGCCCGTCGCCTGGGCGTGCGATACCGCGACGAGAACAACAAGCCGCAAATTGCCGCAACCCTCAACGGCACCCTCGCCACCACCCGCTGGATCGTCGCGATCCTGGAGAACCACCAGCAGGCCGACGGCACCGTCCGCGTCCCGGAAGCTCTGGTGCCCTTCGTCGGAACGGATGTTCTGCGCTAGCGCATACGGGTTGTTTGCTGCGCTGACGCGCAGGCTGGGTTTAGGCTCGCCAGATGGTGCGCCTGCGCTCGTGGTTGCTCGGCGGCACCACCGAGCATCCGTCGAGTCATCTCGGTCCGTACCGTAAGCCGACCGAGGACGAGCACACCTACCCGTGGTGGAAGGTCATGTGCCTGACGGGTGTGGACTACTTCTCGACGCTCGGGTACCAGCCAGGAATCGCCGCGTTGGCCGCAGGGACGCTGGCACCGCTGGCTACCGTCGTACTGGTTCTTCTGACCCTGTTCGGCGCGCTCCCGGTCTATCGCCGCGTCTGCCGCGAGAGCCCCACGGGCGAGGGCTCGATAGCGATGCTCGAGAAGCTGCTGCCGAGATGGCGCGGCAAGCTCCTCGTGCTGGCGCTCTTGGGCTTCGCCGCCACCGACTTTCTCATCACCATGACACTGTCGGCTGCCGATGCGTCCGCGCACATCATCGAAAACCCCTATGCGCCGGACGGTATGGGTAGCACCCAGGTAGTCGTTACGTTGGTGCTGCTGGCAATGCTCGCCGCGGTCTTTCTTCGCGGCTTCACCCAGGCAATCGGGATAGCGGTCGCGTTGGTCGTCAGCTTCCTCGCGGTCAACCTCGTCGTCGTGATCGCGGGGTCCTGGGAAATCGCGCAGAAGCCGTCGCTGCTGTTTGACTGGCAACACGCCATGACAGCTCAGCACGGAAACCCCCTCATGATGATCGCCTTCGCCCTCATCGTTTTTCCGAAACTGGCCCTCGGCCTGTCCGGCTTCGAGACGGGAGTTGCGGTAATGCCGCAGATCGACGGCGGGAACGACGACCAACTCGGCAATCGCATTTCAGACGCGCGACGACTCATCACCACAGCAGCACTCGTCATGTGCAGCTTTTTGCTGACATCGAGCATCATCACCACCGTCCTTATCCCGCAGGAGGAGTTTCAGCCCGGGGGACAGGCCAACGGCCGCGCGCTGTCCTATCTCGCGCACGAGCAGCTGGGTGAAGTTTTCGGCACCGTGTACGACGTCAGTACGATCACCATTCTGTGGTTCGCGGGGGCATCGGCGATGGCGGGCCTGCTCAATCTCGTTCCCCTGTACCTACCCAAATATGGGATGGCACCGGAATGGGCGCGCGCGGCACGCCCGATGGTGCTCGTCTTCGCGCTGATCGCCGCGTTCGTCACGCTGTACTTCGACGCGAGTGTCGATGCCCAGGGCGCCGCCTACGCGACCGGGGTGCTGGTACTCATCACTTCCGCGGCCGTGGCCGTGACCATCTCTTCGCGCCGCGATGGACGACGTCGACAAGCGTGGCTGTTCGGTCTCGTGGCAATCGTTTTCGTGTACACGACGGCTACCAACATCGTCGAGCGACCCGACGGCGTGAAGGTCGCGTCCTTCTTCGTGGTTGCCATTCTGGTGGTGTCGTTCTGGTCGCGGGTGGCACGGTCGTTCGAATTACGCGCCACCTCCGTGACATTCGACGAGGAGGCGTCGAAGTTTCTGTCCGAGGCGGCATCCGGACATGCGATTCAACTCGTCTCGCACGACTCGCGCCATCTCGAGCTCTCACGCTACGAAGCGAAAGAACGTCAGCAACGCGCACACAGTCACATCCCGGCGGAAGATCACGTTCTGTTCCTGGAGGTCAATATCGAGAACGCATCGGACTTCTCGACGGATCTCGTGGTGCACGGCAGGCAGAAGGGCGACTACCGGATCCTGTGGCTGGACGCCGCTGCGGTGCCGAATTCCATTGCCGCAGTGCTACTCGAAATCCGTGACGTCACCGGATTCGAGCCCAACGTCTACTTCGAATGGTCGGAGGGCAATCCCATCGTCAACCTGGCCCGGTTCCTGTTCATCGGCGTCGGAGAGGTCGCGGCAGTGACGCGGGAGGTGCTGCGCAGAGCAGAGCCGGACCGCGCGCAGCGCCCGAACGTCCATGTGGGCTGATCTATCTGTCGGTGACGCTCAGGCCACGTCGCCGATGCAGTATCCGCTCTGGCGGAGGGCGAGCGTGAACACCTGGTTCTGCTCGAAGCCCGACACGTTGGTGACGTCGGCGTACACGGTCGTGTAGTCACCGTCGACGAACGCCACGTACACGCTGTTCGGGTTGTAGGACACCGACCCGGTCAGGCGCCCAGGATTGTTGGCCAGCGGGGGAATCGTCGGCGCACCGGTGCCCTGGGGGTCCCAGGGGAGGCGGTTGTCGCACACCACGGGGTGATCGCCCTCGAGGTCCGCCGGCGATACCGGTGCGCCGGTGAAGCGGCCGAGATACCGCTCGACCGTGTACTCGGCGTCCACCTCGGACCACCCGGGCGAAGTGCCCGCGGGATGAACGCGCGGGCAGGCGTATCCGGACGCGATGTCGCTGCGGGCAACGGTCAGGGCGGTCGTGGGACCTGTCCAGGTGACGACGTCCTGCTCGGCGAGGCCCGGACTCGCTGCGGCACCGAGTATCGCGGGGACGTC
>NZ_JBAWFH010000398.1:0-21162 GCF_049591685.1 Rhodococcus sp. (in: high G+C Gram-positive bacteria) | reverse complement strand
CGGCGACGATGGTGACCACCGACAGAACGGTGACGATGCTTTGCCTCATCAGCACGCCGTCCCTGGTGCCGGTATGCAGACCCCGAGATCGACAGCGGTCTCCGATTGATCGATCACAAGTCCGTCTCCCTCGGCGAGCATTGCGGAAAGTTGATCCGTACTGTCCTTCATGATGGTCACGGCACTGTCGAAGTCGCCTAGACGCGCGAAGAGCTTCTGGGTGATTTCCTCGAGCTGAATGACCGAAGGCTCCAATACCTCCTCGAACGCCATGACCGGCCGGTGGAACAACTGAAACAGCCGCTGCAGAAGGTTGAAGGCACTCACCACGTCTTCTCGCTTGTTACCGAAACCTTCGGTGAGCGTTCCGAGTTGGCGAACGAGCTCGGTGAGCATGACACGATCGTCGACCAACGAGCCCACGTACTCGTCGGAGACCGACAATCCACGTTCCAACTGGTCGGAGCGCTGCGCGATGACATCGGTCAGCGACGAGAGGTTGTCGACGATCGCACGCGTCGAATCCGGTGCCGCGGACAGCGCCTGATCCAACTCGGACACGGTCTGACGGAGCGTCGCACCGTCGATATCGCGCACGAGCGGAGTCGACGACTCGATCACGTCCGACAATTCGAACGGAACCTGCGTCCGCTCCGGTGGGATCGTCGCGGAACCGAGTTCGTCGTCACCCACCGGATCGAGCATTACGTAGTGACCACCGATCGGCGTCAAGAGCTTCACCGTCAACGTCGCTGCGTCGCCGACGAAAATTCCCCGCTTCACACCGAACTCGACGTCGACGCGGTCCCCTGCGAGTTCGACCGAATGCACCGATCCGACACCGATTCCCGATATACGGATCTCGTCACCCGGCTCTACCCCGCCCGCTGTTTTGAATTGCGCTGTGTAGGTGCGCTCTCCTAACGGCATGGTATACAGCGCTCCCGCCACGAGCAGAAACACGAGAAGCACCGCGAGTCCGACACTGCCCCAGAAGAAATGCGCTCTGTTTTCGGATTGCTCGTCACGTACACCTCTGCGCACGGCGCGCGGGCTCATCGACACACCACCAAATTCTGATTGCTCAGCACTATTCGACCGATACCTGGAATATCGTGTTGCCCTTGGCTGCACGAGTAGGTTTGCGCGCCTGGCGCAGGGATGCTCTGGTTGAGCCCAATCAACAAGCCGGGCGCGAGGGCCAATATTTCGGTGACCTGGCCAGTCTGGGGCAGCAGGCGTCGCAGCAGTCCGTCGATCGGCAAGTAACCCTGGTCGTACGCGTCACGAAGTTGCTCGGCCAGCCCGACGAGCGGAGCGAACCCGTAATTGGCTTGATCGAGCGCCCCGAGCACACCGTCCATCTCGGTACTGAGCCGAGACACCAACCCGGTCAAGTCACGGATCAGATCGGCCACCGCGGCAGACTTGCCGCCGATGGTCGACGAAATCTGACCCAGATTGTCGATCAGGAGCCCGATGATCGCCTCCCGCTGAACGGCGAACTCGGAGAGACGGTCGACATCCCGCAGTACCGGTGCCAACCCACTTCCGTCGCCCTGCACCATGCGGAGGATGTTCTCGGCGAACTGGTTGAGCTGCGCGGTGTCCAGGGTGTCGAAGATGGGCTCAAAGCCGTTGAACAGTTCGGAGATGTCGAACGACGGGATACTCTGCTCGCGTGCGATGGTCGCGCCCGCAGGAAGCGCCGAGCCCGGATCCGGCCTCTGTACGAGCTCGACGTACCGCTGGCCCAACAGATTCTGATACCGGACAGCGGCCTGCGTCGTGGAGAACACCGGCCGAGAATCCGCGATCTCGAATGACACCAGTGCGGTGGCTCCGCGTCGTTCGGCCCCGTCGAGATCCACGCCGGTGACCTTGCCGATTTGAACTCCCGACATGCGAATGTCGTCACCGACGTACAGCCCCGACACATCGTCGAACTCCGCTGCGTAGGACGCAGTCGGACCGGACACCGGTGTTCGCAGCGCCGTCACGATCACCACGGCACACACCGCCGTGATGGCGATGAACGCCAGGAGCTTGGCCAGCGGTCCAGCGACCTTGATCATCGGCCCTCGTCCTCGGCAAGATATGCGGCGACTGGCGCGGCCATGTTGGGCATCGTCTTGACGATGACGTCGAGCTGCAACACCGGGGCGCCGTCGACCACAGGAAAGGCGTCGGAGATTCCGTCGAGGACACCTGGAATCTTGTCGTAGCTCGGTGCGAGGGTTCCGAGAGACGCGGTGATCGGCACGAGCAGATCGAGCACGGTGGACAGCAGTGTCGTGAGATTCGGATTGTTCGTTTCGAGGAGCTGACCGATCGGGACGACCAGCTGATCGCTCAGACCGTTGATGGCATCGAGCGTGCGCGTCCGATCGACCGGCGCCTCGTAGTAGGCGCTCTTGTCGACGACACCGGTCACCAGATCCAGCAGAGGCGGAACGAGGTCGTCGAGGCCGGCTCCCATCTCCGCGCCACGGTGCAACTTCCACGCGAGTGGGTCGATCTGTCTTTCCGCCAACATCAATGAAGTGTCGAAGTACGGTTTGAGGTTCGCGCTCACGTCGACCGACGTATCGGCGAGCAGATCCAACAGATCCTGAACTTGATCCGAATCGAGCACCTCGGTCAGTTCAGCGACTCTGCGGAACACACCGGTGACGGTCGCCCCCGTCGTATCCGTGGCCACGGCGAGCGTCGAATCGTCGGGCAGCGGAATCCCGCCACCGTCGGTGACCAACTCGACTGCAGTGGAACCGAAAACGTTGGACGACGAGAACCGAGCCTGCACGGTGTCGGTGAGCTCACCAGCTTGATCCGGATCGAGCTTCAGCGCGATCTGCTGCCTGCCGAACTCGACGGTGTCGATCGCCGATACGGTACCGATCGACAGGCCGCGGAATTTGACGTCCGCTCCGGGCGTCAAACCGTCGCCGACCGAGGACACGTCGAGCGTCAGATCATATGTGGAGTCGAACTTTCCCCTCGCATACGCCGTCAAAGTCGCGGCGACGACGACCACGATCAACGTCACCACGATTCCCCTCGATCGCAGTGTGGCGCGTCCGGCCGATCGGCCGGACAGATCTTCGAAGACCGCCATGGTTTACCCCGAAATCTTTATGCCGGAGTCGAAACCCCACAGCACCAACGTCAACACCATGTCCAATACGACGACGGCGATGAGGCTCGCGCGGATTGCTCGACCGGACGCGCGACCCACCCCCTCGGGCCCACCCGTCGCGTAAAAACCCTGATAACCGTGGATGACGATGATGGTCACGACGAAAATGGCTGCTTTGAGCAGCGAATACAACACGTCGATGGGTTGGAGGAAAGCGCTGAAGTAGTGGTCGTAAGTCCCCGATGACTGCCCGCCCACAACGCTCACCACCACTGCGCACGACACGTAACCGAGAATCAACGTCAACAGGTAGAGCGGAACGATGGTCACCATTCCGGCGATGACGCGCGTCGTGACGACGAACGGTATCGGTCGGATGCCCTGCGCCTCGATCGCATCGATCTCCTCGGAGATGCGCATCGCACCGATCTCCGCCGTCATCCGACATCCCGCCTGCGCGGCGAAGCCGATCGCGGCGATCATCGGCGCGAGTTCCCGAGTGCTCGCGTACGCGGAGATGAACCCGGTCAGCGGCTCCATCCCGACCATGCCCAGCGTGTTGAAGCCTTCGATACCAATCGACGCCCCGACAGCGACACCGAGCACCACCAGAACGGAGACCGTACCGCCGCCGACGATGAGACGACCGTTGCCCCAGGTCATGTCACGCAGAATCAACATCATCTGCCGCTGGTAGGAACGGACGGTGTGCGGGATGGCCCCGACCACCTCGATACAGAACGTCAGTTGGTGCCCCAGCATCTCGAGCGCATCGCCGGGCATACGGCCCAGGCGACGCGCACCACGGGTGAGTCTCGCAGTACCCGGGAGCGTGTAGGTCGAAGGAGTTGCCATATTGGTCATCCCAACTTCTGCGGCATGAACATCGCCACCAGTTGAGTGACGACGACATTGACGGTGAAGGCCGATACGACACCCAACACGACAGCGGCGTTGACCGCGTTCGCGACACCGCGCGGACCATGTTCTGCGCCGAGCCCCCGGTGGCACGCGACGATGATGACAATGACCCCGAAGATCTCCGTCTTCACCAACGCGATCACGAGGTCACCGACGGATGCGAACGATGCGAACGAACTGATGTAACTACCCGGCGTGCCGGCCTGAAAGCCGATATTGATCGCGTAACCAGCGGCAAGACCCATGAAGATGATCAAGATGCACAGCAACGGAGCCATCAGAAGAATCGCGGCCAACCGCGGCGCAACAAGCCGACGAACCGGGTCGATACCCATTGTCCGCAACGCGTCGATTTCATCGCGAATGGTGCGTGCACCGAGATCCGCGGCGACGGCCGCTCCCGCTGCACCCCCCAGCAAGAGTGCAGCGACGATAGGCGCGCCCTGACGAATGACCCCCAGCCCGCCTGCCGCACCCGCGATGGACGTCGCACCGATCTGATTGGTCAAACTCCCCACCTGCACCGACACGATGACCCCGAACGGAATCGACACCAGCACCGCAGGAATCACCGTCACAGTCACGACGAACCACGCCTGCTCGACGGTGTCGCGCCACGGATGCCGAAGCTTGACAATGTCACCGAACAAATACGAGAACGCGCGTACACCGAGCTCGAGCGTCTGCCCGAAAGCACGCAGACCTCCGACTACCCCACCCGTCACACGCCTACGAACCGGAGTCCGCGCCGTTGTACTCGTCACAACTGCTCCCCCTCGACCGCACCCCTCGCGCAGCGATCGAAAAATTACCAGCTTTATGGGAATGAGATGTCAATTTTCGACTGCACCGCCCTTATGAATCCTCACAGAGTTGCTCGAACCCGCTGGGCCGGCACCCATACCACCACCCCGACCTGCAACGCCTATCCCACGAACGCTCGCCCGCGCCTGCGCCCCGCCCTGCTTCCCACCAACGCTCACCGGGTGGTCGAATGCGCACCACGTGGCTGGCCACTGAGTGCACACCTGGCCCGCGCCCGCCGCACAAACACCAACGGCGGCAACCACAGAAGTGATTGCCGCCGCGTGGGCAGAGCGGGTGGATCAGAAGTTGATCATATGTCCTGCGAGGCCGTGAATGGCTTCCTGCAGAGCCTCCGACAGCGTCGGGTGGGTGTGCACATTACGAGCGAGCTCGTGCACCGTCAGGTCCCACTTCTGCGCAAGGGTGAGCTCGGGCAGCAACTCGGAGACGTCCGGTCCGATGAGGTGTCCGCCGATGAGCTCGCCGTACTTGGTGTCGGCGATGAGCTTGACGAAACCGGTGGCGTCGCCCAGACCGTGCGCCTTGCCATTGGCTGCGAACGGGAACGTGGCAACCTTGATGTCGCGTCCCTCGTCCTTGGCCTGCTGCTCGGTGAGGCCGAAGCTGGCGACCTGCGGCTGACAGAACGTCGCGCGAGGCATCATGCGGTAGTCGTCGATCGGCAGGGTCTCGGCGCCACCGATGGTCTCGGCTGCGACGACGCCCTGGGCCTCGGCCACGTGAGCAAGCTGCAGCTTGCCGGTGACATCGCCGATGGCGAAGATGTGCGGGACGTTGGTGCGCATGACGTTGTCGATGTCGATGGCACCTCGGTCGGTGAGTTCGACGCCGGTCTTGTCGAGACCGAAGCCCTCGACGCGCGGCTGGAAACCGACGGACTGCATGACCTTGTCGACGGTCAGCGTCTCGGTCTCACCCGACTTGTTGTTCTTGATCGCGACGGTGACCTTCGAGCCGTCGTCGTCGATGCTCTGTACCGCAGCGCCGGTCATGATCTTGACGCCGAGCTTCTTGTACTGCTTCTCGATTTCCTTCGAGACGTCTGCGTCCTCGTTGGGGAGCGCGCGGTCGAGGAACTCGACGATGGTGACGTCGACACCGTAATTCTTGAGAACGTAGCCGAACTCCATGCCGATGGCGCCTGCGCCGACGATGACGATGGATCCGGGCAGCTCCCGGGTCATGATCTGCTCTTCGTAGGTGACCACGTTCTTGCTCAGCTCGGTGCCGGGCAGAAGCTTGGTGACGCTACCGGTGGAGATGATCGCGTTGTCGAACGTGACGGTCTCGGTGCCGCCCTTGCTCAACTCCACCTCGATGGTGTTGGCGTCGGTGAACGTGCCCACACCGTCGTACTCGGGGATCTTGTTCTTCTTCATCAGGAAGTGGATGCCCTTGACGCGCCCATCGGCAACCTTGCGGCTGCGATCGAATGCAGCGCCGAAGTCGAAGGTCGCTTCGCCCGATATACCGAACAGCTTGGCCTCCTTGGTGAAGAGGTGCGCCAGCTCGGCGTTACGGAGAAGGGCCTTGGACGGGATGCAGCCCACGTTGAGGCACACACCGCCCCAGTACTTCTTCTCGATGATGGCAGTGCTCAACCCGAGTTGTGCCGCGCGGATAGCAGCGACGTACCCACCGGGACCGGCTCCGAGGACAACGACGTCATAGTGTGAGGTCACGATTACTCAGGGTAGTCCCGTGCTCCGACGCTGTCCCCCACTGGTCTTCGTTACCGGCGAGTAGCCACCCTCGGCCGTCGTCAACGAGGCGTCGCCAGGGCTGAGATCCGTCGGAAGTTACCGCCGCAGACCGCAGCGATTGCGCCGTCCGTAAATCCCCGTTCACGCAGAACCGACGGCAGTGTGACGATGTCCTCCGGCGGCACCCACTGCAGCTGCCCCCAGCGGGTGTACTGCTCGGAAAACGCCTCCGGGTGGGCCACCAGTTCGGCATTGAAGTCCTCGTGGTCGAACGAATAGTCCGAGCCGATCCCGATGTGGTCGATTCCGAGGAGGTTCACCCCGTACTCGATGTGGTCCGCCATCGCGCGTACGCGAGCTTCCGCGTCGGCCGGCCCGTTGACGCCCAGGAAGATGCCGACACCGTTGATTCCGACAACCCCTCCCGTCGACGCACACGCACGCGCCTGTTCGTCGGTGATGTTGCGGGGATGCTGCCACAGCGCTGCGAAATTCGAGTGACTGTAGATCATCGGCGCCAGCGTCGCGGACGCCATGCCGAGGCCGGTGCGGATGGAGCAGTGCGAGCCGTCGACGAGCATGCCGACCCTGTTCATCTCGGCGACGAGGTCATGGCCGTAGCCCGTCAGCCCGGTGTCCTCGACGTCCAGGCATCCGCACCCGGCGGCATTGGAGAAGTTGTACGACGCCAGCATCGACCGCACGCCGAGCGCGTAGAAGTAGGCAACATTGTCGAGGTCGCCCTCGAGCGGCCCGGAGTCCTCGAGATCGAACGCCAGAACGATGGCACTCGCGTCGATGGCACCCGCGTCGGCGTCGTGCAGATCGTCGTCGTGCAGATCGTCGCCGTGCAGATCGTCGTCGACCATGCGAAAGCGCCCGTCGGCGAGCGCTTTTCGACGAAAGTCGGCGGCGAGCGCGGTGGCGTCGGCTCTCGAGTGCGGCGAGTACCCGACGTTGACCGACACGTAGCTGCCCAGTGGGTAGCGGGCCAGCTCGGCGATGTCGGCCGTCGGTAGCAGAGGCAGACAACTGTGCTGATCCCACAACGTCACTTTCGCCCCTCCCCTACTCGCCCTATCGGGACAGTACGCGCGGAGGACAGTACGCGCGGAGGACAGTACGCGCGAGGGTACAAATAGTGCATGAGCATCACCGGCGATCCCTATCTGTGGCTCGAAGAAGTCACCGACGACAAGGCCCTCGATTGGGTGCGGACACGCAATGCAGCCACGACGGCTGCCCTCGCCGGAGAAGAGTTCGACGATACCGAAGCCCGTATCCGCGAAGTCCTCGACACCGACGCCCGGATCCCGTACGCCCGCAGGCGTGGCGAGTACCTCTACAACTTCTGGCGCGACGCCTCCCACATCCGCGGGCTATGGCGTCGCACCACGATGGACGAATACCGCAAGAGCGCACCGGAGTGGGACGTGCTTCTCGACCTCGACGCCGTTGCCACCGCCGAGGGAGAGAACTGGGTGTGGAGCGGCGCGCAAGTGCTCCGCCCGGACCAGGAGACCGCCCTGGTGACGTTGTCCCGTGGAGGCGCCGACGCTACCGTCGTCCGTGAGTTCGACCTCGGCACGCGCCGGTTCCGAGACGCCGTCGACGGCGGATTCTTCGTGCCGGAGGCCAAGACGGACATCGGGTGGATCGACGCCGCCACCGTCTACATCGGCACCGACTTCGGCGCCGGATCGCTCACCGAGTCCGGCTACCCCCGCATCGCCAAGCGCTGGACCAGAGGCACCGAACTCGCCGACGCGACCGTCGTCTTCGAGGGCAAACCGAGCGACATCTCCATTTCCGCCTGGCACGACCGAACCCCCGGATACGAACGGGACTTCGCGCAGCGGGCCACCGACTTCTACAACGCCGAGCTGTACCTCGTCGACGGCGAAAACCTCGTGCTTGTCGAGACGCCCACCGACGCGACGACGTCCGTCCACGAACGATGGCTGCTCGTCCGCACGATGACCGACTGGACCATCGGCGATGTGACCTACCCGGCCGGAGCCCTCCTCGCCACCGACTTCGACGGCTTCATCGCCGGCGAGCGCGAAATGACCGTGCTGTTCGAGCCCGACGCGCACCGCTCGCTGCACCAATTCACCTGGACCGAGAACCACCTGCTCGTGGTCACCCTCGTGGACGTCAGAACCGAACTGCGAGTGCTGACTCCCGGCCTCGACCAATGGGCCGACGCACCCATGGAGGGGCTACCCGAACTCACCTCCATCGAGATCGTCGGCACCGACGCAGAGGAGAACGGCGACGAATTCTTCCTCTCCTCCAGCGGCTACCTGACGCCCGCCACGCTGCTCTACGGCACCGTCGGCAGCAACACGGTGGAGGCACTCAAACAGGCACCGGCGTTCTTCGACACCGAAGGTCTGCACGTCACGCAGCACTTCGCGACCTCACTCGACGGCACAGCCATTCCCTACTTCGTCATCGGCAAGGACCCCGCAGACTCCACAGGTTCCGCGCCCGATCCGACGGGGCATTCCGCAGGCTCCACGCCCGGTCCGACGGGGCATTCCGCAGGCTCCACGCCCGGTCCCACGTTGCTCTACGGATACGGCGGCTTCGAAATCTCCATGACGCCGTCGTACAGCGGCGCCACCGGGCTGGCCTGGCTCGAGCGAGGCGGCACCTACGTCGTCGCCAATATTCGCGGCGGCGGTGAGTACGGCCCCGAGTGGCACACCCAGGTATTGCGGGCGGGACGGCACAAGGTGCACGAGGACTTCGCAGCCGTGGCACGCGATCTCGTCGACCGCGGAATCACCACGCCCGCTCAGCTCGGCGCGCAGGGCGGCAGCAACGGCGGGCTGCTGATGGGCATCATGGAAACGAAGTACCCCGAGCTGTTCGGCGCGCTCGTCTGCCAGGTCCCGCTACTCGACATGAAGCGGTATCACCTGTTGCTGGCCGGTGCGTCGTGGGTCGCCGAGTACGGAAACCCCGACGACCCCGACGAGTGGGAATTCATCTCCGAGTACTCGCCGTACCAAAACATCGTCGGCCCCGATGAGCGCACATACCCGCCGATTCTGATCGCCACGTCCACCCGCGACGATCGCGTGCACCCCGGCCACGCCCGAAAGATGGCCGCGCGGCTCGAGGAGGTCGGGCAGAACGTCAGCTACTACGAGAACATCGAAGGCGGCCACGGAGGCGCCGCCGACAACGCCCAGCTGGCATTCAAGACAGCGCTGGCGTTCCAGTTCCTCTGGCGGGCGCTCGGAAACTAACGCGCGAACCAGGCTTCGATCTCGTCGGCGACGAACGACGGTCGACGAATCCAGTCGTTGTGACCTCGGGGCTCGTCGAGACGACGGGCGGTGATGTCGGCGCGCGGGAACTTGGCCAAGAGATTGCGCATCGACTCCTCGGGAGCCAGATCGTCGCCTTCGAGGGTGATCGCGAGCACGGGCAGCGTGAGGCGGGCGATGCGCTCCTCGTAGTCGATGTCTGCACCGGACGGCTCGATCCTGCCTGTACGGGCAAAACGCGACCAATCGTCGATGAGCACCTTCGACTGCCGACCGAAACCGCCGATGTCGATCCGATCCCCCGGCCAAAACCCGGCGATGCTGCTGGTCAGGGACATTGCCGCGGCACCGACGTACAGCGACGCACCCCGCGCCCGGCCGAACCCGCGATGAAAGGGCGACCCCGAGGCGACGAGAATCAACCCGCCGAGCCGGCCCCGAATGCGTGATGCGTACAGCGACGCCAGCTGACCGCCCATGCTGTGCCCCAGCGCATACGGCGTCGCATCGGGGAAACGCTCTCGAACGACCTCGAAGATCGCCGGAAAATCCACGGCGGCGAGTTCGTGATAGCCGTACGTGCTCGCGCTGCCCGGCTTGGGGCGACTGTCACCCTGACCACGCAGATCGGCAGTGGCGACGTGAAAACCTCGCGCGTTCAACTCGTGCGCGAAGAGCCCGTAGTAGCCCGCGGGAATCCCCAAGCCCGGCAACACCACGATGACCGGGTTGTCCGACCGCGGTTCCTCGGACTCGAACAAGCTCACCGGAACGGTAGAGGCATCGGGCATCTGAATCGGAACGGTTTCCACGGGGCAAGACTAGGTAGGTGCGCAGAAACGCAAACAGCCGGGATGCAGTGCATCCCGGCTGTCGGAGGAGCTTGCTACTACGGCGCGATAACGGGAGGCGTTTCGGAGTCCGAGCTTCCAGCGCTACCGGTACCGAAGAGCTGAAGAAGAATGGCGAGAAATTCCATGAACACTCCTAGGCGAGGGGGGTTACCGCTGCTGCGGTTATGTAATTGATATCAGCCCCGGCAAGGGCGCAACGGAACAACGCCGAAGATATCTCGAGTTTATTTCGCCCGCCGAAACCAGCCTTCGGCCGCTTTTTACCTCGGCAGCAAAAAGCCGACCGCATCCGATGAGTTCGGAGGCGGCCGGCCTTCGTAGTTTCGAGAATCAGGCGGGGATGGACATTTCTCCACCGTCGGCACTGCCCGTGAACAGCTGAGCGAGCAGGGAAAGCAGGTTGAGGTCGAGCTCGCTGGACGTGAACATGTGAAGAACTCCTCTGATCGCGGTCATGTACGGCAGCGTTTGAAAGTCGGCCGCTGCCAGTCCTATTGATATCAAAGGGATTCCGTCCCCGCCACCGCTGGAGCCATAAAAGTCAGAAGGCACTTATATAGAAACTAAACCGGAACATTGCTTCCCGTGATACGGGCGGGCCACCGCGGCCCCCGACGCCGCGAGTGACCCTGAGCGAAATTACTCCGCGCTGCCCGAGGTCAGAATGCCGGTAATCTGCTCGACGATCGCGTCGACGACGCCGTCGTACACGCCGCTGAAGATGTCGCTGATGAACGTTGCTGCAGAACCCATGAGAGTCTCCTCGCTTGTAGAAAGAGCCGATCGATCACGACCCAGTTACGTTCTTACCGCATCACACCGGTCATCAAACAACGCCATGGTCGAAAGCTGGTAACGACCGGTTTTGTATAACGGTACGATCACCCAGGAGCAGGCTCGGATCACTCGCCGATCACGTCGCGAGCGCGCCCCACGAGCAACGGGTCGGTTTCGCCCACCACTTCGGGGTCCTTGTTCGCATAATCGAACTTGTTCAAGATGAAGCGCATTGCATTGATCCGGGCGCGCTTCTTGTCGTTGCTCTTGACGATCGTCCACGGCGCAATATCGGTGTCCGTGGCCCGGAAGCTCTCTTCTTTCGCCGCGGTGTACGCGTCCCATTTGTCGAGCGAAGCGAGGTCCATGGGGGACAGCTTCCATTGACGCACCGGATCGACCTGCCGAATGGCGAAGCGTGTCCGCTGCTCGAGCTGCGACACCGAGAACCAGAACTTGGTGAGGCTGATTCCGTCGTCGACGAGCATCTGCTCGAAGAGCGGCGCCTGCCGCACGAATCGCGCATGCTGGTCCTCGGTGCAGAAGCCCATGACTCGTTCGACGCCCGCGCGGTTGTACCAGGACCGATCGAACATGACGATCTCCCCGGCCGCGGGCAGGTGCTGGATGTAGCGCTGGAAGTACCATTCGGTGGATTCGCGAGCCGACGGCTTCTCGAGTGCGACAACGCGTGCGCCGCGGGGGTTCATGTGCTCGGCGAACCGCTTGATCGTGCCGCCCTTGCCCGCCGCATCACGTCCTTCGAAAACGATGACGTGTCGTCGCCCCGTTTCCTTGGTCCACATCTGCAGCTTGAGGAGCTCGATCTGCAGCAACCGCTTCTGGGCGTCGTACTCCTCGCGGGTCATCCGCTCGTCGTACGGGTAGTCCTCGCGCCAGGTGTCCACGACGCGGCTGTCGGACGCCGTGAGCAGGACGGGATCGTCGTCGTCGCTGTCGTCGACGACGAATCCGGACGTGTCCGCCAGGTCGACCATGGTGGAGAGATCGCCCAACGAACTGAATGTGTTGCTCATGGTTCGAAAACTATCTGCGATGGGGAACGAATCGGTAACGGCGGAGTGAACGCGCAACGTTCGCCGAACGCCGAAAGCCCCGCGCCGTGGCCTGTTGCGGGCGGTGCGGGGCCTCGGGCGAAAGTCCGCGGGACCTAGCTGGAGCCGAAGCTACCGGTGCTGTCACCGAGGATCGAATCGAGGAGAGAATCGAGCAGCAGGTCGCCGATTCCGTTCTCGCCACTGATGATGTCGCCGGTGATGAGGTCGCCGATAACGCCGAAGAGATCTCCGAGCATGGGTGCATTCCTTCCGAAGGTGGTACGAGGTAGGTCGAACAGTCAAGACCGTAGCGGTCGCTCTGCCTCCAGGTCCATAATCGGTCGGTAAAAGTCGTCGAGCTCGCCAACCGCCCGAATTGCGTGGTTCGGTCGGTTCTGTATCTCAGGGTGAAGATCGGGGGTTTTCCCGATGTGCAACGTGCCTGCGGCCGAACAGAATTGTGTCCATGACATACACCGACACCCCCAAAGAATTCGTTCGCTCCGACTCCAAGAAGATGGTCGCAGGCGTCTGCGGCGGCATCGCCGAATACTTCGCCATCGACGTCAACCTCGTGCGCGTCCTCACCGTCATCGGCGCCTTCGCCACCGGCGGCACCGTCGCTCTGGTCTACCTCGCGGCCTGGATGTTGATGCCGCAGCGGTAAGGCGGCTCCGCCGCCCGTGTGCATCAGGCGGCTCCGCCACCGGTGTGCATCAGGCGGCTCCGCCACCGGTGTGCATCAAGTGTTGTTCCAACCACGTTTTTGGCACACGGGCGCGAAGCGCCTAGCGCACAAGCCAGCCACAGGGGGCGGCGAGGTCGTCGGCTTCCTGCGGGCCCATGGACTTCGGCGCGTAGGGCTTGACCGCGGGCGGGTTGTTGAGCAAGGGTGCTGCAACTTCCCACACGTGCTTCAACCCGTCGGGCCGGGTGAACAACGATCGGTCCCCGCCGAGCACGTCGAGGATCAGTCGGGAGTACGGCGACAGCGGCTCTGCGTCCGGCACCGACGGTAGGGGCAACGACAGGTGCCCCACCGACAGGTCGAAGTCCGCGCCCGGTTCTTTCACCGTCATCGCCATGTCGATCGACCCGTTGCCGGACAGGTCGAACGACAGCACGGCGCCGTCGTCCGGCAGAGAAGTGAGCGGACTGTCGGCGGGCTTCTTGAACACCAGTGACACGCGCTGCGCCCCTGTGCCGAGCATCTTGCCGGTGCGCAGCAGGAACGGCACTCCGCGCCAACGGTCGGTGTCGACCCAGAGCTTCGCGGCGACGAACGTGTCGACCGTCGAATCGTCTGCGACACCGTCGACGTCGCGGTACCCGTCGTACTGGCCGAGCACCACCTCGGAGGTATCGATGGGGCGGAAGCACCCGATGACCGATTCGCGCGCGGACTGCAGATCGTCGGCCTCGAGCGAGGCGGGCGGCTCCATCGCGATTTCGGCGGCAACCTGGAACAGGTGCGTGACGAGCATGTCTAGCACAGCGCCCGTGCTGTCGTAGAACTCCGCTCGATCGTCGATGTCCAGCGTTTCCGGCACATCGATCTGCACCTGCTCGACGTGTTCGGCGTTCCAGATGCCGCTGATCATGCCGTTGGCGAAGCGCAGTACGTGCAGGTTCTGGGTGGCTTCCTTACCGAGGAAGTGGTCGATCCGAAACACCTGATGCTCGTCGAGCACCTCGTGGACAACCCTGTCCAACTGCTCGAACGCCTTCTGCGAAGTACCGAACGGCTTCTCGTACACCACCCGCGAACCCTCCGCGAGACCGTGCTCGCCGAGCGCCTTCGTGTAGTCCTCGAACGCGCTCGGCGGCAGCGCGATGTAGTGCACCAGCTGCGCGTCGCCGAGCTCGTCGCGGCCGGCTTCGACCACGTCGAGCAACTCACCCGGGTCGTCTGCGGTGAACCCGTTCCCTGCGAATCGAATCCTCTTCGAGAACTCGTCCCAACCATCCATGCCGATGTCGGACGCGAACTCCTCGAGCGCATCCTTGACGTGCTCACGGAACTCATCGTTGGGGGTCGCGTGCCGCCCGTTGCCGATGAGCAACCACTTCTCGGGCAGCAGTCCCTCCACGTGCAATTGGTAGAACGACGGAAGGACCATCCGCTTGGCGAGGTCACCGGTCGCGCCGAACAGGACGAAGATCGTGGGTTGCAAAGACGCCATGTAACCCATCATGCACCGACTGTGTGCGTCCCGTGGCTACAGTCGGTGTGATGGGAAGATCACGGTTTCACGGCGAGATCTACGGGATCGGCACGACGTCGGGTGTCCGCGTGGTGATCGGGCATTGGACCGACTCGCCCCTCGGCGAATTCACCGACGTCATGATCCAGTTCGCGAGTGGCCACCGCCTACTGCTGGCGCCGACGGAACACGTCCGCGAATTCGTCACCGCCACATACACTTTCGACGAGACCTACCTGACTCCCGTCGACTTCACCCGGCACGGCGACAGTGTCGAACTCAGTGCCGACGACCTACGGGTATCGCTCACCATCGGCGGCCCAACCCTGCTCGGAAGGCTGCTCGCAGTGATGCCCTCGGCCATCTCGACGGCGCCGTGGTTCTGCCGAATCTCCGACCCCATCGCCCGAGTCGTCCTGCGTGGAGTCCGCACGCGCGGCAGCGCAGGCAACGACCGCCGCGAGTACTACGGCGCCCGCCACCAGCACCGAATCTTCGGCGCCGAAGCATCGTGGCGCGGAGAAGACCTGGGCACCCTCACCCCGGTCACTCCCCCGGTGACCTTCGGCTTCGGCAGCACCCCCGCCGCACCCTCCGTCACCTCCATCACCACCACGATCGATACCTGAGTCATTCCGCAGGCTCCACTCCTGCACCACCTGAGTCATTCCGCAGGCTCCACTCCTGCACCACCTAAGCGAGCCTCGCGCCCGCCCCCGTCAACTCCTTCAACGACTCCTTCGACGAGTCCGCGGCGACGCCGGCCACCAGGTCGGTGAGAATCCGAACGTTCAGACCCAGGGCAATGGCGTCGAGACCGGAGGCTTTGACGCAGTAGTCCGTGGCAAGGCCGACGATGTCGAGGTCGGTCACCTCGTTGCGGCGCAGCACCTCGGGCAACGACAATCCCTCGTCGGTAATGCCCTGGAACGCCGAGTACGACGGTTTGCCCTGGCCCTTGTAGACGTGGACGTCCACTGACCCGGTGGCGTAATCGGGGTGGTATTCCGCGCCCATCGTGCCGGCGACGCAGTGAACCGGCCAGGTAGTGGTGAAGTTCGGGGCCTCGGCGGTGGCGAAATGTCCGCCGTTGTCATTGTCGGCGTCATGCCAGTCTCGGGAGGAGACGACGAGGTCGTACTCGTCGCCCTCACGCGCCAGGAGTGCGCTGATCTTTCGCGCGACCTCGCCGCCGCCTTCGATGCCGAGGGCGCCACCCTCGGTGAAGTCGTTCTGTACGTCGACTACAAGAAGTGCTCGTGTCATGAGTACCAGTATCCTCGCTCGGGTGAGCGCTGCCGTGTCGGAACTGATCTGCTATCCGGTCAAGGGATGCGCGGGGCACTCGTTGCCGTCGGCTCGGCTGACGGCCCGCGGCCTCGAGCACGACCGACAGTTGATGATCACTGACGCCGGCGGCACCTTTCGTAGTCAACGAAGCGATCCGGTACTGGCGCTGATCAACCCGTCGATCACCGACAACGCGCTGACGCTCGAGCACCGAGAATTCGGCGCCGTCACCACACGCATCGATCTCGAATCGCCGACGCGAGAGGTCACCATGTTTCGTCAGCCCCTCATGGGCATCGACCAGGGCGACGAGATAGCGCGGTGGCTGACCGCCGTCGTGGGCGAATCCTCTCGTCTGGTTGCGGTGCCCCCGACCTTCGACCGCGTCACCGACGGCGCTGTGCCGGGAACAGCCGGGTTCGCCGACAGCGCGGCAGTGCACATCCTGTCGGACGCGACGCTGACCGGGCTCAATTCGCGCGTGCCCGAGCCTCTTCCGATGAACAGGTTCCGGCCGAACATCGTCGTCACCGGGTGGGACGAGCCACACAGCGAAGACCTCGTGCGTGACGCATCCATCGGCGGCACAGTGTTGGCATACACGAAGCTGGCGATCAGATGCGCGGTCACCACCGTCGACCAGAGCCGCGGCGAACGAGCGGGGCCCGAACCGTTGAAGACCCTGAAGACCTATCGCACCGCGGCGCAGAAGGGGGTGGCGTTCGGATCCAAGTTCACGGTGATCCAGGAGGGCACGCTGAGCGTGGGCGACGAAGTGATCGTATCGAGCTGGGGTGAATCCGAGCTCGACTAAGCGCAGTGCCTCGCACTCTGGGCGATCTGCGCCGCAAGGAGAATCCGAGCCTGACCGGCCCGCAGCTGCGGAGAAAACTCGGCACCGGCGTCGACGAGATCCGCTCCGCCTCCCCCGCCGCCGTAGGTGGGTGCGATCGACCCGAGGGGCACCCGCGTGGTCACCACCACCCGAATGTTCTGCGCCACACACTTTTCGACGGCGCGCACCACTGCGGCATTGGTGTTACCAGAGCCCAACGCCTGCAACACGATTCCTTGGGCGCCCGCCGCTCGGTACGCGTCTATCGCGACGGCATCGACCCCCGGATAGAGCGAGACGATGTCGACCCGCACTCCCCCGATCGCCACGCGTGGCAGCACGATGCGGGGTTCGGCCGAACTGACGAACGCATCCAACTCCGAAGTGTGCAGCTTCGACAGACCTCGCGCGGGAAGCACCTTTCCACCGAACGCCACCAGCACCCCGCGATTGCGGTGGGTCGGATCGAGCGCCGCGCCGACCGCTGCGGCGACGTTGACGGGCCCATCCGGATCCGAGTGATCGGCAGTGCGCTGCGCCCCGGTGAACACGACGGGACGCGGATCGTCGTGAAACAGATCCACAAGCAGCGCGGACTCTTCCATCGTGTCGGTGCCGTGCAGGACGACCACTCCGCGGCAGTCGAGGTCTCGAAGCGCTAGAGACACCGCGTCGACCATCCGGTCCATGTCCGCGAAATTCACGCTCGAACTGTCCTTGACCATCAGCTCACGCACGGTGACGTCGGCCCCGACATCGAAGGGCAGTGCGCCCGCGCCCGGCCTGCTGATGCCGTGCTCGTCGCGACTACTGGCGATGGTGCCGCCGGTGGTCACAAGCGTGATGGAACTCAAACCGTCATACCTCTCGTTCGGCGGCGACGGCCCGAATGCGGTTGCGGCACAGGTACCATCCAATGACCAACAGCGGCGCGATGATCTTCGATCGATCCTACTGTCCACGTTCCGACCGGCTTGTCGAAGGCCATGAGTACCGGCACCGTCGACAAAATCGAACATCGAGCACCACCGCATCGTGGACGGCATCCGCGCGGGAGACTACGCCTGCGGAACTGACGCCCCCTTCGCCGAGATCCGGCCCCACGTTCACTCTTCGGGTTCGCGGAGCCCCTCGCGCTCGTCACGCTCGGCCCATTCGAGCAACGTGTCCAACGAGAACACCGCGTCGTCGATGCCTGCGTGCAGGTCACCGAGCTGGGCGAATCGCTTCGGCACCGTGAAGATCGTGAACTCACGCGGATCGACGTCCGCGACCTCGTCCCAGGAGATCGGCGTCGACACCGTCGCCTGCTGGTTTCCGCGCACCGAGTAGGCGCTGGCAATCGTGTGGTCGCGAGCATTCTGGTTGTAGTCGACGAACAGCTTGGCCGGGTCGCGATCCTTGCGCCACCACGTCGTCGTCACGTCATCCGGGGCTCGACGCTCGACCTCGCGTGCGAACGCCAGCGCGGCACGTCGTACATCCTTGAAGCCCCAGTCCGGTCGAATCCGCACGTAGACGTGAAGACCATGTCCTCCAGAGGTTTTCGGCCAACCCACCGCACCCAATTCGCCGAGCACCTCGTGCACGACGCCCGCGACGCGGCGCACTCGATCGAACGGACAGTCGGGCATCGGGTCCAGGTCGATGCGCCACTCGTCGGGCATCTCGACATCCGCGCGTCGAGAGTTCCAGGGGTGGAACTCGACCGTCGACATCTGCACGGCCCACGCGACGTGCGCCAGCTCGGTGACGCAGAGTTCGTCGGCGGTGCGGTTGTAGCGCGGAAACTTCACGCGGACGGTTTCGAGCCACGGAGGTGCACCGTTGGGCACACGTTTCTGGTGCACCTTGTCGCCGGACAATCCGGTCGGAAAACGGTGCATCATGCACGGCCGCTCGCGCAGGGCGCGCACGATTCCGTCGCCTACACCGAGGTAGTAGTTCACCAGGTCGAGCTTGGTCGCCCCGCTCTCGGGGAAGTACACGCGATCGGGGTTCGAGATCCGGACCGTCCGCTCGCCCACTTCGAGTTCGATTGCTGGAGATGCCATACCAACGAGCGTAGGTGTCCCTGAGGCCGAACGCCCTTCGGAACGGGTTGATGGGGCAATTCGTCGTCGACGAACCGGGTCAGGAGCCGACGCCTCAGCCCTCGCGCCACAGCCACGGTTGATTGCTCGATACCTCGCTTGCCGAGGCGCATTCGGCCCGATACACCCAACTATCGCGCAACCATGAAATCTATCCACAGCCTGTGGATAGATTTCGAGGCTTGCGAGCAAAGTACGCGACAGTTGACGGCCATGGGGGTACATACACGAGCGCACCTCGTCGGGCGCGGCATCAGACCGTCCGCGCTGACCAGGCTTCTACCGTCGACCTACTGCGACGGCGAACCCACCTATCTCGATCGCTGCCACGCCGTCCACCTCTGGAAACCCCGAGCGGTGTTCAGTCACTCGACAGCAGCATGGATGTGGGGGCTGATCCCCCAACCCGTTCTGGTCACAGCCACCGTCGCCCCCAATGCACAAACCCGTGCACCCGAATGGGTTCAACTGCACCGGCGCCTCGTCACCCCCTCTCGGAGGGAAGGCCTACCCGTCGTCACCATCGAACAGGCCCTGTTCGATACAGCTGTCGACTTGGCCGAACCCGAACTCGAAGCACTGTTCGACGCGGCGATAGGTACGCAGGTCAATTGGAAACGCCTCGCTCGACTGGTCGACGCATCACCAGGGCGGCACGGAATTCGAGCCGTGCGGAAGCAACTGCGCACCTGCTGCCCACGGACACTGTCGGAGCCCGAACGCATGGTCGCCCGCGCACTCGTGGCCCGCGGTTTCAAGCTCGACATCAATGCGCGCATCGGTCCGTACTTCGGGGATCTCGTCTGCCGACAAGGCCGCGTGCTCATCGAAATCGACGGCCGAGAGTTCCACATCGCGCCGCAGGTGTTCACCAACGACCGGATACGGCAGAACTGGCTGATCGACGACGATTGGCGTGTGCTCCGCTTCTCTGCGGCCATGGTCAACACTCGTCTCGACGAGGTGGTGGACGAGATCATCGCGGTGGTCCGGAAGCGTCGACGGAGCAGGCGTGCGCGATAGATGACTTCGCAGGGTCGTTTCGGCCCTGCGAGCCCAACTATCGGGCAATCGTGACGCACGAAAAAGCCCGGCCCCACCGAAGTGGAGCCGGGCTGATTCGAGTGAGCCGGACTTAGAAGTCCATGCCGCCCATGCCACCGGTCGGATCGCCTGCGGGCGCTCCGGCCTTCTCGGGCTTGTCGGCGACAACAGCCTCGGTCGTGAGGAACAGAGCCGCGATGGACGCTGCGTTCTGCAGTGCCGAGCGGGTGACCTTGACCGGGTCGTTGATGCCTGCAGCGAGCAGGTCCTCGTACTCGTTGGTCGCGGCGTTGAGGCCGTGACCTGCGGGCAGGTTGGAGACCTTGTCCGCAACAACGCCGGGCTCGAGGCCTGCGTTGAATGCGATCTGCTTGAGCGGAGCGGACAGTGCGACGCGAACGATGTTCACGCCGGTTGCCTCGT
This sequence comes from Rhodococcus sp. (in: high G+C Gram-positive bacteria), assembly GCF_049591685.1. Lineage (GTDB taxonomy): Bacteria > Actinomycetota > Actinomycetes > Mycobacteriales > Mycobacteriaceae > Rhodococcoides. The sequence continues at coordinate 715 of NZ_JBAWFH010000398.1, read as the reverse complement.
CACCGTCGAGCTTGAGGTTGTCGAGTGCGGGCGCAGCCTGCAGCAGCGCGACGCCACCACCGGCAACGATGCCCTCTTCGACGGCAGCCTTGGCGTTACGCACTGCATCTTCGATGCGGTGCTTGCGCTCCTTGAGCTCGACCTCGGTTGCTGCTCCGGCCTTGATGACTGCAACACCACCGGCCAGCTTGGCCAGGCGCTCCTGCAGCTTCTCGCGGTCGAAGTCGGACGTCGTGGTCTCGATCTGGGAGCGGATCTGGCCGATACGGCCCTCGATCGCGCTGGAATCGCCGGCACCCTCGATGAAGGTGGTGTCATCCTTGGAGGAGACCACGCGGCGAGCGCGGCCGAGATCCTCGAGGGTGGCGCTGTCCAGGCGGCGGCCAACCTCTTCCGAGATGACCTGGCCACCGGTCAGGGCGGCGATGTCGCGCAGCATTTCCTTCCGGCGGTCGCCAAAGCCAGGGGCCTTGGCGGCAAGCACGTTCAGGGTGCCACGCAGCTTGTTCACCACCAGGGTCGCGAGCGCTTCGCCCTCGATGTCCTCGGCGATGATCAGGAGCGGCTTGCTCGACTGCATGACCTTCTCGAGCACGGGGAGGAGGTCTCGGACGGCGGTGATCTTCGTGCCGACGAGGAGGATGTAGGCGTCGTCGAGGACGACCTCCATCCGATCGGTGTCGGTGACGAAGTACGGCGAGATGTAGCCCTTGTC
>NZ_JBAWFH010000397.1:0-13107 GCF_049591685.1 Rhodococcus sp. (in: high G+C Gram-positive bacteria) | reverse complement strand
GCGCAGAGATGATCGACTCTCAGGTGGGCATGGCCGCGCACCAAATTCGCGCAACGCTCCCCGACGAATCGGAGCGCATCCTGGACGCCGACGTCGTCCTGATCTCCACCGGCGCGAGTCCTCGAATTCTGAAGGGCGCCGAGCCCGACGGTGACCGCATCCTCAACTGGCGTCAGCTCTACGACCTCGACGCCCTGCCCGAGCACCTCATCGTCGTCGGATCCGGTGTCACCGGCGCCGAGTTCGTGTCCGCGTACACCGAGATGGGTGTCAAGGTCACCGCGGTGTCCAGCCGTGACCGCGTACTCCCGCACGAGGACGAGGACGCAGCGCTCGTTCTGGAAGACGCGTTCAACGAACGCGGGGTCACCCTCGTCAAGCACGCGCGCGCCGATTCTGTGGAGCGCACCGAATCCGGTGTGATCGTCAAGCTCGCCGACGGCCGCACCGTCGAGGGAAGTCATGCGTTGATGACAGTCGGTTCGGTGCCCAACACGTCCGGACTTGGCCTCGAGAAAGTCGGAATCGAACTCGGCCGTGGTGGATACCTGAGTGTCGACCGCGTCTCCCGCACCTCCGTCGCCGGCATCTACGCTGCGGGCGACTGCACCGGACTGCTTCCGCTGGCATCCGTCGCCGCGATGCAGGGCCGGATCGCGATGTATCACGCGCTCGGTCAGGCCGTCACGCCGATCAAGCTCAAAACCGTTGCGTCCGCGGTGTTCACGCGTCCCGAGATCGCCTCGGTAGGTGTCAGTCAGTCGGCAATCGACAAAGGCGACGTCCCTGCCCGCACAGTGATGCTGCCACTCGCCACCAATCCGCGCGCCAAGATGTCCGGCCTCAAGCGAGGCTTCGTCAAGATCTTCTGCCGGCCCGCAACCGGAGTGGTGATCGGCGGGGTGGTCGTCGCACCGACCGCGTCCGAACTGATCCTTCCCATCGCAATGGCAGTGCAGAACAACCTGTCGGTCAACGACCTGGCAGCGACGTTCTCGGTCTACCCGTCGCTCACCGGGTCCATCACCGAAGCAGCGCGTCAGCTCATGCGTCACGACGACCTGGACTGACGGCTGCCAAAGTCGTCGTCACCCAGCTGAGTCTGTTCTACGCGAGGCGGTTCTCCGTCTGGGCGTTGCTCACGCGCTGTCGTAGGTGCGCTCCACGGCGCGATTCCACGTGGTGTACATCCGTTCGCGGAGGTCGTCGTCGAGATCGGGCTCCCAGGTCTTGTCGGCGGCCCAGTTGGCTCTGATCTCGTCCTCCCCGCTCCAGTAGCCCACCGCGAGACCTGCGGCGTACGCCGCGCCCAGGGCCGTCGTCTCGTTCACGACGGGACGTACCACGGGCACACCGAGGATGTCGGATTGGAACTGCATGAGCAGTTCGTTGACGACCATTCCGCCGTCCACCTTCAGGGTGGTGAGGTCGACGTCGGAGTCGGCGCGCATGGCGTCGATGACCTCCCGTGTCTGAAAGGCGGTGGCCTCGAGAGCAGCTCGCGCGATGTGGCCCTTGTTCGCGAACCGGGTCAGACCCGAGACGACGCCTCGGGCATCGGGCCGCCAACGCGGTGCGAACAACCCCGAGAATGCAGGAACGAAGTACACGCCGCCGTTGTCGTCGACCGTCTTCGCCAGATCCTCGATCTCGGACGCGTCCTTGATGATGCCCAGGTTGTCGCGCAACCACTGCACCAACGAACCCGTCACCGCGACCGAGCCTTCGAGTGCGTAGACGGTGTCCTTCTCGCCGAGTTTGTAACACACCGTCGTGAGCAATCCGTGCTCGCTGCGAACCGGTGTCGTTCCGGTGTTGAGCAGCAGGAAATTCCCGGTGCCGTAGGTGTTTTTCGCTTCTCCGGGAGCGAGACAGGCCTGTCCGAACGTCGCGGCCTGCTGATCACCCAGAATGCCCGCGATGGGAACACCGGCGAGCACTCCTCGCGGCCGGACCTCGGCGTACACCTCGGACGAGGTGCGAATATCGGGAAGCATCGACATCGGAATACGGAAGTCGGTGCAGATGTCCTCGCGCCACTGCAACGTCTCGAGGTCCATCAGCATCGTTCGAGATGCATTCGTCACGTCGGTGACGTGGATGCCGCCGTCGGCTCCGCCCGTCAGATTCCACAGCACCCAGGAATCCATGGTGCCGAAACACAGTTCACCCGCCTCGGCGCGCTCACGGACACCGTCGACGTTGTCGAGGATCCACCGGACCTTCGGCCCGGCGAAATACGTGGACAGCGGTAGGCCCGTGATCTGCTGGTACCGATCGGCACCGTGCCCGTCCTCGAGCTCACGGCACAACTCGTCGGTCCGCGTGTCCTGCCACACGATGGCGTTGTACACGGGCTTCCCGGTGGCACGGTCCCACACCAGCGCCGTTTCACGCTGGTTCGTGATGCCGACCGCGGCGATGTCCTGCGCCTTCACGTCGGCGTTGCCCAGCGCAGCCCCGACGACCTCGCGGACGTTTACCCAGATCTCTTCGGCGTCGTGCTCGACCCAGCCCGCACGCGGGAACAACTGTGAGTGTTCTTTCTGCGCGGACCCGACGGGTTTTCCGTCGTGGCCGAAGATGATGCAGCGGCTCGAGGTCGTCCCCTGGTCGATCGATGCTATGAACGTGTCGGAGGTCACTTGTCTCCCTGGTCGGATCTCGTCGGTCTCGCGGGTAGTCAGGGTGGAACGGTAGCCTGGTTTGGGCGCCGACAGAAGTACGATCCACGGAATCAACCCAGTTGGGGAGCGAGCTCTTGAGCAACCGATCGAACACCACATTCCTGGGTCCGCAGGCGCGCGTCGACGCGTGGGACGAGCTCGGTTCGGAGCAATTCGATGTCGTCGTCGTCGGCGGCGGTGTCGTCGGTGCAGGCGCGGCCCTCGACGCGGCCACCCGGGGCCTCAAGGTGGCGCTCGTCGAAGCGCGAGACTTCGCGTCCGGCACCTCGAGTCGGTCGTCCAAGATGTTCCACGGCGGATTGCGCTACCTCGAACAGCTCGAATTCGGGCTGGTGCGCGAAGCACTGCACGAGCGTGAACTGTCGCTGTCCACTCTGGCCCCGCACCTCGTCAAGCCGCTGAAGTTCTTGTTCCCCCTGACCCATCGAGTGTGGGAGCGCCCGTACATCGCGGCGGGAATCTTCTTGTACGACAGGATGGGCGGCGCCAAATCCGTTCCGGCGCAGAAGCATCTGACGCGATCCGGTGCGTTGCGGATGTCGCCGGGCCTCAAACGCAGGTCACTGGTCGGCGGAATTCGCTACTACGACACGGTTGTCGACGATGCCAGGCATACGATGAGCGTCGCGCGCACGGCCGCTCATTACGGAGCCGTCGTACGCACGTCCACCCAGGTCGTCGGTTTCCTTCGTGAAGCAGATCGCGTTTCCGGTGTGCGAGTGCGTGATTCGGAGAACGGCGCAACCACCGAGGTGCGCGGGCACGTCGTCATCAACGCGACGGGCGTGTGGACCGACGAGATCCAGTCGCTGTCCGCTCAGCGCGGACGTTTTCGCGTTCGAGCGTCCAAGGGCGTGCACATCGTCGTCCCGCGAGACCGCATCGTCAGCGAAGCAGCGATCATCCTGCGCACCGAGAAATCCGTGCTGTTCATCATTCCGTGGGGCGCCCACTGGATCATCGGAACCACCGACACCGACTGGAAACTCGACCTCGCGCACCCCGCGGCAACGAAAGCCGACATCGATTACATCCTCGGTGAGGTCAACGCGGTGCTCGTCACTCCGTTGACGCACGACGACATCGACGGTGTCTACGCCGGACTGCGTCCGCTTCTCGCGGGGGAGAGCGACGAGACATCCAAGCTGTCGCGCGAGCATGCGGTCGCGCGCGTCGCCCCGGGCCTGGTGGCGATTGCCGGCGGTAAGTACACGACATACCGGGTGATGGCAGAGGACGCCGTCGACCTTGCGGCAGACGACATCCCCGCCCGCGTCGCGTCGTCGATCACCGAGAAGGTTCCGCTCGTCGGCGCCGACGGTTACTTCGCCCTCGTCAACCAGACGCATCACCTCGCCGAGATGTACAAGTTGCACCCGTATCGCGTGACGCACCTGTTGGACCGCTACGGCTCACTGATCGACGAAGTGCTGGACATGGCGAAGGACAAACCCGAACTGTTGCAGCCGATCACCGACGCGCCGAGCTACCTGCAGGTCGAGGTCGTGTACGCCGCTGCGGCGGAGGGAGCGCTACACCTCGAGGACATTCTCGCGCGGCGCACCCGGATCTCCATCGAATACTCGCACCGCGGCGTCAACTGCGCCGGGCAGGTCGCGGCGCTGGTCGCTCCTGTTCTGGGGTGGGACTCCGAAGCTGTGGATCGCGAGGTCGACACCTACAACGCGCGGGTCGAAGCAGAGATCAAGTCGCAGATGCAACCGGACGACGAATCGGCCGATGCGCTTCGAGTGGTTGCACCCGAGGCTCGCCAGGAAATTCTGGAGCCTGTGCAGCCGACGGGCAAGTGAGCGCGCCGGTCAGTACCGCGACGAGGTTGCAGCGGCTGCAACCGTACTGCGTTCTCTGCGGGTTTGGACGAGGGTGTGGGGGGCTCGCGCCGCGACCGCGCCGGACGCGGCCATGACGGCGACGGTGAGTAGTGCAAGGAAGATCATGCTGTCCATGATCCGCACCGATCCTGTGGATCAGCTGGGTGCAGGCTGGCAATACGGGCAGTAATAGATCTGCCTCTCTTCGAGCGGATTGTCACCCAGGAGTCCGAACTCGACGGTGGTGCCGCATCGCCGGCACGGCTTGTTCTCGCGGCCGTACACCCAGAAATGTCTCCCCGCCCGGCGATCTCCAGTGGTGACGCGCTGGCTGCGGTCCTTGTTGGCCATGATGGTGCGGAACGACAGGTCGACGATCTTGTCGACGTTTCCTGCCGCGCGGACGGGAGTGCGAGGGTCGACGCCGCGTAGAAAGCAGATTTCGTTGCGGTAGACGTTGCCGAGTCCAGCGAGGTTTCGCTGATCCAGCAGCGCAAGCCCTATCGGCCGCTCCGGATCCGACACGATGTTGGCGACGGCGAGGCTCGCTTTCCAATCGGGTCCGAGCAGGTCCGGTCCCAGGTATCCGACCACCTCGTCCTCGTTGTCCACGATGTCGAGTACGCCGAGTTCGAAACCGACGGCGGTGGCCGTGTCGGTCGACAGTATCGCGCGTGCCTGAAATGCCGGCCTCCGCCATTTGGCGCCGCGCGGATACACCTGCCAGGTGCCTTCCATCTTGAGGTGACTGTGGATGGAGTAGCCGCCGACGCGAATCAGCAGATGCTTGCCCCGGGAGGCTACGGAATCGACGGTGCTACCGGTGAAATCAACGGTGGCATAACGAGGTACACGGATATCGCACCCGGTGAGAACCTGCCCTTCCAAGGCGGCTCGGAGAACGTTGGCGGCGCGGTACACGGTATCGCCTTCGGGCACGCTATCCCCTCAATCTGACGCCACGTGGGGTGGCCGAGAAACCTGCATCGGTGAGCATCCGCGAGAACGCGGTGCCGTGAATGTCGTGACCGTCCACGCGTTCGACGAGCAACTTGTCCACGCCTCCGCGTTTGACCGTCGCAGCGAGTGCGTGTGCTGCGGCGGCCGTGACGGCGTCGTCGTCGGAGAAGGTCAGGACCGACTTGCCGCCCCGCTCGACGTACAGGGCCAGGTCGCCTTCGTGCAAAACGACGAGGGCGCCTGCCTTACGACCCGGGCGATGCCTCGGAGAATCCTCGGGTACCTCCTTCTTGGGCCAGTTCAGCGCAGCACCATACGGATTGGCAGGGTCGCAGGCGGCGAGGACCAGAGCGCCGGTCTTCTCCCGTTCCTCGTACGTCCGCAGTCGGTCGACCACCTCGGAAGTGGAGAACTGCGCACCACCGAGCGAATCGACGAAGTAGCCGCGTCTGCTGCGGCCGGAGTCTTCGAACGTGGTCAACACCTTGTACATGGTCGCGAAGCCACCCGGGATCCCCTCGTTCATCACCGACCCGCGGGTGACGACGCCGTAGCGCTCGAGGAGCACGTCGGCCGTCGCATGGGCTCGAATGGTTTGGTCGGGCTCGAGCTCGGGCAACCTGGACCACCGTCCACCGGCAGTCGGTGGACCGGACCTGGTGGGCAGGCTCGGGCGCTCGAATCGTCGATACGACCGCAGGCGGGGCGTTCGCCGCGGCGCGCGGTGGCTGGGTGCGGCACGGGTGGTCGAGTTGAGGAGCGCGCGCAGCGGGGCGAAGGTGTCGTTGCTCAGCTGACCCGCCCACGCGAGTTCCCACAGCGCCGCTAGCAAACCGTCGTCGTCTGTACTTCCCACCGTGTCGGACAACTGGCGGAAGAAGTAGGCTCCACCGGCAGCGACGGCGTCGAGCACGCTCAGCTGCAGCTCGGACAGATCGGGTGCGGCAGGCGGCGTGAGGGTCAGCGGAGCCGTCTCGGCCAGATGTAAACAGATCCAGCCGTCTTTCGAGCTGATCGATCCGTGACCGGACCAGACAACTTCTCCTGTGGAGGTCAGCTCGTCGAGCATCGCGGGGGAGTAGTCGCGCACCCGCGAGGCGAGAATCAGCGGTTCCCACGCCGAGGCTGGAATCGGCACGCCGGCAAGCTGCTCCACAACTGTTGCGACACCGTCGATTCCGGTGAGCTGTCGACTCTCCACGTGCTGCCAGGCGGGGAGAAAGCGTCCGAGAGTAGCGGTGCCGACGGGTTCGACCTCGTGTCGGGCAGCTGCCAGTGATCGGCGTCGGAGACGCCGTAGAACCTCGGCGTCGCACCATTCGCTGCCAGTCTTGTCCGGCCGAAACTCACCCTCGATGACGCGCTTGTCGGACCCGAGCGCGGCAAGGGAGGAGCGGGCGACTGCAGACCCGATGCCGAATCTCTCGGCGAGGTCGGTGACGGAAAACGGCCCGTGGGTACGCGCATACCTGCTGACGAGGTCGGCGAGAGGATCGTCGACGGGCTCGATGAACGCCGCGGGGGTGCCGATCGGAAGGGGCACTCCCAGCGCGTCGCGCAACCGGCTGGCGTCCTCGATGGCGGTCCACCATGTCCGGCCGGCGAAGTTGACCTCCATCGCTCTCTTCGCCGCACCCAATTCGGTGAGCCACAGTGCGTATTCGTCACCGTCGGTGCGCGCGTCGACTTCGTCGACGGTGAGCGGCCCGAGCATGCGGAGCAGGTCTGCAACGCCTTCGATGTCCTTCGCGCGCCGATCCGGCGCAAGCCGCTGCAACTCCGATTCGGTGGTCTCGATGACCGATTGATCGAGCAGTTCGCGAAGTTCGACACGGCCCAAGAGTTCAGCCAACAAGGCAGAGTCGAGTGAGAGAGCCTGGGCGCGACGCTCGGCGAGCGGGCTGTCTCCCTCGTACATGAATGCGCCGACGTAGTTGAACAACAGCGAGTTCGCGAACGGCGACGGGGACGGCGTCTCGACTTCGACTATGCGAATCTGCCTGCGCCCGATCTCCGCAAGTATCTGCTCCAGGGCCGGAAGGTCGTATACATCCTGCAGGCATTCCCGAACCGTTTCCAGCAGAATAGGGAAGGTGGGGTACTTGCGGGCGACGTCGAGCAGTTGCGCGGAACGTTGCCGCTGCTGCCACAGCGGCGCCCGCTTGCCTGGATTACGTCGGGGGAGAAGTAGTGCACGAGCGGCGCATTCGCGGAAGCGCGAAGCGAACAACGCCGATCCGCCGACCTGTTCGGTGACGATGTCGGCAATTTCGTCCTGCTCGAACACGAAGAGATCCGCGCCGGGAGGGCGATCCTCGGTGTCGGGCAATCGCACGATGATGCCGTCGTCGGAGGCGGTCGGGGCGGCATCGATGCCGTAGCGCTCGATCAGCCGGGCGCCGATGGCCAAAGCCCAGGGCGCGTGCACCTTCTGGCCGTACGTGGAATGCAGCACCAGCCGCCAGTCGCCGAGTTCGTCGCGAAAGCGTTCGACGATCATGGTTCGGTCGGTGGGAAGCTGGCCGGTGGCTTCTTTCTGTTCGTCGAGCAACGCAATGAGATTGGTGACGGCGTTGGCGTCGAGGCCGTCGTCGGACAGCCTTTGCGACAGGGCCTCTCGCTCGGACGTGCTTCGTAGGAATTCACCGAGTGCTCGCCCCAGTTCGGCGGGCCTGCCGAGCCCGTCGCCGTGCCAGAACGGGAGTCGACCCGGTTGCCCGTAAGCAGGGCTGACGAGCACCCGATCGTGTGTGATCTCCTCGATGCGCCAACTGGTGGCGCCAAGCGCGAAAATGTCGCCGACGCGCGACTCGTAGACCATCTCCTCGTCGAGTTCGCCTACGCGCGAAGCCTTTACGCCGATCATGTACACCGTGAACAGTCCGCGGTCGGGGATGGCTCCACCCGAGGTGACGGCCAGACGCTGAGACCCGGGCCGCCCGGTCAGGGTGTTGGCGTCTCGATCCCACACCAGCCGGGGCCGAAGCTCGGCGAACTCGTCGGAGGGGTAGCGGCCGGACAGCAGGTCAAGCGTCGACTCGTACGCCGACCGGGGCAGCGTCGCAAAACTCCCGGTGCGCCGGACGGCATCGAACCAGTCGTGCGCATCGATCGGTTCGAGCGCACAGGCGGCAACGGTTTGCTGAGCCAGAATGTCGAGCGGGTTGGCCGGCACGAACAGGGACTCGATCTTGCCGGTGGTCATCCGCTCGACCGTCACAGCGCAGTGGATCAGATCGGTGCGGTGCTTCGGGAAGAGCACCCCCTTGGAGATTTCGCCGACCTGGTGACCTGCGCGACCGACACGCTGGAGCCCACTCGCCACCGACGGCGGCGCCTCCACCTGGACGACCAAGTCGACGGCGCCCATGTCGATGCCGAGTTCGAGGCTGCTGGTGGCCACGACGCATCGGAGTCTGCCGGTCTTCAGGTCGTCCTCGATGAGCGCGCGCTGATCTTTGCTCACACTGCCGTGATGCGCGCGGGCCAACAGTGGGTCGGCGCCGTGGTTGACTTCGCTCGGACCTCCCAGTTGAGAGGGCGGCTTGTGATCCTTGTCGACCTCGCCGCCCAGACGTTCGGCGTACACCTCGTTGAGGCGAGCCGTGAGCCGCTCCGCGAGGCGGCGGGAGTTGGCGAACACGATGCACGACTTGTGGTCGAGGATGAGATCGACCATCTTCTCCTCGACGTGGGGCCAGATGGAACCCTGCTGGGGCGCGGCGGACGCCGATCCCTCGGACGGCTCGCGGACGCCCAGCTCGGTCATGTCCTCGACCGGAACCTGCACCGACAGGTCGAACGTCTTCGGCGCCGGCGGCGCGACGATTTCGATGGGCGCAGCACCGGTGAGGAAGCGCCCCACCTCCTCGTGGGGCCGAACCGTCGCAGACAGTCCGATGCGTTGCGCAGGCTTGGGCAACATCAGATCCAGCCGCTCGAGCGACAGGGCCAGATGCGACCCGCGTTTCGTTCCGGCGACAGCGTGGACCTCGTCGACGATGACGGTGTCGACAAGCGTCAGTGCCTCACGCGCCGCCGAGGTGAGCATGAGGAACAAGGATTCGGGGGTAGTGATGAGGATGTCCGGTGGCGTCTTGATCATGTTCCGGCGATCGGCCTGGCTGGTATCGCCGGACCGAACGCCCACCGAGATGTCGGGCGGGGTGAGGCCGAGACGCTTCGCTGTCTGCGTGATCCCGACGAGGGGTGCCCGCAGGTTGCGCTCGACGTCGACGGCAAGCGCCTTCAACGGAGAGATGTACAGGACCTTCGTCTTGCGTTCCGGCTGCGGCTCGCGCCCGGCGAGCTGGTCTATCGACCACAGGAACGCAGACAGGGTCTTGCCCGAGCCGGTGGGTGCGACGACCAGCGTGTGCCTGCCACTCGAGATGGCGTTCCACGCACCGTCCTGGGCAGAGGTGGGGCGGTCGAACGCTCCGCCGAACCACTCCTGCGTGGCCTGCGAGAATTTGGACAGTGCAGATCCACCGTGATCCTCGATCTCGCGCGTCGCTCTACCGGCCATCCGCCCATGATGCCCCCGGGCACCGACACGCAACCATTGCGAGGGTCGAACGGGTTGCGGGCGGGCTCCCAGGTGTGGAAAGGCGGTGCAGTGGGTAGCGCTGTTCCATGACCGACGATCAAGAGATCATGCAGAAGATTTCCGCGCACCTCGACGCTCGGCTCGGTGAGAAGACCAACGGCCTGCAGAACGAAGTTCCGCCCGGTGCGAGCGTTCAAGAGGACGACGGCGAACGCGGACCACTCGGACGCGATTATCACCTCGCCAGCAAGTACGCCCAGGCATTCGCCATCGGGGAGTCGCAGCTGGTCGACCGAGCCGAGTTCGACCGACTGGTTGCCGAATACGGCTGAGTCACGGAAGTTGACGCAGGGTGTCGGGAGGCGCGAAATCCGGCACAATCGAGAGGGTGACGGAGCGAAAGAAGCCCGGCGTCACCTTCGAGTCGTTTGTCGACAAGCAGATCCGCGAAGCGCAGGAGCGGGGGGCGTTCGAAAACCTCGAGGGCGCAGGCAAGCCGATCCCGAAGGCCGACACGCCGGACGACGATCTCTGGTGGGTCAAGGGGTTCTTGGCGCGAGAGAACCTTTCTACCGATGCACTGCTGCCGCAAGCTCTGCAACTACGCAAAGAAATCGAACGACTGCCGGCGACCCTCGGAGAGTTGCGCCTCGAAGATTCGGTACGCGACGCGCTCGCTGATCTGAACGCTCGCATCGTGGGGTGGATACGGGCGCCATCGCCGCCCTTGCTCCCGTTGTCGCCGGTCGACGTGGACGAGTGGGTGCGTCAATGGAAAATCGGCCGAGCCGTCGCGGAGAGATCAGCGAACAAACGTCCGGAACCGAGGCCCGAGGCCGATGTCCCCTCGACCAGACCCAGAACCTGGTGGCGGAAAATGTTCGCGCGGGAGCCCAAACCGGATCGAGGCATCGTCAGATGGAGTCCCCCTCCTCCTCGTCGAGCTTCACCTGACCCCGGTTCCGGAAGAATTTGAACCCCGGGATTCCGATGACTGCACGACGCACATCCTTTGTGACACCGAGCAATTCGTGGATTTCCGGCGACACCGTATCGAGGGTCGCCAGGATGGGGATGATTGCGTCCATGTGCTTCACGAGCCCGGGGAGCTCGTCGACCATCGCGATCGCGGCGTCCACTTCGTCCTCGGACAGATGGTCGACGAATTTGGCCGCGAAGGGTGCGGATTTCTGCGCGATCGGATCGAACAATTCGATGAGCTCGAGCGCGGTGACCGAGGTCTTCGACGCGGATTCGACGACGCCACCCGCAGACCGAGTGGTTGTCGCTGCCTCCGCCACCACGAGCTGCGCGGCATCGACGACGGCATTGATGCGGATCATCAGCGCGGATACCTCGTCGAGTAGCGCTTCGACGCGTGCTGGCACTTCGAACGCGAACACGGCCGTGTCTCGGGCCCACCGCACGCCCGTCCTGGCGAGGTTCAATCCGAACTTCGCCGCGGATATCCCCCCGTCGAGGTCGGGAAGACGCACGCCCACGAGCACCAATGCCATGACAGAACAATGCCACAAAAGCGCCGCGGCTCCTCCTGCCGTGTGTGAGAAGTGCCTCCCCAACGACATTTAGTGCACACGGGCGCTTTGGGATATCTGCAGTTAGCCTCGAGGAATGAGAGTTCTGGTCACCGGAGCGAGTGGGTACATCGGTTCACGGCTCGTCGCGGCGCTGCTCGACGCCGGCGACACCGTCGTCGCGGCGTCGCGGCGGCCCGAGGGTCTGAAGACGTTCGATTGGTCCGTCGAGGTCGATACATGCGCGATGGACACCGGCGATCCGGACTCGCTGCGCGAAGGATTCACTGCTGCAGGCGCAATCGACGTGGCCTACTACCTCGTGCACGCGATCGGTCAGTCCGATTACCGCGCCCAGGACCGTAGTTCGGCTCAGCAGTTCGCCGAGGCTGCTGCGGCTGCCGGGGTAAAGCGAATCGTCTATCTCGGCGGCTTCGTTCCGGACGACGAGGAGCTGTCCGAGCACCTCGCCAGCCGCGCCGATGTCGGCGAGGCACTGAACGTGGACGGCGTCGACGTCGTGTGGCTCAAGGCCGCAATCGTCCTCGGTGCAGGGTCGACGTCGTACGAAATGTTGCGATACCTCGCCGATCGGCTCCCGGTACTGCCGCTCCCCACCTGGTTGAGCCATCCGGTGCAGCCGATCGCCGTGGACGACGTGCTGTTCTACCTGCTGGCGTCCCGTGAGACCGTGCCACCAGGGGCGTACGACATCGGCGGCCCCGACGTCGTCCCCTACCGTGACCTGTTGTTCGCCTACGTCGACGCCGCCGGATTGACGCGCGTCGGAGTGTCGACCCCCGGCGTACCGACCGGACTGGCCGGTCGTGTCATCGGCAAGATCATCCCGATTCCCGATGCCCTGGCCGAAGACCTCGTCGGGTCCCTCCACAACACGATGACCACCTCCGAGAGTCGCATCGTCGACATCGCGGGGGAGCCGGAGGGTGGCCGGACCACCATCGAAGAGGCGATGCACCGCAGTGTTCAGGGTTCTGTCGGCACGCCGCCCGGCGTTCGAGCACTGAAAGATCCCATGCGGCTGGCCGTGACCGATGCGGCGTGGAGTGGAGGCGACGCACTCGGCATCCGCCGGTACGGAATCGCGGCGTCGTCGGGACAGACCTGGGGTCTGCTGGAATCGCTCGGTGCGCGCAAGGTGCTGTACTCGTGGCCGGTGGCTGCGGTGGTGCGTACCAACCTCGATGTGGTCGACGGTGTTTCGGACCATGCGAGATCGGTGATACGACGAGTGTTCCCGAACAAGCACGAGGACCCAACGGAGGTGTGATGGCGACGTGGCAGACGAGCGTCAAAGACGTCGTCAAGTCGGCGCTCGTGGAGAAGGTCGACCGTAACCACGAGGAAACCGACAGAGCATTCCTGCGACGCCGCATCGTGGTGGTCCTGACGCTGGTGGTCGGGGCAACGCTGCTCGGACTGTCGCTGTCGGTGGACCCGGGGGACAGTGCGTTCTATCCCCTGACGTTGGGATTGGCTGCAACCTGGTTCATCGGTGGTTTCCTGTCCGGCCCGCTGCACCT
>NZ_JBAWFH010000396.1:0-2155 GCF_049591685.1 Rhodococcus sp. (in: high G+C Gram-positive bacteria) | reverse complement strand
GCTTCGCGCTGGTCTTGACGGGCCCATTGGATGCCGAGGGCCACGATGACGATCACGAGCGGAAGCTCGCCGCCCGCCCACGCCACACCGCCACCGATGTACTGGGCGAGCATCAGATCGGGCCCCCACGGGGCATCCAGGGTGAGGTAGAAGTTCTCGGCGATGGGGGTCGACGCCATCATGAGGATCACGCCGAAGAAGGCGTGCAACGGCATGGCGGCCAGGACGAAAGCGAGCTTGCCGATCGGGGGAAGTGGGCGGGGCGGACGATCCACGCCGATGATCAGGCTGTAGAAGAGGTAGCCCACGATGAGGAAGTGGATGTTCATCGCTTGGTGCGCCCAGTGGAAGCGGATGATCTCCTCGAACAGTCCCGTGAGATAGAGGGCGTAGTACGAACCGACGTAGAGGATGAAGACCACGATCGGGTTGTACAGAATCTTCAGCGCCGGCCAGTGCAGCACCGAGGTGATCCACTCGTGCGGGCCGGAGGGTTCGTCGGGGCGATGCGATGTCGTCGCCCGAAGCAGGAGCGTGACGATGCCGCCCATCACCAACAGGACCGGCGCCAACATGTTCAGCGACATGTGGACAATCATGTGGATGCCGAAGTCCGACCCCGAATACACTCCGAGTCCCGAGCTCGTGGCGACACCGACGGTGACCCAACCGGCGACCCATGCAACCGTGCGTCCGATGGGCCAGCGGTCGCCACGGCGTCGCAGGCGCCGCACGGCGAGAAGGTAGACCGCGACAGCGGCGATGCCGACGCTCACCAGCAGGATGTTCGGTCGCCACGTCGTAGCCAGGGTGGCGAAGTCGGGGCCCTCGGTGAGTTCGAAGCCGAAGAACACCGTCATGATCGTGGTCGATGTGAAGTACTGGGGTGGGGGAACGTTTTCCATCGCCATTGTCAGTCCGAGAACGGCGCCCGCGAGGATCGAACCGGTGGTGAGCATTCGGACGAGGGTGGCGTCGGAGAGACGGCGACGTCGGATCCACCCGACCAGCAAGACCGCGCCGATGGCGGCCAGAGCGGCGGCGCGCGCCGTGAGCAGGAGAGCCGTCGGATTTCCTTCGCTGGGTCCGTTCATTTTGAACGGGATCAGGATCGCGTCGGCCAGCGCGGCGATCATCCACAGCGCACCGAGGGTGCCGAGCCCTCGCTGCAGGGTCGCTGGGCGGAGCAGACGTCCCGTCGCGACGCGTGCGCTTAGCACCCAGATGGTGCCGCAGAGTGCGCCGATCACGAGTGCTCCGACCGTTCCGGCATCCGAGCCGAAGTCGTGGTTCGCCCCCACGAGGATCTGGCCCACCACGACCGGAGCTATCGATCCGATCGCGCCGCACCAGAGAGGAATCAGCAGCGATCGCCAGGTGTCGGCGAACAGCAGAGCAAGCAGGGCGACGGTGGCCAGCAACGCACTGACGATCCATGCCTTCGGAAAATTGGAGGCGTCGATGAGGTGCGCGATCGCTCCGGGTTCGAGGATGCGTGCCAGGGGTTGCCCGTTCTTATCGGCGGCGTCGACGGCGATGAGTGCCGCCGACGAGAGCATCCACGTTCCTGCTGCGACCTGAGCCCACCGCAACTCGGGTGTGCCGTAGATCCGGTCGCGCTGGCGTCCGGGCGGTGCCAGCAGGAACAGCATCGTGAGGAGGCATCCGATCAGAACCCAGGCGGATGCGGTGGCCACCGTATGGGTGACGGTGGCGACGACGGTGGTCGCGTCGCCGGGAAAGCTCAGCGCGATCGACTCGTATCCGCGCGGACCGTACCGCAGCGCGACGGTCGTCGGCAGAGAGAACGCGAGAGCGACGACGACGAGAACTGCCGCCGCCACTGCCCCCCGACGCCGCGAGACGACGGGATGTCGATAGGCACGCAGTTCGTCCGTGGCGGTGGCTTCGGTCACGAGGCGACGCTGTAACCGACCTCGCGGATGGCCGCGTGGGCGGTCGTCTGGTCGAAGGCGGGGGTGTGCTCGACAAGCGCTGCGCCCTCATCGAGGGATACCACGACCGAGGTGACGCCGGCCACTTCGGTCAGGGCTTCCGTCACCGATGCCGTGCAATGTGCGCATGTCATCCCCGCTACCGGAATGCGTGTCGTCGTCACGGGATACTCCTCGAGTGCCGGTGTGTGCCTGGTCGC
>NZ_JBAWFH010000395.1:0-9328 GCF_049591685.1 Rhodococcus sp. (in: high G+C Gram-positive bacteria) | reverse complement strand
GTCGTGCTCGGATCGGTCATCAGTAGGGGGACGCTGAGTACCTCGACCCCGGGAACCGTTGCGGTGTCCGTCGAGTGGATCATCCACGTGTCGAGGATCCCGGTGTCGGAGCGTGCACCGTAGTACTTGCCGACGGCCTCGGCGGTGGTGTCGACGCCGATGACGGACAGGCACTCGTCCGCCATGCCGCGCAATGGCCTGCCGTCGACCAAAGGGGAGAGTCCGACGACTTTCGCCGTCGTGGTTCGCAGCGCACTGCGGATGCCGGGGACGGCGAGGATTGCGCCGACGCTGACGACGGGGTTCGACGGTGCGAGGATGACGGCGTCCGCGTCGGCGATGGCATCGAGCACGCCCGGTGCGGGAGCGGCCTGTTCAGCTCCGATATTCGCGAAGCTGTGGGTTGGAATCTGAGCTCGGTAGCGAACCCACCACTCCTGAAAGTGAATTGCGCGCTTCGACTCACCGGACGCGTCGTCCGGATCGGTGACGACGACGTGGGTTTCGCTCCGGTCGTCGGTGACCGGCAACAGCCGAACGCCGGGCTTCCACCGGTTGCAGAGTGCCTCCGTGACAGCCGACAGGGGATAGCCGGTGCGCAGCATTCGACTTCGGATGAGATGGGTGGCCATGTCGCGGTCGCCGAGCCCGAACCAGTCGGGGTCTGCGCCGTAGGCTGCGAGCTCGTCCCTGGCATGCCAGGTCTCGTCGATTCGGCCCCATCCGCGCTCGGTGTCTATTCCGCCGCCGAGGGTGTACATACAGGTATCGAGATCTGGGCAGATGCGCAGTCCGTGCATCCACACGTCGTCGCCGACGTTGACGACCGCAGTGATGTCGCCGTCCTCACCGAGTAGAGATTTCAGACCTTGGAGGAATCGGGCTCCGCCGACGCCACCGACCAAGACAGTCACTTTCACAGCTTCGAAGCCTAGGCCGTGCGGCCGATGCGCGGGCGGGCGCCCGTCCCGGGCCGGGCGACAAGACTGTTCTGTCCACCTGTTTCCGTTGCGACACGCGCAAGACGGACGCGAATCCAGGGAGGGTGCCGATTTCGGGCGGTAGATGGTATTGCAAAATCGACGTCGGCTTGACCGCACTGCACTCCGGCGTGTCTAATCACATGTATGTCATTCCATGGTCGTCAAGCCAATCTGCTTGAGGCGACTCTTGATTCGAACATGCGTTCCCATGTACTGCCATCTCGTGGAAACGTGTAATAGAAGTCCGGAGTTTGGGTAGGACACCAGTTCGGGTACGACAGCTGGGCATGACTACGAATACCGGCGCGGGGCAAGGTGTTCGGACCGACCGAATTTTTCTGCGCAATGAAATGGTGAGGAGGCGGAAGCGATGTACGACCAGCACGTGACACGTGAACAACAGGGCAAGGCCCTGGCTCACCTCAGCGCGGTCAGCGACGCGCCGCAGACCAATTCCCGAACAGGCGCAGCGCACGGCGTTTGCGAGAAACCGATCGAGGACAACGCCTTCCCGGTGCCCGGAGACGAATCCGTGGCCGCCGCTGTCGGAAACCCTGAAGTCGTACCGGTCGACGCGGGCGCCGCATACGTCTCACCGATTTCGGCCGCCGCTGTCGAAATCGACGACGATGCAGTCGATCTCGAGGACGACGAACTGCGCGACGAATTCCCGGTCCGAGAAAAGGTGGTGCCCGCGCTGAGTCTCATCGCCGGGTTCGACCAGATGTTCGAAGAGATCGAAGATCAGTGGCAGGAGCGCGCTCTGTGCGCTCAGACGGATCCCGAAGCATTTTTCCCTGAGAAGGGTGGGTCGACGCGCGAAGCGAAGCGCATCTGCCTCGGCTGTGAAGTCAAAGACGAATGCCTCGAGTACGCGTTGGCCAAAGACGAGCGTTTCGGTATCTGGGGCGGCCTGTCCGAGCGTGAGCGCCGCCGTCTCAAGCGCGGAATCGTCTGACTTTCGGCCGGAGCCACCGGCTCAGGGTCAGTCGCCGCCGATTCCATCGATGTCGTCGGGGTCGATTCCCAGATAGGTCGCGACCTGCTCCACCAGGACCTCGTACAGCAAGTCCTCGAGATCGTCCCGGTGCTTTGCGCGCCGCTGAAGCGGTTGCCGGAACAGCACTATCCGAGCGCGTGTCGTGTCACCGCGTTTGTCGATGCCTGCGGGTACGAGTCGAGAGAGCGGGACGGGCCCTTCTGCCACCACCTCCGGAGGCCACGTCACCGATTCCGGATCGATCGCCCTGATCTTCGGAACCTCGTCGACCGCGATGTCGAGCCGATCCAACTTCTCGTGCCACCGATGACCGATGCGCGCAAACGCTTCGAGCACCGCCCGGTCGAATTTGTCGGCGCGTGACCGGTGTCCAGGAAGGGTGTTGGGAATGACCGGTCCTCGAATGCCGCGTCCGTGGCGTGCCGCGGATCTGGAGGTCGTTCTGCGTCCGGAACCACTTAGAGCCATGCCGAGAGGTTATCGGTGGTCGTCAGCGGTGTGTCGAGCGGCTCGCGGTCCGAGCGGGGAAGTACTCTCTTGGACGTGAGATCTCTGCGTGGATGCTGCCGGCCCGGGTGCAACCGTTCGGCCGTTGCAACGCTCACGTATGTCTACTCGGATTCGACCGCTGTGGTGGGCCCGCTCGCCACCGTCGACGAGCCCCATTCATGGGACCTCTGCGAAGTGCATGCGTCGACCACAACGGCACCCAAGGGATGGGAACTCGTTCGCTACGAGGGTGGTTTTTCAACTTCGACGCCGGACGAGGACGACCTCACCGCGTTGGCCGAGGCCGTGCGCGAAGCCGGCCGGGGTGAGCGCTCGCGTTCCGACGATTCCTCGTCCGGGGTGCGGCGCGACGGCAGCCGATCCGCCGATCAGGTCGCCGATCGACGTCCCGCTTCGCCGGTACGAACCGGTCGTCGCGGCCATTTGCGTGTGCTTCCCGACCCCACCGCTTGATAGTCGTTCGTTCGTACGACATGCCTTCTGCCCGTGAGGCGCAGGTGCCGGGCGGAGGGCATCATTTCGATCACATCTGTGGGTCGTCGTCACGCCGAGCACGCCGATCTGTGACACATTCGTAGGCGGGGGCGATGAACGTCACGGCCGAGTTGTCGACGGCCGATTTCACCGATCCCGCATCTGCAGCACCCGTTCGACGCAGGGTGCGAGCACCCGACATTCGATACAGACCGAAAACCGAGGAGCCGTTCGTGGCACGTACCGCCGAGTCCGTCAACGCAGTCATCAAGGCCTACGACGTACGAGGGGTTGTGGGCGAGCAGATCGATGCCAAGTTCGTCGCCGACGTCGGTGCTTCTTTCGCTCGACTGGTTCGAGACGGGTCTGTCACACAGGTCGTCATCGGTCACGACATGCGCGCTTCGTCGCCGGATCTCGCGAAGGCCTTCGCGAACGGGGTCACTTCTCAGGGCCTGTCCGTCGTCCACATCGGATTGGCGTCGACCGACCAGCTCTACTTCGCATCGGGTCTGCTCGATTGCCCGGGTGCCATGTTCACCGCGAGCCACAACCCGGCGAAGTACAACGGCATCAAACTGTGTCGCAGCGGAGCCAAGCCCGTCGGGCAGGACACCGGCCTTGCGACGATCAAGAGTGAATTGGTCGACGGAGTTCCTTCCTTCGACGGGCAACACGGTTCGGTGACCGAGCGTGAACTATTGACCGAATATGCGGCGTACATGCGTCAGCTCGTCGATCTGTCTCAGGTGTCCGGTGTCAAGATCGCGGTCGATGCCGGAAACGGGATGGGTGGGCACACGGTGCCCGCGGTGTTCGATTCGCTGCCCGTCACCATCGAGCCCCTCTACTTCGAGCTCGACGGAACGTTCCCCAATCACGAGGCCAACCCGCTGGACCCGGAGAACCTGAAAGATCTGCAGAAGTTCGTCCTCGAAACGGGCGCCGATATCGGACTGGCATTCGACGGCGACGCCGATCGCTGCTTCGTCGTCGACGAGAAGGGCGAACCGGTGTCGCCGTCGGCGGTCACGGGACTCGTCGCAGAGCGCGAACTGGCCAAGGAGCCCGGGGCGACGGTCATTCACAACCTGATCACCTCGCGGGCGGTACCCGAACTGGTCACCGAACTCGGTGGGACTCCGGTCCGTACCCGCGTCGGACACTCGTTCATCAAGCAACAGATGGCAGACACGGGGGCGATCTTCGGCGGCGAGCACTCTGCGCACTACTACTTCCGTGACTTCTGGGGTGCCGATTCCGGGATGCTCGCCGCTCTGCACGTTCTCGCTGCGCTTGGAGCGCAGGAGCGTCCACTGTCCGAGCTGATGAAGTCGTACGAAACGTATTCGGCGTCGGGCGAAATCAATTCGACCGTCGACGACGCCGCCGAGCGCACCGCTGCGGTGCTCGAAGCCTTTGCCGACCGTACCGCGCACGTCGATCGCCTCGATGGTGTAACTGTGGACCTCGAGAACGGGGCTTGGTTCAACCTTCGGGCGTCCAATACCGAGCCGCTGCTCCGGCTCAACGTGGAAGCCCGCAGCCCTGAGGAGGTCGACGCTCTGACTTCCGAGATTCTCGGAGTGGTACGGGCCTCGCGCGAGGAGTAGTGGACGTGTCGGTGGGTATACGCAACCCATCGACTTTCGAACGTAAACGAACGCAGACGATTCATCACACGCAGTGGACCGTACCGGCGGTGGGCAAGTAAGGATGGTGGCTGGAATGACTACTTTGTCGCCTCTCCTCGATCTCGACGATGCCGATGGGCTGGTTGCCGCGGACGTCGACGGTGCCCTGCGCAGTGCTGCGCTCGCCGGCGCGCAAGTTCGTGCGACCGCGACGACGTTCGCCGAATCGGTCGGCAATCGTCTTCACGATCTGCGGCCACGAAGTGTCGTCTTCGTCGCAGGTGACGGACGCGCTGGGCGTGCTGCATCGCTGCTGATCGCGTCGGTCTCCGCCCGCATCGGCGTCCCGCTCGTACGCACCCCGGGGACGCCCTCGTGGGTCGGTCCCCTCGATGTCGTCGTCGTCTCCGGAGACGACGCAGGTGACCCACGCCTGTCGGAGTCGGTCGCTGCAGCGGTCCGGCGTGGCGCCGAAACGATAGTGGTGACGCCGGACGAAGGTCCCCTCCGGTCGGCCGCGGGGGGCCGAGCCCTCTTTGTCGAGCCGAGGATCGCTGTGCGCGAGCACAACTCACTGATGCGCTATCTCGCGGCAGGGGTGTGTGTGCTCGCGTCGATTTCCGAGGGGAACTATCGGCCGCTGCTACCGGACCTGGCCCTGCTCGCGGATTCCCTCGACGACGAAGCTGCACGCGATCACCCCGTGCACGAGGTGTTCCACAATCCGGCGAAGTCCGTTGCGACACGAATGGCCGGTAGACG
The DNA here is from genome assembly GCF_049591685.1 of Rhodococcus sp. (in: high G+C Gram-positive bacteria). GTDB lineage: Bacteria > Actinomycetota > Actinomycetes > Mycobacteriales > Mycobacteriaceae > Rhodococcoides. Next base: position 3,965 of record NZ_JBAWFH010000395.1, on the reverse strand, counting down.
TGTCGTATTCAGCGGCGCGGGCGCCGTGGCAACCGAATTGGCGCGTCACGGCAGCGAGGTCATGTTGCGCGCCGCGGGTGTGGTGACGGCTACCGGCGAGCTGGCAGACGTGATCGCAGCCGAAGTCGAGGCGTCGCGGTCGTCGAGGGCGCAGCTTCCCGCTGCGGACTACGATCCGTTCTTCCACGACGAGCAGGTGGACGGACCGCGTCCCGAAGCGCCGATACGCGTACTGGTCGCGGCGCCGAACGCGCTGTCGCAGGAGACGCAACGTCGGACCGCCGCGCTCGCCGATGCCGACGTCTTGGTTGTCAGCGCGCTCGAGCCGACGTCGGTGGTCGGCGACGTCCAAACTTCCCGTCCGAACGGCTTCGGCGACATCGAAGCGATGGCACTGTTGGCGACGCGGTTGGAAATGGCCGCCGCGTATCTACGTTTGATCGGCGGTGGATAGTGCACGCTCTGCGCGGCGCAGTCAGGTCGTATGCATGGGGATCGCGCACCTCGCTCGCGAAGCTGCAGGGACGCGCGGTGCCGTCGGAGCACCCCGAGGCGGAGATCTGGCTCGGTGCACATCCGGCAGATCCCGCTCGTCTGCTGTCGGGTGGTGCCGAGCAGTCGTTGCTCGATGTCATCGATGCAGACCCTGAGACTCAGCTGGGCGCTCGGACGACGACGCAGTACGGCGGTCGGCTTCCCTTTTTGCTCAAGCTGCTAGCCGCGGACGAGCCGCTGTCGTTGCAGGCGCATCCGAGCTCACGGCAGGCCGAGGAGGGATTCGCACGCGAGGAAGCGGCGCGAGTGCCGATCGACTCGCCGGTACGTAACTATCGCGATTCGTCGCACAAGCCGGAGCTGATCGTCGCGCTGACCGAGTTCCACGCGCTCGCCGGGTTCCGCTGCCCGCGTGACACCGTCCAGTTCATCGATGCTCTCGGCGTCGATGCCCTGTCGGGTTACCGATCGTTGCTCACCGACCAACCGGACGATGCGGGGCTACGCACGGTTTTCACGTCGTGGATCACGCTGCCCGGGCCCGCCCTCGACGCACTCCTGCCTCTGGTCGCGGATGGGTGCATTCAATACTTGTCCACGACGGCCCACGAGGACGGCGGTCGATTCGTTGCGGAGGCACGCACCCTTCTCGAACTGGGGGAGTCGTATCCGGGGGATGCAGGGGTACTGGCCGCACTTCTGCTCAACCGTGTGACGCTCGAGCCCGGTCAGGGTCTGTATCTCGATGCGGGAAACCTGCACGCGTACCTGTCCGGCACCGGCGTCGAGATCATGGCCAACTCGGACAACGTCCTGCGTGGAGGCCTGACGCCCAAGCACGTCGACGTCCCGGAACTGCTGAGGGTGCTCGATTTCGAGCCCGCCGAACTCGATATTCTCGATCCCGACGTCGATGCGGCCGCCGCGCCCATGCTGTACCGAACCCCCGCGTCGGAGTTCGCTCTGACGCGGTCGGTGTTGAAGGACGGGGCCACCGTGCAACTGCACAGCTCCGGCCCGCAAATCGTGCTGTGCACGGCGGGGCGCGTCGAACTCGCGCCCCCGAAAGAGCAATTCGTGCTCGAACAGGGTGCCGCCGTGTGGGTGCCTGCATCCGACGCCGCGGTGACGGTAACGGCCCGCTGGGGCGACGCCGAGGTGTTCGGAGCCACCGTCGGACAGTGACGAATCCCACTGGGCGGGGGCTTCGACCAGTGCTTCTTTACAAACCGCGGCCGTGGTCGGTCTGTCGCCGGCGCCCCGATTGTTAGACTTCGCCGAACCAACCTCACGTTATCTTTCTAAGGGGAATTTCGGGTGAATCGCGCCGGTCGAGCGTCCACGTTCGTGGACGAACTCTCCGGTGGCGGCGTGTCGGGGGACGCGGTCGCCAATACGACGAACGGAACCGCCGACGCGGTGCCGAACACGAACAACCACCATCGCAGACGTGGCAAGCGGTTGCTGTGGCTGCTCGGGCTTCTCGCTCCCGCCTCGGCGCTGCTGCCCTCGCAGCTCGTTCTCTGGACCGGAATGCCCATCTTCTGGTGGAGCGGCCTCATGGTGTTCTTCGTCGTCATTCCATTCATCGACTTCGTTGCCGGCGACGACGGGGACAACCCGTCGGATGCGGACGTGCGCGATATGCAGGACGACCGCTTCTACCGCTGGTGCACGTACCTCTTCCTGCCGGTCCAGTTCGTCACGCTGCTGGTCGCTTGCTGGATGTGGGCGTTCGGCGGACTGACGACAATCGACAAGATCGGGCTGGCCGTCACCGTCGGACTCGTGGCGGGAACAGGCATCAACGCGGCTCACGAACTGGGTCACCGCATCGAGGAACACGAGCGGTGGCTTGCGAAGGTGGCACTCACACAGACCTTCTACGGGCACTTCTTCGTCGAACACAACCGCGGGCATCACGTGCGCGTTGCGACGCCCGAGGACCCCGCGAGTGCGCGAATCGGAGAAAATCTGTACGCGTTCCTGCCTCGTAGCGTGCTCGGCGGCCTCGTCTCGGCATGGGGCCTGGAAACACAGCGGCTCGAGCGACGCGGCCACCGATGGTGGAGCATCCGAAACAGCCTCATCCAGGGTTGGATCATGAGCGCTGCCCTGTTCGCAGTGCTGGCCACGATCTTCGGCGTCGCGATCCTTCCGTACCTGTTCCTCCAAGCCGTCGTCGGCTTCCTGCTGCTCGAAACGGTCAACTACGTCGAGCACTACGGACTTCTTCGCGAAAAGAACGCACGGGGACGGTACGTGCGGTGCTCGCCCAGGCACAGCTGGAACAGCGACCGACTGTGTACCAACATCTTTCTGTATCACCTGCAGCGCCACAGCGACCACCACGCGAATCCCGGCAAGCGGTACCAAACCCTGCGCAGCTGCGACGAGGCACCGCAGTTGCCCGCCGGTTACGCGACGATGGTGATGGCCGCGGCCGTTCCGCCGTTGTGGCGTCGAGTGATGGACCGCCGAGTTCTCGCGCACTACGACGGCGACATCGGCCAAGCCAACATCCTCCCTCGTCGTCGGCAGCAGGTATTGACAAAATACGGGCGCCCGGACTCCTAGTCTCGCGGCTGCTCGGCACCTGGTCCGAACCCGCGCCGCCGAGACCCGATAGCCTGGTGCAGGAATTCGACGCACAACGAGAGAGGGAAGATGACGACCTCAGTAACGCCGGACGATCGTTCGGCCACAGGATCGGCACTCACCGTGGAACAACGCGGTGAAATCGACTTCAAGGTCGCAGATCTGTCGCTCGCCGAGTTCGGCCGCAAAGAGATTCGCCTCGCCGAGCACGAGATGCCTGGACTGATCGCTCTCCGTCGCGAATACGCAGACGTATTGCCTCTCAAAGGCGCGCGGGTATCCGGTTCGCTGCACATGACCGTCCAGACCGCCGTGCTCATCGAAACCTTGGTCGCGCTCGGCGCCGAAGTTCGCTGGGCGTCCTGCAACATCTTCTCGACGCAGGATCACGCTGCCGCAGCCGTGGTCGTCGGACCGCACGGAACGCCGGAAGAGCCCAAGGGCGTGCCGGTGTTCGCGTGGAAGGGCGAAACGCTCGAAGATTACTGGTGGGCCGCCGAACAGATGCTCACCTGGCCCGCCGCGGCCGACGGAACAGCTCGCCCCGCCAACATGATCCTCGACGACGGTGGCGACGCCACGATGTTGGTTCTGCGCGGCGCGCAGTTCGAGAAGGCAGGCGTCGTACCGCCGACCGACGACGACCAGGACTCCGACGAGTACAAGGTGTTCCTCGGCCTGCTGCGTCGGTCGCTGGAGGAGTCCAAGACCAAGTGGACCGACGTCGCACAGTCCGTCAAGGGCGTGACCGAAGAAACCACCACGGGCGTTCTGCGTCTGTACCAGTTCGCTGCTGCGGGTGAGCTCACGTTCCCGGCAATCAACGTCAACGATTCGGTCACCAAGAGCAAGTTCGACAACAAGTACGGCAC